>NZ_LZEU01000001.1:600000-900000 GCF_014490745.1 Pseudomonas alcaligenes | reverse complement strand
ATCAGCAGCGGGCTCAGGGTGGCGTGGATGGTTTGCACCAGCAGCGGCGCCAGGCCCATCTCGCCCAGCGCCGGGCGCATGACGAAGTACAGCAGCCACAGGCCGCCGACCCAGAAGGTCTGGGCCAGCTGCCAGGCCATGGCGCCGGCGCGCAGCGGCTGCGCCTTAAAGATGGCGGACTTCGACAATCTCGTACTCGACCAGACCGCTCGGCGTTTTCACCGCGACCACATCACCCTCGTCCTTGCCGACCAGGGCGCGAGCGATGGGCGAGCTGACCGACAGCTTGCCCTGCTTGATGTCGGCTTCGTCCTCACCAACGATCTGGTAGGTCACGCTCTCATCGGTCTCGCAGTTGGCGATCTCGACGGTGGTGCCGAAGATCACTTTGCCGGTATGGGCAATGGTGGTGACATCGATGATCACCGCATTCTGCAGACGACCCTCGATATCACGGATACGCGCCTCGACCATGCCCTGCTGCTCGCGGGCGGCGTGATACTCGGCGTTCTCCTTGAGATCGCCAAGCTCGCGCGCTTCACCGATGTCCTGGCTGAGCTTGGGACGCACCACCTTGGTCAGGTGCGTCAGCTCTTCTTCCAGGGCGCGCGCGCCCTGGACGGTCATGGGGTATTTATTCATGCCTTGATTCCTGCATGCAGATCCTGCAGCCGGCGCACGGTCTTCTCGGGACCGAACTTGAGCGCCTCGCAGACCGCCTGCCCCGCCGCGATGGTGGTGGTGCAGTAGATCTTGTGCTGCAGAGCGTTACGACGGATGGAGTAGGAGTCAGCGATGGACTGACGACCTTCGGTGGTGTTGATGATCAGGGTGACCTCGTCATTCTTGATCATGTCGACCACGTGTGGGCGGCCTTCGGTCACCTTGTTCACCCGGCGTACCGGCAGGCCGGCAGCCTCGATCACCTTGGCGGTACCGGCGGTAGCGACCACCTCGAAGCCCAGCGCCACCAGGTCACGGGCGACCTGCACCGCTTCCGGCTTGTCGTCCTCGCGCACGCTGATGAAAGCGCAGCCGGAGTTCGGCAGGATCTCACTGGCACCGACCTGAGCCTTGGCGAAGGCCTCGCCGAAGCTGTCGCCGACACCCATCACTTCACCGGTAGACTTCATTTCCGGGCCGAGGATCGGGTCGACGCCCGGGAACTTGGCGAACGGGAACACCGCTTCCTTGACGCTGAAGAACGGCGGGATGATTTCCTTGGTGTAGCCCACCTCGGCCAGGCTCTTGCCAGCCATGACCCGGGCCGCCACCTTGGCCAGCGACTCGCCGACGCACTTGGAGACGAACGGCACGGTACGCGAGGCGCGCGGGTTCACTTCGATGACGTAGATGTCCTCGCCCTGCACGGCCATCTGCACGTTCATCAGACCAACCACGCCGAGCTCCAGGGCCATTTTCTTGACCTGCTCGCGGATCTCGTCCTGGATGTGCTTGGGCAGCGAGTACGGCGGCAGCGAGCAAGCGGAGTCACCGGAGTGCACGCCGGCCTGTTCGATGTGCTGCATGATCGCGCCGATCACCACGGTCTCGCCGTCGCACACCGCATCCACGTCCACCTCGATGGCGCAGTTGAGGAAGCGATCGAGCAGCACCGGGCTGTCGTTGGAGACTTTGACGGCCTCACGCATATAGCGCTTGAGTTCTTCTTCCTGGTAGACGATCTCCATCGCGCGGCCGCCCAGTACGTAGGACGGACGCACCACCATCGGGTAGCCGATGCCCTTGGACAGGGCCAGGGCCTCGTCTTCGCTGCGCGCAGTGGCGTTGGCCGGCTGGCGCAGGCCAAGGCGCTGCACCATCTGCTGGAAGCGCTCGCGGTCTTCGGCGCGGTCGATGGCTTCAGGGCTGGTACCGATGATCGGTACACCGGCCTCTTCCAGGGCGCGGCAGATCTTCAGCGGGGTCTGGCCACCGTACTGCACGATCACGCCCTTCGGCTGCTCGACGCGGACGATTTCCAGCACGTCTTCCAGGGTTACCGGCTCGAAGTACAGGCGGTCGGAGGTGTCGTAGTCGGTGGAGACGGTTTCCGGGTTGCAGTTGACCATGATGGTCTCGTAACCGTCTTCACGCATGGCCAGCGCCGCGTGCACGCAGCAGTAGTCGAACTCGATACCCTGGCCGATGCGGTTGGGGCCGCCGCCGAGGATCATGATCTTCTCGCGGCTCGACGGCGCGGCCTCGCACTCTTCCTCGTAGGTCGAGTACATGTAGGCGGTGTCGGTAGCGAATTCGGCGGCGCAGGTGTCGACGCGCTTGTACACCGGCAGCACTTTCAGCTTGTGGCGGTGGGCGCGCAGGCTCTTCTCGGAAACGCCGAGCAGCTTGGCTAGGCGCGCATCGGAGAAGCCCTTGCGCTTGAGCTTGAACATCAGATCAAAATCGATGGAGGACAGGCCGAGGGTCTTGACCTTCTCCTCATCCTTGACCAGATCCTCGATCTGCACCAGGAACCACTCGTCGATGCGGGTCAGCTCGAACACTTCGGCGATGGTCTTGCCGGCGCGGAAGGCATCGGCCACGTACCAGATGCGGTCGGCACTCGGCACGGTCAGCTCGCGGCGCAGGGTGCTCTCGGCTTCCGGGTCGTTCAGGTCGAGCTTCTCGTCGAAGCCGGCAACGCCGACTTCCAGGCCGCGCAGGGCTTTCTGCACGGACTCCTGGAAGGTGCGGCCGATGGCCATGACTTCACCAACGGACTTCATCTGGGTGGTCAGGCGGGCGTCGGCTTTCGGGAACTTCTCGAAGGCGAAACGCGGGATCTTGGTCACGACGTAGTCGATGGCCGGCTCGAACGAAGCCGGGGTGCGACCGCCGGTGATGTCGTTCTGCAGCTCGTCGAGGGTGTAGCCGACAGCCAGCTTGGCGGCGATCTTCGCGATCGGGAAACCAGTGGCCTTGGAAGCCAGGGCCGAGGAACGCGACACGCGCGGGTTCATCTCGATCACCACCATGCGGCCGGTGTTCGGGCAGATGCCGAACTGCACGTTGGAGCCGCCGGTTTCCACGCCGATCTCGCGCAGCACCGCCAGCGAGGCGTTGCGCATGATCTGGTATTCCTTGTCGGTCAGGGTCTGCGCCGGAGCCACGGTGATCGAGTCGCCGGTGTGCACGCCCATCGGGTCGAAGTTCTCGATGGAGCAGACGATGATGCAGTTGTCCTTCTTGTCGCGGACTACCTCCATCTCGTATTCCTTCCAGCCGATCAGCGATTCGTCGATCAGCAGCTCGCTGGTCGGCGACAGATCCAGGCCGCGGGCGCAGATCTCTTCGAACTCTTCACGGTTGTAGGCGATGCCGCCGCCGGTGCCACCCATGGTGAAGGACGGACGGATGATGCAGGGGAAGCCGACCTTCTCCAGCACGCCGTAGGCTTCTTCCATGTTGTGGGCGATGCCGGAAACCGGGCAGGCCAGGCCGATGTCTTTCATCGCCTTGTCGAAGCGCGAACGGTCTTCGGCCTTGTCGATGGTGTCGGCGTTGGCGCCGATCATCTCGACGCCGAATTTTTCCAGGATGCCGTGCTTTTCCAGATCCAGGGCGCAGTTCAGCGCGGTCTGGCCGCCCATGGTCGGCAGCAGGGCGTCCGGGCGCTCCTTCTCGATGATCTTGGCCACGGTGGCCCACTTGATCGGCTCGATGTAGGTGGCGTCAGCCATGGCCGGGTCGGTCATGATGGTGGCCGGGTTGGAGTTCACCAGGATGACGCGGAAGCCTTCTTCCTTCAGGGCCTTGCACGCCTGAGCGCCGGAGTAGTCGAACTCGCAGGCCTGGCCGATGACGATGGGGCCGGCGCCGAGGATCAGGATGCTTTTGATGTCTGTACGTTTTGGCATGGTTCTTACTCGAATCCTTGGGTCAGTCGGCGTGGCTTAGCGGCGCTTGGCCATGGCTTCGATGAAGCGGTCGAACAGCGGGGCGACGTCGTGCGGGCCCGGGCTGGCTTCCGGGTGGCCCTGGAAGCTGAAGGCCACCTTGTCGGTGCGTTCGATGCCCTGCAGGGTGCCGTCGAACAGCGACTTGTGGGTGGCGCGCAGGTTGGCCGGCAGGCTCGGCTCGTCCACGGCGAAACCGTGGTTCTGGCTGGTGATCATCACCACGCCGCTGTCGAGATCCTGTACCGGGTGGTTGGCGCCGTGGTGACCGGTGCCCATCTTCACGGTCTTGGCGCCGGAGGCCAGGGCCAGCAGCTGGTGGCCGAGGCAGATGCCGAACAGCGGAATCTCGGTCTCGAGGATCTGCTTGATCGCGGCGATAGCGTAGTCGCACGGCTCGGGGTCGCCTGGGCCGTTGGAGAGGAACACGCCGTCCGGGTTCAGCGCCAGCACTTCGCTGGCCGGAGTCTGCGCCGGCACCACAGTCAGGCGGCAGCCGCGGGCGACCAGCATGCGCAGGATGTTCAGCTTGACCCCGTAGTCGTAGGCGACCACGTGGTAGGGCAGCTCGCTGGCGGCGATCTGCGGGTGGCTGTCGCTCTTCAGCTCCCACACGCTCTCGCGCCACTCGTAGCGCTCGGTGGCGCTGACCACCTTGGCCAGATCCATGCCTTTCAGGCCGGGGAAGCTGCGCGCCAGCTCCAGGGCTTTTTCCTCGGTGGCGTCGTCGCCAACCAGGATGCAGCCGTTCTGCGAACCCTTCTCGCGCAGGATGCGGGTCAGGCGACGGGTGTCGATGCCGGCGATGGCAACGGTGCCGTTGGCCTTCAGATACTCCGGCAGCGACTGCTTGTCGCGCCAGCTGGAGGACAGCAGCGGCAGGTCGCGAATGATCAGGCCGGCAGCCCAGACGCGGTTGGACTCGGCGTCTTCCGGGGTGGTACCGGTGTTGCCGATGTGCGGATAGGTCAGCGTGACTATCTGCTGGGCATAGGAAGGATCGGTGAGGATTTCCTGATAGCCGGTCATGGCCGTGTTGAACACGACCTCGCCGATGGTATGGCCGTCGGCCCCGATGGCGTCGCCGCGGAAAATGCTACCGTCGGCTAGGGCGAGTATGGCTGGCTTAGTCAAGAAGACCTCCCTTAGATCTGGAACTTGCACAAACGCAGGTTGTAAAAAAGCGGGATGACGTATTGACCGTCACCCCGCTTCTTTATCTGATTCATTCTGCGCAACTTTTAGTGGACACACTAAAGCGGAAAGCTTACAGGAAAAGCCCCAAAATCGAAAGCCGAATGCCGGCAAAAACGACGAAATCCCTTCCATTTCAAGCGCCAGCCACCGCCACCCCTGGCCCTGCGACAGATTGACAGCCCCCCTTGCCACTTAGAATGGGTACCTCCCACAGGTTTCGCCAAGGAAAGCAGCAATGCGTACCTATCTAAGTATCAGCGAAGCCGCCAGCCTGCTCGGCATCAGCGCACAGCATGTGCGCACCCTCTGCCGCAACCAGGAACTACAGGCCGAGAAGATCGGCAACAGCTGGGTCATCGACCCCGACAGCGTGACCAGCTACGGACTCAGAACCGCCCACATGATTGCAATGGATCACCCTGCCCACCCGGCGCCCGACCGCCAGGCAGGCAAGCCGATCGCCCTGAGCTTCTTCTCGGGCGCCATGGGCCTCGACCTCGACCTGGAAAAGGCTGGTTTCGATATCCGCCTGACCTGCGAGTTCAACAAGTACTGCCGGCAGACCATCACCCTCAACCGCCCGGACACCGCCCTGCTCGGCGACATCAACGACTACAGCGCCGAACAGGTGCTGCAGGCTGCCCAGGTCAGTGCCAGCGAAGTCGACCTGATAGTCGGCGGCCCACCCTGCCAGGCCTTCAGCACCGCCGGCAAGCGCAAGGCGTTCAACGACGACCGCGGCAACGCCTTCCTCAAGTACATCGACCTGGCGCTGACCATTCGTCCGCGCCTGATCGTCATCGAGAACGTCCGCGGCCTGCTGTCGTGCCCCATGGATCATCGTCCGCACGACCAGCGCGGGCCGGAATTCCCCGACCTGTCGCAGGACGAGATGAAGGGCGGCGCCCTTAACTTCGTGCTCAGCAAGCTGCAGCTGGCCGGCTACACCTGCAGCTTCAACCTGTACAGCGCGGCCAACTTCGGCACCCCGCAGATCCGCGAGCGGGTGATCATCATCTGCTCGCGCGACGGCGTGCAGGCGCCCTTCCTCACCCCGACCCACGCGGAAAACGGCGAGCACGGCCTGCCGCGCTGGCGCACCTTCCGCGAGGCGGTACAGGGCCTGGAGCGCCATGACCACCTGAACTTCCCGGAAAAGCGCCTGAAGTACTACCGCCTGCTCGGCCCCGGGCAGAACTGGCGCAGCCTGACCCCGGAACTGCAGCGAGAAGCCCTGGGCAAGTCCTACTTCGCCGGCGGCGGCAAGACCGGTTTCCTGCGCCGCCTGAGCTGGGACAAACCGGCCCCGACCCTGGTGACCCACCCGGCCATGCCGGCCACCGACCTGGCCCACCCGCAAGCCGAGCGACCGCTGTCGATCCAGGAATACAAACGCTTGCAGGAATTCCCGGACGACTGGCAACTGGCCGGCCCGCTGATCGAGCAGTACAAGCAGGTCGGCAATGCCGTACCAGTGAGTCTGGGCTATGCAGTGGGGCGCCTGGTGCGCGACCTGCTGCAGGACAAGGCCAAGCAGCCGCCCCGCGACTTCCGCTTCTCGCGCTACCAGGCCACCGCCCACGACGAATGGCTACAGCAGTTCAGGCAACAGACCGCCAAGGCCCTGCCCCACCCCGAACCCGCCTGAGGCCACTCAGGCGCCGGCGCGCCTGTCAGTCCTGGGCGGAATCGAGGCAAATTAGACGACCCCAGACGATGACGCCCTGCACCACCAGGCAAGCCAGCCCCTGGCGGGGCCAGCCAGCGGGTCAGTTCAGCCCCAGCACATCCTGCATGTCGTACAGGCCGGCCGGCTGGCTCTGCAGCCAGAGCGCCGCACGTACCGCGCCGCGGGCGAAGGTCATGCGACTGGAAGCCTTGTGGGTGATCTCCACGCGCTCGCCATCGGCGGCGAACAGCACGGTGTGGTCGCCCACCACGTCGCCGGCACGCACGGTGGCGAAGCCGATGGTCTCGCGCTCGCGGGCGCCGGTCTGGCCTTCACGGCCATACACCGCCACCTTCTGCAGGTCGCGCCCCAGGGCATTGGCCACCACTTCGCCCATGCGCAGGGCAGTACCGGACGGCGCGTCGACCTTGTGGCGGTGGTGGGCCTCGACGATCTCGATATCGACATCGTCGCCCAGCACACGGGCGGCGGTGTCCAGCAGCTTCAGGCAGAGATTGACGCCGACGCTGTAGTTGGCCGCGAAGACGATCGGAATCTGCTTGGCCGCCTCGCTCAGCAGCAGCTTCTCCTCCGGCGAGAAACCGGTGGTGCCAATGACCATGGCCTTGCCGGCCTGGCGGCAGATTTCCAGGTTCTTCAGGGTTACCGAGGGGTGGGTGAAGTCGATCAGCACATCGAACTGATCGAGCACCGCATTCAGGTCACCCGCCAGGGTCACACCGATCTTGCCCAGCGCTGCCAGCTCGCCAGCGTCGGCGCCGATCAGGCTGCTGTCCGGACGATCGATCGCCGCGCTCAGTTGGGCGCCATCGGCCTGGCCGACCGCCTCGATGAGGATCTTGCCCATGCGCCCGGCGGCGCCCATCACTGCAATACGTCGCATAACCTGTTCCTTAGAGCTTGCTTACGATCTCGCGAGCTAGAGCCAGGCTAGGCAAAAACAGGCGAGGAAGCGGAGTTTACAAGTAGTAAATGAGCATTCCGAGCCTGTTTTTAACGACGCCTGGCCGACGCGCAGCAGATCGCGGGCAGCTCTTAGATATCGCCGAAGAAGCGCTTCACGCCATCGAACCAGCCGCTGGCCTTGGGCGAATGGGAGCTGTCGCCTTCCAGCGACTTGCGGAACTCTTCCAGCAGCTCGCGCTGACGCTTGTCCAGGTTGACCGGGGTTTCCACCGCCACCTTGCACAGCAGGTCGCCAGCACCGCCACCACGCACCGGAGCCACGCCCTTGCCACGCAGGCGGAACAGCTTGCCGGTCTGGGTGCCTTCCGGAATCTTCAGTTTGACCCGGCCATCCAGGGTCGGCACTTCCAGCTCGCCGCCCAGCGCCGCGTCGGCGAAGCTGATCGGCACTTCACAGTACAGGTGCTTGCCATCACGCTGGAAGATTGCGTGCTCGCGCACGTTGACCACTACGTACAGGTCACCCGCCGGACCACCCAGGCTGCCGGCTTCGCCTTCGCCGGACAGGCGGATGCGGTCACCGGTATCGACGCCAGCCGGCACCTTGACCGACAGGGTCTTGCTCTCTTCCACGCGCCCCTGGCCGTGGCAGCTGCCACAGGGGTCGGTGATCATCTTGCCGTTGCCATGGCAACGCGGGCAGGTCTGCTGCACCGAGAAGAAGCCCTGCTGCATGCGCACCTGACCGATGCCGCCGCAGGTGGTACAGGTCACCGGGCTGGTGCCCTTCTTGGCCCCGGAACCATCGCAGGTCTTGCAGTTGACCAGGGTCGGCACGCGGATGGTCACGGTGGTGCCGCGCACCGCCTCTTCCAGATCCAGTTCCAGGGTGTAGCGCAGGTCGCTGCCACGCTGGGCGCCACCACGCGAGCCGCCACGGCCGCCACCGAAGAAGTCGCTGAACACATCGCCGAAGATGTCGGAGAAGTTGGCGCCGCCAAAGCCGCCGGCACCGCCGCCACCCATCTGCGGATCGACCCCGGCATGCCCGTACTGGTCATAGGCCGAGCGCTTGCTGGCATCGGAGAGTACTTCGTAGGCCTCGTTGGCCTCCTTGAATTTCTCTTCCGCGGCCTTGTCGTCCGGGTTGCGGTCGGGATGGTACTTCATCGCCAGACGGCGATAGGCCTTCTTCAGATCCGCCTCGCTGGCGCCGCGCTCGACACCGAGCACTTCGTAAAAATCACGTTTGGCCATAAATCCTTAACACCTCTGATTCACAGGCTCCAGACACGCCAACGCGGGAGCAAGCCCCCGCGTGGAGAATCGCCGACCACCAAGGGTCGGCTGGCACCTTAGTAAGCGGGGCTTACTTGCTGTCCTTGACCTCTTCGAACTCGGCATCGACCACGTCGTCGGCCGCGTCCTGGGCTGCATCGGCACCTGCCTCGGCAGCGCCCGGCTGGGGCTGCTCGGCGTACATCTTCTGCGCCAGCGGGGTGGTCACTTCGGACAGCGCGTTCATCTTCGCCTCGATGGCCGCCTTGTCGTCGCCCTTCACGGCAACTTCCAGCTCGCCCAGGGCTTTCTCGATGGCCGCCTTCTCTTCGGCAGTGGCCTTGTCGCCCGCCTCGGTGATCATCTTGCGGGTGGCATGCACCAGGCCGTCGCCCTGGTTGCGGGCGGTGACCAGCTCTTCGAACTTGCGGTCTTCCTCGGCGTTGGCCTCGGCGTCACGCACCATCTGCTCGATTTCTTCCTCGGACAGACCGGAGTTAGCCTTGATCACGATGGACTGCTGCTTGCCGGTGGCCTTGTCTTTGGCGCCGACGTGCAGGATGCCGTTGGCGTCGATGTCGAAGGTCACTTCGATCTGCGGCACGCCACGTGGAGCCGGCGGAATCTCGGCCAGGTCGAACTTGCCCAGCGACTTGTTCTGCGCGGCCTGCTTGCGCTCACCCTGCAGCACGTGAATGGTCACGGCGGACTGGTTGTCGTCGGCGGTGGAGAACACCTGCGACTTCTTGGTCGGGATGGTGGTGTTCTTCTCGATCAGCGCGGTCATCACGCCACCCATGGTTTCGATACCCAGGGTCAGCGGGGACACGTCGAGCAGCAGCACGTCCTTGACGTCGCCAGCCAGTACGGCGCCCTGAATGGCAGCACCGATGGCCACGGCTTCGTCCGGGTTGACGTCCTTGCGCGCTTCCTTGCCGAAGAACTCGGCAACCTTCTGCTGCACCAGCGGCATGCGGGTCTGGCCGCCGACCAGGATCACTTCGTCGATGCTGCCAACGTCCAGACCGGAGTCTTTCAGGGCGGTACGGCACGGCTCGATGGTACGGGCAACCAGGTCTTCAACCAGAGCTTCCAGCTTGGCGCGGGAAATCTTCACGTTGAGGTGCTTCGGACCGGTAGCGTCGGCAGTGATGTACGGCAGGTTGACGTCGGTCTGCTGGGCGGACGACAGTTCGATCTTGGCTTTTTCAGCGGACTCTTTCAGGCGCTGCATGGCCAGCGGATCGCCTTTCAGGTCGATACCGGACTCTTTCTTGAACTCGTCGACGAGGTAGTCGATCAGACGGATGTCGAAGTCCTCACCACCGAGGAAGGTGTCACCGTTGGTGGCCAGCACTTCGAACTGGTGCTCGCCGTCGACTTCGGCGATCTCGATCACCGATACGTCGAAGGTACCGCCACCCAGGTCATAGACGATCACGGTGTGGTCGCCCTTGCCCTTGTCCATGCCGTAGGCCAGCGCAGCCGCGGTCGGCTCGTTGATGATGCGCTTGACTTCCAGACCAGCGATGCGGCCGGCGTCTTTGGTGGCCTGGCGCTGGCTGTCGTTGAAATACGCAGGAACGGTGATTACCGCTTCGGTTACGGCCTCGCCGAGGTAGTCTTCGGCGGTTTTCTTCATTTTCTTCAGGACTTCCGCAGAAATCTGCGGCGGTGCCATCTTCTGGCCCTTCACCTCGACCCAGGCGTCACCGTTGTCGGCCTTGGCGATCTTGTACGGCACCATCTTGATGTCTTTCTGTACCACTTCTTCTTCGAAGCGGCGGCCGATCAGGCGCTTCACCGCGTACAGGGTGTTGTGCGGGTTGGTCACTGCCTGACGCTTGGCGGACTGGCCGACCAGGGTCTCGCCATCGTTGGCGTAGGCGATGATGGACGGCGTGGTGCGCGCGCCTTCGGCGTTCTCGATGACCTTGACGCTACCGTTTTCCAGGATGGCGACGCAGGAGTTGGTAGTCCCCAGGTCGATACCGATGATCTTGCCCATATTCACTCTCTCCGAAACTGTGTCTTTAACCTTGAGTACGTCGCGGCGCTTGCTGGCTCGCGGCGTCAGCTACTAATTCGCTTGCTTAAACAGATGGGGCCGGCCCGCAGGATTTCAAGCCTGCTCGTCGATCGAGGGCGGCGCGGCGGCCGGCGCCTTGCTCACCACCACCATGGCCGGGCGCAGCAGGCGACCGTTGAGCAGGTAGCCCTTCTGGAACACCTTGAGCACGGAGTTCGGCTCGACATGGGTGCTCTCTTCCATGGCCATCGCCTGGTGGTGCTCCGGATTGAACGGCGCGCCATGCGGGTCGACCGCCTCCAGCTGGTAACGCTTGAGGGTGTCGTGGAACAGCTTGAGGGTCAGCTCGACGCCTTCGCGCACGGCCTTGATTGCCTCGTCGTTGGGGTTGGACAGTTCCAGCCCGCGCTCCAGGCTGTCGACTACCGGCAGCAGGTCATTGGCGAATTTTTCCAGGGCGAACTTGTGCGCCTTCTCCACATCCTGCTCGGCGCGGCGGCGCACGTTCTGCAGATCCGCGGCAACCCGCAGCGACTGATCCTGGGCCGTCGCCAGCTGCTCTTCGAGCGCTTGCACGCGCGCCGCCAGGTCTTCACCAGCCACCGCCTCGGCAGTCTGCTCGTCCTGTGGGATCTGGGTGTCCAGGGTCTGTTCGTCGGCCATCGGGTCCTCCTGTCAATACGTCTGCGGGTCATGGCCCGCGCTTCTGTCGCCTATATGGGGCCTGACCGCAGGCTTTCAAGGGTTATTGTCAGAACAAAATAAAACACTGTATAAATAGCCAGCACAAACTTTGCGGAGCACATTCCATGCTGGTGCACCTGTCCGTTCACAACTACGCCATCGTCGAACACCTCGACCTCGAACTGCAGCGCGGCATGTCGGTAATCACCGGCGAAACCGGTGCCGGCAAATCGATCATGCTCGACGCCCTCGGCCTGGCCCTGGGTGATCGCGCCGACAGCGGCGTGGTGCGTCCGGGCGCGGACAAGGCGGACATCCTCGCCAGCTTCGACCTGGAGGACATCGCCGAGGCCCGCGCCTGGCTGGCCGAGCGCGACCTGGACAACGACGGCCCGTGCATCCTGCGCCGGGTGATCACCAGCGAAGGCCGCTCGCGCGGCTACATCAACGGCACGCCCTGCCCGCTCGGCGACCTCAAGGCCCTGGGCGAGCTGCTGATCGACATCCACAGCCAGCACGAGCACCAGTCGCTGCTCAAGCCGGACACCCACCGTCGCCTGCTCGACGAATACGCCGGCAGCCAGGAACTGGCGCGCCAGGTGCAACTGGCCGCCCAGCGCTGGCGCCAGACCCGCCAGGAACTGCAACGCCTGTCGTCGAGTGGCGATGAACAACGCGCCCGCCACCAGTTGCTCAGCTACCAGCTGGAAGAGCTGGAAAACCTGGCCCTGGGCGACAACGAACTGGAACAGCTGGAACAGGAACACAAGACCCTGAGCAATGCCGAACAGCTGCTCGGCGCCTGCCGCCAGGTACTCGAGCTGTGCAGCGAGAGCGATGCCGGCAACGTGCTCTCGGCCCTCACCGCCAGCCTCAACCGCCTCGGCGCCTTCAGCGGCCAGCCCGGCGCCCTGAGCGAAGCCAGCAACCTGTTGGCCAGCGCGCAGATCCAGGTTGAGGAAGCAGTCGGCGAACTGAACCGCTTCATCGACCACTTCGACGCCGACCCGCAGCGCCAGCAATTGCTGGAAGAACGCCTGGACACCATCTACAGCCTGGCGCGCAAGCACCGCATCCAGCCGACCGAACTGGGTGAACTGCAGCAACGCCTGCTGGAGGAACTGGAAGGCCTCAACGCCGACGACGAGGCCCAGGAGCGCCTGGGCGAGGAGCTGGCCGCCTACCAGCGTCACTACAACGAGAAGGCCGCCGAACTGAGCGCCCTGCGCCAGCAGGCCGCCGGCCGCTTGGCCGCCGCGGCGCAGGAAGAGATGCAGACCCTGGGCATGCCCGGCGGCCGCTTCAGCATCGAGCTGGCGACCGGTAGCAGCGAAGAGCCGCAACCCCATGGCCTGGAGCAGGTGGAGTTCCTGGTCAGCGCCAACCCCGGCCAGCCGCTGAAATCCCTGGCCAAGGTTGCCTCCGGCGGCGAGCTGTCGCGCATCAGCCTGGCGATCCAGGTGATCACCGCGCAGACCTCACGGGTGCCAACCCTGGTGTTCGACGAAGTCGACGTCGGCATCGGCGGCCCCACCGCCGAAGTGGTCGGCCAACTGCTGCGCCGCCTTGGCGAACGCGGCCAGGTACTGACCGTCACCCACCTGCCGCAGGTTGCCGCCCAGGGCCACAACCACCTGTTCGTGCACAAGCAGCGCGGCAGTGCGGAAACCCGCACCGCCGTGGCCAGCCTGGACATTCCCCAGCGGGTCGAGGAAGTGGCGCGCATGCTCGGCGGCGTCGACCTCACCGAGGAATCCCTGCAGCACGCGCGCAAGATGCTGACCAAGGCCCAGGCCTGATCAGCAGCCACAAAAAAGGCGCCTACGGGCGCCTTTTTTATTGCAGAAGAAATCAGTTATTTCTTCTTGCGCACGTACAGCACCAGGTTGTGATCGACCAACTCGAAGCCGTGTTGCTTGACGATCTCTTTCTGCAGTTTCTCGATCTCCGGATCGAAGAACTCGATCACTTCGCCGCTATCGACGCAGACCATGTGATCGTGGTGACCGCCATCAGCCAGCTCGAACACGGCATGGCCGCCGTCGAAGTTGTGGCGCTCCACCAGCCCCGCTGCCTCGAACTGGGTCAGGACGCGGTAGACGGTGGCCAGGCCAACATCCTCACCAGCCTCCATCAGTGCCTTGTACACATCCTCGGCACTCATGTGGCGCTGCCCGGAAGTGGCCGAGTCAAGCATCTGCAGGATCTTCACACGCGGCAGGGTGACCTTGAGGCCAGCTTTGCGCAGTTCGCTATTTTCAACCATGGTCGGCTTTCTCGTGGTTGCTGCTTCGCAGCTTCCGTTAATGCGGGTATGATCGGGGTTTACTTTGCCCAGCCAAGATAGTGGAAGTCACCCACCGATGCAAAACACCAAGCTCTTGCTGTCCAGCCTCACACTCGTGGGTCTGTTCGCACTCGCCGGTTGTTCTTTTCCCGGGGTTTACAAGATCGACATCCAGCAGGGCAATGTCGTGACGCAGGACATGATAGACCAGTTGAAGCCGGGAATGACCCGCCGACAAGTGCGGTTTATCATGGGCAACCCGCTGATCACCGACACCTTCCACGCCAACCGCTGGGACTACCTGTACAGCATCCAGCCCGGTGGCCGGCAGCGCTACCAGGAGCGCGTCAGCCTGATGTTCGGTAGCGACGACCAACTGATCGGTCTGGCCGGTGACTTCATGCCGGGTGTCAGCCGCGACCAGGCAATCCTCGGCGAAGACGGCAACGTCGTCAGCACTCCGCAGGCCGAGAGCAAGCCGCAGAACGAGGCACCGGCCAAGCCGGGCTCGCTGCAGGAGCAGATCCAGCGCGAAGTGGACTCCGCCGAACCGGTCGCCGTACCGATTCCCGAGCCGCTCGACGCTTCGCCGCAGTAAGCGGCGCACAACAAAAAGCCCGGCCAGTGCCGGGCTTTTTTATGCCTGCGGTTTGCCCTTACTCGGCCTGCCCCGCACGGGCTTCGGCCGCCTTGGCGGCTCGCCGCTTGCGCACTTCCTTGGGGTCGGCCAGCAGCGGGCGATAGACCTCCACCCGGTCGCCATCCTGCAGCACCCGCTCCTGCGGCTTGGCCAGCACCTTGCCGAAGATGCCCAGCGGCGCGCTCGCCAGATCCAGCCCGGGGAACTGCTCCTGCAAGCCCGACTGCAGCACCGCCTCGCGCGCCGTGACGCCCGGCGCCACCTCGAGGCTCAGCAGGCACTGACGCTCGGCCAGGGCGTAAACCACTTCGACCTTGATCAGCGACTTAGCCATAGAGCTGCTTGGCCCGCTGGCAGAAGGCATCGACCAGGGTATTGGCGGCCTGGGTGAACAGCGGCCCGAGGGTCGCCTTGACCAGTGGCCCGGCGTAATCGAAGGTCATGTCCAGACTGATCTTGCAGGCTTTGTCGCCCAGCGCCTTGAACTCCCACAGGCCATGCAGCTGGCTGAACGGCCCCTCGACCAGCTTCATCTCGATGGACTGGCCGGCGACCAGGCGGTTGCGCGTCATGAACTGCTGGCTCAGCCCGCCCTTGGCCACGGTTAGGCTGGCGCGCATCTCCTCGGCGCTGGATTCCAGCACGCAGGAAGCCGAGCACCAGGGCAGGAACTGCGGATAACTGGCCACATCGTTGACCAGTTCATAGAGCGCCGACGCCGGATAGGGCAACAGCGCCGAGCGTTGGATTCGGGTGCTCATCGGCTCTCACTTGGCGGAACTGCTGTGGCCGGCGCGCCCTTGGCGGGATGCCGGCCGAAAAGAAGCGCGCATTGTGCGGAATTCAACCAGCCCCCTCAAGCACAGGCTGTCGCCAGCAACGCGCCGACTCCCTATAATGCCGCGCCTATGGCTAAACAGAAGAAACATCCCTCCGGGACCATCGCGCTGAACAAAAAGGCGCTGCACGACTACTTCATCGAGCACAAGTTCGAGGCCGGCCTGGCCCTGTCCGGCTGGGAAGTGAAAAGCCTGCGCGCCGGCAAGGCGCAGCTGGTCGACAGCTATGTGCTGCTCAAGGACGACGAGGCCTGGCTGATGGGGTGCCACATCACCCCGCTGACCACCGCCAGCACCCACGTCTACGCCGACCCGACGCGCACCCGCAAGCTGCTGCTGAACAAGCGCGAGCTGGAAAAGCTGTTCGGCTCCGTGCAGCAGAAGGGCTACACCTGCGTGGCCCTGTCGCTGTACTGGAAGCAGCACCTGGTCAAGTGCGAGATCGCCCTGGCCAAGGGCAAGAAGGACTTCGACAAGCGCCACACCGAGAAAGAGCGTGACGCCGACCGCGAAGTCCAGCGCGCCATGCGCACCAAGGGCAAGGGCAGCGACGAGTAAGCTCGCCACCTTTGACCGGCACGCAGCGCCTCAGAACCCCTGGCGGCGCTGCGCCCGCTCCACCCGCCTGGCTTCCTGCTGCGCCTCGTTGAGCACTTCCTGCACATAGAGGATATGGCCGTGGGAAATCTCCCGCGCCTCCTCTGCCCGCCGCTCGATGATCGCCTCGAACAGCGCCCGATGCTGCTGCATCAGCATGTCGCGCGTCTCGCTACGCTGCAGGTACATGCCGCCGATATTGGTCACCACATTGTGCTTGAGCAGATCGAACAGACCACGGATGGTGTGCAGCAGCACCGCGTTATGGCTGGCCTCGGCAATCGCCAGGTGGAAGCGCGCATCGGCCGCGCCCTCCTGCGCCCGGCTGGCCTTGCTGCCCGGCGCATAGCAGGCCTGTAGCGCCTCGAAGGCTTCGCGCAGGCGCTGCTGATCCGGCGCAGTGGCGCGCAGGGCCGCGTAATAGGCGCAGGAGCCCTCCAGGGTGTGGCGGAACTCCAGCAGGTCGCGCTGCGCCTCCGGGTTGCTCTCCAGCAGATGCAGCAGTGGGTCGCTGAAGGTCGAGCCCAGCTCCGCCGCCACATAGTTGCCGCCGCCCTGGCGACTGACCAGCAGCCCCTTGGCCACCAGCTTCTGGATCGCCTCGCGCAGCGATGGGCGTGACACGCCGAACTGCTCGGCCAGCGCCCGCTCCGCCGGCAGCCGCTCGCCGGCCTTGAGCGTGCCTTCGAGAATCATCGACTCCAGCTGCGCGACGATATCGTCCGACAGCCGGCGCTGCCGCACCTGACCAAATGTCATACCACTTGCCACCTTTCTCCGAATGCCCGCCAGCGCCTGCCCTGCGGGCCTTGCGCCGGTTTCAGTCGACAGCCTAACCAGCCGCCTGCGCAGCCACAAGCCCGGCCTGCCGACGGCCCATGCGACCAAAGTCGCAGGCCGCCAAATTGACAGGCAGGCGAGCCGCCTTTTACCCTGAGCCGTCTATTTTGTAAATTGGTATTACCAATTTAAGCAAGACAACACCGGTACGGAAGCTGCCGGCCACGAGCCGCCAACCGCCCGCGCCAACCCCGGCACCTCCAAAAACAATTAGGAGCCACCTGCATGCAAACCTGGCAACAGCTCTACACACCGCTCGGCAGCCTTGGCCTGTCGGCGCTGGTCGCCCTGATCCCGATCGTGTTCTTCTTCCTGGCGCTGGCGGTCTTCCGCCTCAAGGGCCATGTCGCCGGCAGCATCACCCTGGCGCTGTCCCTGGTCGTCGCCATCTTCGCCTTCGGCATGCCGGCCGACATGGCCTTTGCCGCCGCCGGCTACGGCTTCGCCTATGGTCTGTGGCCGATTGCCTGGATCATCGTGGCCGCCGTGTTCCTCTACAAACTGACGGTGAAGAGCGGCCAGTTCGAAGTGATCCGCAGCTCGGTGCTGTCGATCACCGACGACCAGCGCCTGCAGGTGCTGCTGATCGGCTTCTCCTTCGGCGCCTTCCTCGAAGGCGCGGCCGGCTTCGGTGCGCCGGTGGCGATCACCGCCGCCCTGCTGGTCGGCCTCGGCTTCAACCCGCTGTATGCCGCCGGCCTGTGCCTGATCGCCAACACCGCGCCGGTGGCCTTCGGTGCCCTGGGCATTCCGATCATCGTCGCCGGCCAGGTCACCGGCATCGACGCGATGAAGATCGGCGCCATGGCCGGCCGCCAGCTGCCGCTGCTGTCGATCATCGTGCCGTTCTGGCTGGTGGCGATGATGGACGGCTGGAAAGGCATCAAGGAAACCTGGCCGGCCGCCCTGGTGGCCGGCGGCAGCTTCGCCGTGACCCAGTACTTCACCTCCAACTTCATCGGCCCGGAGCTGCCGGACATCACCTCGGCGCTGGTCAGCCTGGTGTGCCTGACCCTGTTCCTCAAGGTCTGGAGCCCGAGCCGCGCCAGCGAGTCGGCCGTGCTCGGCGTATCCGCCGGTGGCGCCGCCATACTCGGCGGCACCCCAGGCAAACGTAGCGCCACGCCGTCGCCCTACAGCTTCGGGCAGATCCTCAAGGCCTGGTCGCCATTCCTGATCCTCACCGTGCTGGTCACCCTGTGGACGCTGAAGTCGTTCAAGGCGCTGTTTGCCGCTGGCGGGGCGATGTATGCCACAGTGTTCAACTTCGCCATCCCGCACCTGGATCAACTGGTGATCAAGAGCGCGCCGATCGTCGCCACGGCCACCGCCATGCCGGCGGTATTCAAGCTCGACCCGATCGCCGCCACCGGTACGGCGATCTTCTTCGCCGCGCTGATCTCCATGCTGATCCTGCGCATCAGCCTGCGCAGCGGCCTGGGCATCTTCCGCGACACCCTGATCGAGCTGAAATGGCCAATCCTGTCGATCGGCATGGTGCTGGCCTTCGCCTTCGTCACCAACTACTCGGGCATGTCCAGCACCCTGGCCCTGGTACTGGCCGGCACCGGCGCGCTGTTCCCGTTCTTCTCGCCGTTCCTCGGCTGGCTGGGGGTGTTCCTCACCGGCTCGGACACCTCGTCCAACGCCCTGTTCAGCTCGCTGCAGGCCACCACCGCGCACCAGATCGGGGTCAACGACACCCTGCTGGTCGCCGCCAACACCAGCGGCGGCGTGACCGGCAAGATGATCTCGCCGCAGTCCATCGCCGTGGCCTGCGCCGCCACCGGCATGGTCGGCAAGGAATCCGACCTGTTCCGCTTCACCCTCAAGCACAGCCTGATCTTCGCCGCCTTCGTCGGCCTGATCACCCTGGCCCAGGCCTATGTCTTTACTGGCATGTTGGTGCATTGATTACAGGGGCAAGGAAGAACAACCGTCGCTCCCGCGCAGGCGGGAGCCCAGGTGCCACGGTACGCCTGGATTATTCCCCTTCGGGCCAGCGCAAGCGCTGTTCAGCGATGAAGCCGCTGTCCCGCCTGCGCGGGAATGACGGGGGCCTCGGAAAGCCCCTGCCCCGAGGACTTCACCTGAACACAGTGGTTTCACTTTTTACCCGGATGAGACACCCATGATCATTTCCGCCTCCACCGACTACCGCGCTGCCGCCCAGCGCAAGCTGCCGCCGTTCCTGTTCCACTACATCGACGGCGGCGCCTATGCCGAGCACACCCTGCAGCGCAACGTCGCGGATCTGGCCAACATCGCCCTGCGCCAGCGCGTGCTGCGCAACATGGCCGAGCTGAGCCTGGAAACCGAGCTGTTCGGCGAGAAGCTGGCCATGCCCGTAGCGCTCGCTCCGGTCGGCCTGACCGGCATGTATGCCCGCCGCGGCGAAGTGCAGGCGGCCAAGGCGGCGGCGGCCAAGGGCATTCCCTTCACCCTGTCGACCGTCTCGGTGTGCCCGATCGAGGAAGTGGCACCGGCCATCGATCGGCCCATGTGGTTCCAGCTCTACGTGCTGAAGGATCGCGGCTTCATGCGCAACGCCCTGGAGCGGGCCAAGGCCGCCGGCGTCACCACCCTGGTGTTCACCGTCGATATGCCGGTGCCCGGCGCGCGCTACCGCGACGCCCACTCCGGCATGAGCGGGCCGAACGCTGCCCTGCGCCGCGTACTGCAGGCCATGACTCATCCCGCCTGGGCGCTGGACGTCGGCCTGCTGGGCAAGCCCCATGACCTGGGCAATATCTCCACCTACCGCGGCAACCCCACCGGCCTGGCCGACTACATCGGCTGGCTGGGGGCCAATTTCGACCCGTCGATCTCCTGGAAGGATCTGCAGTGGATCCGCGACTTCTGGGAGGGGCCGATGGTGATCAAGGGCATCCTCGACCCCGAAGACGCCAGGGACGCGGTGAAATTCGGCGCCGACGGCATAGTCGTGTCCAACCACGGCGGCCGCCAGCTCGACGGCGTGCTGTCCAGCGCCCGCGCCCTGCCCGCCATTGCCGACGCGGTGAAGGGCGAGCTGAAGATTCTCGCCGACTCCGGCATCCGCAGCGGCCTCGACGTGGTGCGCATGCTCGCCCTCGGCGCCGACGCGGTGCTGCTCGGCCGCGCCTTCGTCTACGCCCTGGCCGCCGCCGGTGGTGCCGGAGTGAGCAACCTGCTCGAGCTGTTCGACAAGGAGATGCGCGTGGCCATGACCCTGACGGGCGCCAAGTCGATCGCGGACATCAGCCGCGACTCGCTGGTGCGTGAGCTGGGCGCCTGAATCTGCAGTCCCCTCTCCCTCCGGGAGAGGGCTAGGGTGAGGGAAAGTTCGAGCCGTACTCGGCCCCTCACTCCCGGCCCCTCTCCCAAAGGGAGAGGGGAGATGAAAACACCGTGATCACTGGAGCACGCATGAGCCTGCCCGCCGCCTTCCTCGCCGAAGTCCACCGCCTGATCCCGCGCGAGCGCCTGTTCGACGACCCGCTGTCGACCCTGGCCTTCGGCACCGACGCCAGCTTCTACCGGCTGATTCCCCAGCTGGTGGTACGGGTCGAATCCGAGGCCGAGGTGGTGCGCCTGCTCGAACTGGCCAGCACCCAGCGCGTGCCGGTGACCTTCCGCGCCGCCGGCACCAGCCTCTCCGGCCAGGCCATCAGCGACTCGGTGCTGATCGTCCTCGGCGACAGCTGGAACGGCCGCGATATCCGTGCGGGCGGCGCGCAGATCCGCCTGCAGCCCGGCGTCATCGGCGCCCAGGCCAACGCCTGGCTGGCCCCACTGGGGCGCAAGATCGGCCCCGACCCGGCCTCGATCAACGCAGCGAAGATCGGCGGCATAGTCGCCAACAACTCCAGCGGCATGTGCTGCGGCACGGCGCAGAACAGCTACAAGACCCTCGCCGGCCTGCGCGTGGTGCTGGCCGACGGCAGCGTGCTGGACAGCGAGGACGCCGCCAGCATCGCAGCCTTCCGCGCCCGTCACGGCACGCTGCTCGACACCCTGGCCGAGCTGGGTCGGCAGACCCGCGCCAACACCGCGCTGGCCGACAAGATTCGCCACAAGTACCGGCTGAAGAACACCACCGGCTTCTCGCTCAACGCGCTGGTCGATTTCGACGAGCCGCTGGACATCCTCAACCACCTGATGGTCGGGTCGGAAGGCACCTTGGGCTTTATCAGCGCGGTGACCTACGACACCGTGCCGGAGCACCCACACAAGGCCAGCGCGCTGATCGTCTTCCCCGACGTGGAGAGCTGCTGCCAGGCCGTGCCGCTGCTCAAGCAGCAGCCGGTGTCCGCGGTGGAACTGCTCGACCGCCGCAGCCTGCGCTCGGTGGAGAACATGAAGGGCATGCCCGAGTGGGTGCAGAGCCTGTCGGGCGGTGCCTGCGCCCTGCTGATCGAATCGCGCGCCGCCAGCCAGACGCTGCTGCACGAGCAGATCGGCCAGATCATGGCCGCCATCGCCCACTTCCCGGTGGAGAAGCAGGTCGACTTCAGCGAGGACCCGGCCGTCTACAACCAGCTGTGGAAGATCCGCAAGGAGACCTTCCCCGCCGTCGGCGCCGTGCGGAGAACCGGCACCACGGTGATCATCGAGGACGTCACCTTCCCGGTGGAGCGCCTGGCCGAGGGCGTCAACCGCCTGATCGAGCTGCTGGAGAAGCACCGCTACGACGAGGCCATCCTGTTCGGCCATGCTCTGGAGGGCAACCTGCACTTCGTCTTCACCCAGGGCTTCGATGATCCAGTACAGGTCGCGCGCTACGAAGCCTTTATGCAGGACGTGGCGCAGCTGGTGGCGGTGGAGTTCGGCGGTGCGCTCAAGGCCGAGCACGGCACCGGGCGCAACATGGCGCCCTTCGTCGAGCTGGAATGGGGCAGCGAGGCCTACCAGCTGATGTGGACCATCAAGCGCCTGTTCGACCCGCTGGGCATCCTCAACCCGGACGTGGTGCTGTCGGACGATCCGCAGATCCACCTGAAGCATCTCAAGCCGCTGCCGGCCGCCGACGAGATCGTCGACAAGTGCATCGAGTGCGGCTTCTGCGAGCCGGTCTGCCCGTCCAAGGGGCTGACCCTGACGCCGCGCCAGCGCATCGTCATCTGGCGCGATATCCAGGCACGCAAGCGTGCCGGCATCGACACCACGGAACTGGAGGCCGCCTATCACTACCAGGGCGTGGACACCTGCGCCGCCACCGGCCTGTGCGCGCAGCGCTGCCCGGTGGGCATCAACACCGGCGACCTGGTGCGCAAGCTGCGCGCCGGCGAAGCCACTCATGCGCGCACTGCCGCCTGGCTGGCCGGCCACTTCGCCACCACCTTGCAGGGCACGCGCCTGACCCTGCGCCTGGCGGACGGCGCGCGCAGGCTGATGGGCGCGCCACTGCTGGGCAAGGCCGCGCGCATTTTGCACGAGAAGGCCGGGCTGCCGCTGTGGACGCCGGCCATGCCGCAGGCGGCGCAGCCGCTCCGGCTGGTCGCGCCGAGCGCGGATGAGCGCCCACGGGTGGTCTATCTGGCCGCCTGCGTGTCGCGTGCCATGGGCCCGTCGTTCAGCGACGCCGAGCAGACTCCGTTGATCGACAAGACCCGCGCCCTGCTGGAAAAAGCCGGCTACCAGGTGCTGTTCGCCGACAATGCGGACAACCTGTGCTGCGGCCAGCCGTTCGCCTCCAAAGGCTACCCCGAGCAGGCCGCGGCCAAGCAGCGCGAGCTGGTGGATGCGCTGCTCAAGGCCAGCCGCGGCGGCCTCGACCCGATCTACTGCGATACCAGCCCCTGCACCCTGCGCCTGGTGCAGGAGGGGCTGGATCCGCGGCTGAAGCTGTACGACCCGGTGAAGTTCATCCGCGAGCATCTGCTGGAGCGCCTGGAGCTCACTCCGCAGGACAAGCCGGTGGCCGTGCACGTGACCTGCTCCACCCAGCATCTGGGCGAGGCCCAGGGGCTGATCGATATCGCCCGGCGCTGCGCCAAGGAGGTGGTGATTCCGGAAGGTATCCACTGCTGCGGCTTCGCCGGCGACAAGGGCTTCACCCTGCCTGCGCTGAACGCCCACGCGCTGCGCTCGCTGAAGGACGCGGTGCAGCTCTGCGAGGAAGGCATCTCCACCAGCCGCACCTGCGAGATCGGCCTGTCCAGCCACAGCGGCATCGACTACCACGGCCTGGTCTATCTGGTGGATCGGGTCAGCCGCGCCAAACCGCTGCCGGGTTGAACACAGAGCAGGCTGCACCATTTAGCCCCGCCCGCAGCGGGGCCCGGTTTGCCTGCCATACTTGCTGGCGTCCCTTGCCGAGGAGAACCGCCATGCGCCGCCCCGCCCTCCTGCTTGCTGCCATCCTGCTCAGCACCCCGGTCTACGCCATGCACTGCCCGCAGGACATGGCCAAGATCGATGCCTTACTGAAAAGCGACCCGCCGGCCGACCCCGAAGTGCTGGCCGAAGTGAAGCGCCTACGCGCTGAAGGCGAGGAGCTGCACAACAAGGGCGATCACAGCGAATCGATGAAGGTGCTGGCCGAAGCCCTCAACCTGCTGCAGTCCAGCGAGTAGCTAGAATCTGTTGCCGTTTCGGCACAAGCGTGACGGCAACGGCTCCTAGGCCTCCTGGCCGAGCAGGGACAGCGCCAGCCAGCGCAGGCGCTGCAGATCCACCGGCTTGAGCATGCAGGCCTGGGCGCCCTTCTGCCGCGCTTCCGCCAGCAACGCCTCGTCGGCAGCCGCGCTGACCACCATTACCGGCACTTCGGCCAGACGCGGCTCGCTGCGCATCCGCTCGAGCACCTCTAGGCCGCTGCCATCCGGCAGATCGAGATCGAGCAGCACCAGTGCCGGGGTCTGCTCGTCCAGCAGCGCCATGGCCCGGCGCACCGAGCCGGCGCCCTGCACGTCGGCGATATCGCGCAGCCCTTCCTGCAACACCCGCAGGCAGGCCGGATGATCCTCCACGCAGAGCACCGCCACCTGCGGCGCCTGGTTCGCCGCCTCCTGCTCGCTCGTCGCGGAGGGCATGGGCACAACCGGCGGGGCGGCGCTGGGCAGGTCGATCCAGAAGCGGCTGCCGGTGCCCGGCGTACTGCTGAAGCCCATTTCGCCATTCATCAGGCTGGCCAGTTCGCGGCACAGCACCAGGCCGATGCCGGTGCCGGGGATGTTGGAGTTCTCCCGGCCCAGGCGCTGGAACGGCTGAAACAGCTGCGCCTGCTCGTCCGCGGTCAGGCCCGCGCCGCAATCCTCGACCCATAGCCGCACGCCGCCGGAGCGCACTTCGTAGCCGAGGCTGAGCAGGCCCTGCGGGGCGTTGTACTTGAGCGCATTGGACAGCAGGTTGAGCACCACCTGGCGCACCCGGCGCACATCGGCCAGCACATACAGGGCATTGCCAGGCGGCGCCATCAGGTGCAGCTGCTGGCCGCGCTGCTGCACTTCCGGCTGCACCAGCTCGGCACAGCCAGCCAGCAGGCTGCTGACCTCCACCGGCTTGAGGCTCAGCTGCTGGCGACGGCTCTCGATACTCGACAGGTCGAGGATGTCGTCCACCAGCGAGGTCAGGTGGCGGCTGGCGCTGACGATCTCGCGGGCGTATTCGGCCTCCTGCAGAGTCTCGGGCCGCTCCAGGGCCTCCAGCTCGATCAGCTGGGCAAAGCCGTGAATGGCATTGAGCGGCGTGCGCAGCTCGTGGCTCATGCTGGACAGGAAACGGCTCTTGGCCTGGCTGGCGGCCTGTGCCTCCAGGCTGGCGCGGCGCAGTTCCTCCTGCACCTGCTTGAGGCGGGTGATGTCGACGTGGGTGCCGGCTGCGCGCACCGCCCGGCCGCGCGCATCGCGCTCGATCACCTTGCCGCGGCTGAGCAGCCACACGTAGTTGCCCTGCGGGTCGGCGTAGCGGTACTCGGCCTCGAAGAAGTCCTCGTTGCTCTCCTCGGCCATGCTCAGGCGCAGATGGCGCACGCGCTGCAGGTCGTCCGGATGCACCAGGCGGTTGAACTCGGCAAACGCCAGGCAGCTGTCGCGCAGGCCGAAGCGCTTCACGAAGCGCTCGCTGACGCAGATGCTCTGATCCGCCGCGCTGACTTCCCAGAGGCTCTCGGTGGTGCTTTCCAGCACCAGTTCCAGGGTGTTCTGCACGGCAAAGCGCTGCGCCTCGCTGGAGCGCAGCTGCCGCCCGGCCAACTGCACCTCGCTGGCCATTTCCGCCAGCTCGCGGATGCCCGTGCTCGGCGCCACCGGCTCCAGCTCGCCGCGACCGACGCCGCGCATCATCTCGACAATACCGGAGATCGGCGTCGCCAGCTCGTGGCTGAGGCGGCGCGAGCGCAGCCACATCCAGCTGCCGAACAGCAGGTAGAAGAACACCAGGCCGGCGATCAGCAGATAACCGATCTTCTGGTACTGCTCGGCCAGGCGGTTGGTTTCCTGGTAGATATTGGCCTCGTCCACCACCAGCAGCAGGCGCCAGCCGGTCTGCGGGATTTCACTCCAGGCCATCAGCTGGCTGCGCCCGCCCAGCTGCACCTCCTGGATGCCCTGGCCGCGCTGCGCCATGGCCTTGAGCAAGGGCTGCAGGCCGGGCTGGCGATCCAGCTTGAAGTCTTCCGGCTTGAGCACCTCGCGGCGCACCGCCTCGGCGTAGGAGTACTGGGTCAGCTCGCGCAGGGCGAAATCGCGCTCGCCAGCCTGCGGCAGGGCCATGATGCCGTTGTCGCGACTGACCAGCAGGGCATAGCCCTGCCAGGGCACCTGCAGGTTGCCGATCTCGGCGAGCATCTGCCCGACCGTCACGTCCAGGCCGCTCACCCCCTCGAGGAAATCGCCGCGGTACACCGGCGCGACCGCCGACATCATCCAGCCCTGCCCCGCCGGGTCGAGATAGACATCGGTCCACACCACCTTGCGCTGCGGGTTGTGCTTGGCGTCGGCCAGGTAATAGAAGTTGTACTGCGGGATGACCATGTCATGCGGGTACTGCTGCAGCACATCGAAGAACGGGTAGATGCGGTTGTAGCTGTCCCAGCTGTTGAAATACACCGCGGCCACCAGCGGGTCGGCCTGCTTGATCGAGCGCATCAGCGGATCGACCTGGGCCAGGCGCAGCGCCTTGTCCCGATCCTGCTGCGTAGACGGTGTACTGGCGGCATAGAAGGAAGCGGCGCGGCCATCGTCGCTGCGGCTGTAGAACACCCCGTCGGGGGTCTGCCCATGACGCTGGCGCTCCAGCTCGTCCGGCACATAGCGCCGATCCTGCAGCGCCGCGCCAACGGCGTCGCGGTAGATACCGACCTGCGCCTCGATGGCCTTGAGCCGGCTGTCGATCACCTGGCCCTCGCGCTGCACCGCACTGCTCAGATCCTGCAGCGCGCTGTTCTGCAGGTAACCGAGCTGCGCCGAACGAATCGACTCGTTGGTGTACAGGTACACGCCGATCAGCACCGACTCCACCAAAACCAGCGGAATCAACGCGCTCTGCAGGAAGGCTCGCCATATCCAGCGGCGCAGAGGCTTGTTCGGTGCAGGCGACATGCCGGCGCTCCTTGAACTCAAATATGCACAGATGATGGCACGCTTATCCGCTTGCTGCCCAACCCGACAGCATTCCAGGGCCGATCAGCGGTCGACGCTGCCCTTCCTTTGCCGTAGACTGGCGGCGTACCAGCAAGACTGTACCTGGGGCCGATTAGGATTCGACGCCGGTAACAAAACTTGAGGGGCATGCCGAGTAGGTGACAGTTCTCGTAAATCCGCTGCCACAACTTCATAGTTGCCAACGACGACAACTACGCTCTGGCCGCCTAAGGGCGCCAGCAGACCCTAGGGGATGCCTGTAAACCCGAAGATTTGGTCTGTCAGATAGAACAGGATCGCCGCCAAGCACGCTGCAGGTGTAACGGCTAAAACTTATGCAGCTCGCTCCAAGCGCCCTGCCACTCGGGCCGCGCGGAGTTAACTCAATAGAGATGGCTACGCATGTAGAACCGATAGCGGCGAACTGGCGGACGGGGGTTCAAATCCCCCCGGCTCCACCAAACCCAAACAGCAAAGCCCCTGACTTCCCTAGCGAAGATCAGGGGCTTTGTGTTTTCAGGCATAGCCCATAGCGCCCCGCAAGCCATTCCCGCACAGCCTTACCGCCCTCGACGAGCGGCAACAGGCAATGGCTTGCCAGCCAACCACTCCCACCACACAGACAAAAAACGCACCCCGCAGACAGATCGCGCAGCCATTTTCAGGTGCTGGCGTTCTGTCATCTGGGTGTGCCGATCGCTGCAGATAGTAGCCCTCTCCCTACCCGTTCAAAGAGGCTACATTGTGCTGCACCGCGTCCTGTACTCCCTGTCCGTCCTCAGCCTTGCCATCAGCTCTGCCCACGGGGCCGAGACCTACAGCCTCGATACTCCGCGGCTGACCGGCATCGACAACTTCCGTGATCTCGCCGGCACTACCAGCGCCTATACCACCAGCCACGACGGGGTCATGCGTTCCGGGGTGTTCTACCGCTCCAATGCGCTGACTCCGACTGCGGCGGATCTGGCCATTCTCAATAGCCTGGGCATCAGCAATGTCTACGACCTGCGCACCGCCAGCGAGATCGCCAGCACGCCGGATACCCTGCCCACGGGGGCGGAGTACCTCAATATCGACATCATCGGCAGTGCCGCGTCCGGGGCGAGCATCAGCACCATCTCGCTCACCAGCGCTGCCGCAGCCGTCGCCATGATGGAACAGACCAACCGCGCCTTCGTCAGCGATAGCGGCATGCGCAGCCAGTTCGCCACCCTGTTCAACGAGCTGGCGGCGGCCGACGGCGCCGCGCTGTTCCACTGCACCGCCGGCAAGGATCGCACCGGCTGGACAGCCGCCGTGCTGCTGAGCATCGCCGGGGTGGACAGCGCCACCATCATGGAAAACTACCTGGCCACCAACGACTACACCGCCGCCCGCGTTGCCGCCACCCTGGCCGCACTGCCAGCCAGCATGGCGGCGATCTACGCGCCACTGCTCGGCGTGCAGGCCAGCTACCTGCAGGCCGGTCTCGACGAAGTGACGGCGCAGTACGGCAGCATGGACAACTACCTCAAGGAAGGCCTGGGCCTGTCCCAGGAGACCATCTACGTGCTGCGCGGCAAGATGGTCTACTACAGCAGCTTGCCGGGTACCGCCGGCCTGGCCGGCAACGCCGCCGCCGGAGCGCAGCTGCTGACCCAGCTGCAGAACAGCAGCCTGTCGGGCGACTACAGCGCCTACAACTACTACCTGCAGTCGGCGGTCGATGCCGGCAGCCTCGGCGGTGTCGAAGCCACGGTCGGCGGCCAGGTGCATGCCGATGCCGCCAGCTACCTGCTGCGCCAGGATGGCCTGATCGAACAGGCCGCCGCACCCTACACCAAGGGCCTCGACCTGCAGTCCGGCCAGCGCCGCCTGTGGCTCACTTCCCTCGCCGGTTACCAGGGCACCGACGGCTCGGCCCAGGCCGCCAGCAGCAACGAACACAGCCAGGGCCTGCTGCTCGGCATCACCCAGCGCTTCAGCGAGCAGCTCAGCGGCCATGCCGGCTTCGGCTACAGCAACGGCAGCGTGCGCAGCGCAGATGGCGAGGCGGACAGCGACCTGACCTTCGTTCGCGGCGGTGCCCGCTTCGCGCCGGGCAGCCTGGAGCAGGGCCTGTTCGTCGACGCCGACCTCAGCGCCGGATACCTCGGTTACAGCAGCAAGCGCGAGCTGGGCAGCGGCCTCGGCAGCGCCAGGGGCGATAGCCACGGCAGCCTCGCCGGCGCCGGCCTGGATCTGGGCTACCGCGTACCGATGAACGGCCTGACCCTGGAACCGAGCCTCGGCGTGCGCGTCAGCCGCCTCGACCTGGCCGGCTTCCAGGAAAAAGGCAGCGAACTGGCCCTGGAGGTCGATGGCATCCGCGAAAACCGCAGCAGCGCCGTGGCCAAGCTCAAGGCCGCCTTCGCGCCCATCGGCCTGGCCAGCGGCTGGCAGCTGACCCCGGGGATCGACGTTGGCTACGACCACGTCCTCGGCGACGCGCAGGTCGACAGCCAGGGCCAACTGCAGGGCCTGGACATCAGCCAGCGCGCCGCCTTCGCCGAGCGCGACCAGTTCAGTGCGGCAGTGAACCTGATGGCCAGCCTGGGCGAGCTGGAGCTGGGCGCCGAAGTCGGCGCCATCGGCGGCGGCGACAGCCATGGCTACAGTGGCAGCCTCAAGGCCAGCTATCCGTTCTGATCGGCGCAATCCATCCGGCCGGCACTCGCTGACGGCCGGGTGTATCCCCCCTGGTTAGCGCCCCGCCCGCTCCTTGCGCAGTTCGGCCGGGCTCAGGCCGAACGCCCCCTGGAAGTACTGGCAGAAGCGCCCGACATTGCTGAAGCCCAGCGCCAATGCCACTTCACCGACCGAGCGCGGGTCGTCCTGGCACAGTGCATCGTAGGCCCGCTGCAAACGCACCTGGCGCTGATAAGCGACGATGGATGTGCCGACGAAACGGCGAAAGCCGTCCTGCAGGGCGCGCAGACTGACGTTAGTCAGTTCGGCCAGCTCGCTGCCGCTGGCCAGGGCCGCCGGGTGTTCCTGGATGTACTCCACGGCCAGCTTCACATGGCGCGGGGCAATCAGCGGCGCCGGGCGTTTGAGCGCCTCGCTGTAGTTGTGCGGCCAGGCCTCCAGCAGCGCATCGATCAGCATCTCCTGCAGGCGCAGCGGCAGCAGCGCGCTGGACTGGATCAGCGGGTCGAACTCCGCACCGGTGGCCATCTCGATCAGCGCCTTGACGCCCTGGAAGGCCCCGCCGTGCAGATCCACCACCTGGGTGAAGCGCACCGGCTGCAGCAGTGGCTTGTCCAGCAGTGTCGCCAGGCGCCTGGCGAACAGCGCGCGGCGTACCGACAGGCCGTACTGGGCATGCCCATCGATGAACCCCACCGAGCGCACCGCAGCCTTCTCGATGGCCAGGCCGAGCGAAGGCACGCCCACGGTCTCGCTGGCCTGGGTGAAGATCACCTTGCCGGCGGTGGGAAACACGAAGGTGATTTCGTCGTCGAGGTCGGGCAGCGCGGTGAGGAGATCGCCGCGAAAGCTCAGGCGGCGGAAGCTGACGCCCTCGTAGCGACCGTAGACGCCGGCGATGGCAATCGGCCGATCCGGGCGCGGCAGCCCGGAATAGAGATTGCCGAACATCCGCGTGAAAAGCGCGCCGAATTCCTCGGCATGCATGTCTGCGGAACGGATCATGAACGGTTTGCGGATACTGCCTGCTTCCACCTTCATCGTTGATCTTCTGGCTGTGCTGCGGATTCGGCTGCTGCGTCCGGGGACGAGCAGAAAAGCTGCGCACTCTAGCGGCCAGTGATGACAACTCGATGATGGCTGATCGGCACCGCGCGCCCGCCGCCATGCGCGGCGGGCCTGGCGCCACTCAGGCGCCGAGGAACGCCAGCACGGCGCGGCTGAAGGCGGCAGCGGCCTGCACGTTGGACAGGTGCGCGGCCGGCAGCTCGACCAGCTCGGCGCCGGCGATGCCGGCCTGGAGGAAACGGCCGTGCTCGCTGGTGGTTACCGGGTCGAAGCTGCCGCAGATGACCAGGGTCGGCGCGCGGATGGCGCCGAGCTGTTCGCGGTAGTCGGCGTCGCGCACTGCCGCGCAATTGGCCGCGTAACCGGCGGGCGAAGTCTGCGCCAGCATGCCGACTATGGGCTCAACCTTGTCCGCCTCGGCCGCGGCGAAATCGGCGGTGAACCAGCGCGAGATCGAGGCATCGCGCAGGTCGCGCATGGCCTGCACGCCGCCGGCCAGCACGGCCTCGATGCGCGGGTTCCAGATCTCCGGGCTGGCGATCTTGGCGGCGGTGTTGCACAGCACCAGGCGCTCGATGCGCTCAGGCGCGTTGATCGCCAGCCACTGGCCGATCAGGCCGCCCATGGACAGGCCGCAGAAGCTGGCCGTGGCAATGCCCAGCGCATCCAGCAGGGCCAGCACGTCGCCGCCCAGCTGCTCGATGCTATAGGGGCCGGGGCTGACCAGGGACTGGCCGTGGCCACGGGTGTCGTAGCGCAGCACACGAAAGTGTTCGGTGAGGGCCGGGATCTGCGCGTCCCACATGTGCAGGTCGGTGCCCAGGGAGTTGGACAGCACCAGCAGCGGCGCGCCGGCCGGGCCTTCGAGTTGGTAATTCAGATCGCCGTCGGCAAGTTTTACGGATGGCATGGAAAACTCCAGGCGGGAAAGCGTGTGTTTATTGAATTGAAGAGTAACGGAGTTCCGCAACCGGAACGTCCCTCACCCCAGCCCTCTCCCGAGGGGAGAGGGAGTTGAGCAGTGCAGTCTGGTACTTCGCGGCTCGCTCAATCCCCTCTCCCGCCGGGAGAGGGTCGGCGGTCGTCAGACCCGCTCGATGACCAGTGCCAGGCCCTGGCCGACACCTACGCACATGGTCGCCAGGCCCAGCTTGCCGCCGGACTTTTCCAGCTGGTGCAGGGCGGTCTGTACCAGGCGCGCGCCGCTGGCACCCAGCGGGTGGCCGAGAGCGATGGCACCGCCGTTGGGGTTGACCCGTGCATCGTCGTCGGCGATGCCCAGCTCGCGCATCACGGCCAGGCCCTGGGCGGCGAAAGCCTCGTTGAGTTCGATCACGTCGAAGTCGCCGACGGCCAGGTTGAGGCGCTCCAGCAGCTTCTGCACCGCCGGCACCGGGCCGATGCCCATCACCCGTGGCGCTACGCCGGCACTGGCCATGCCCAGCACTTTCGCCCGTGGGGTCAGGCCATGTTTGCGCACGGCCTCGGCACTCGCCAGGATCAGCGCCACGGCGCCGTCGTTGACCCCCGATGCGTTGCCGGCGGTGACGGTCTTGTCCGCGCCGTTGACCGGCTTGAGCTTGGCCAGGGCTTCGGCGGTGGTATCCGGGCGCAGATGCTCGTCGCTGTCGATCAGCGTGTCACCCTTCTTGCCCTTGATCACTACCGGGACGATTTCCTCGGCGAAGAAACCGGCGGCCTGGGCACGCCCGGCACGCTGCTGGCTGCGCAGGGCGAAGGCGTCCTGGTCGGCACGACTCACCTGGTAATCATCGGCGACGTTGTCGGCGGTCTGCGGCATGGCATCCACGCCGTACTGCGCCTGCATCAGCGGGTTGATGAAGCGCCAGCCGATGGTGGTGTCTTCGATCTTCTGACCGCGACCGAAGGCGCTGTCGGCCTTGCCCATGACATAGGGAGCGCGCGACATCGACTCGACGCCGCCGGCCAGGGCCAGCTCCATCTCGCCGGCAGCGATGGCGCGGAAGGCGCTGCCCACTGCGTCCATGCCCGAGGCGCACAGGCGGTTGAGGGTCACCCCGGGCACGCTGTGCGGCAGGCCGGCCAGCAGCAGGGCCATGCGCGCGACGTTGCGGTTGTCCTCGCCGGCCTGGTTGGCGCAGCCGAGGAACACCTCGTCGATCGCCGCCTGGTCGAGCTGCGGGTTGCGCTCGAGCAGGGCCTTGAGCGGGATGGCCGCCAGGTCGTCGGCGCGCACCGCCGCCAGGCCGCCACCGAAGCGGCCGATGGGCGTGCGGATGGCGTCGCAGATGAATACCTCGCGACTCATTCCTCACCTCCGGCCTGGCCGTGGGCGGCCGCGGTGCGGGCCTCCAGGGCGCGCAGGGCATGCAGCTCGACGGCGGTCGGGGCGAGGGTTTCGGCGACCTGCTCGGCGAAGCGGATGGCCCAGCCGGTGGCCGCGATCACCTGCTCGCGGGTCACCCCCGGGTGCAGCGAGGTGACGATGAATTCGTTGCTGCCGGCTTCCGGCTCCATGATGCACAGGTCGGTGATGATGCCGACCGGGCCCTTGCCGGGCAGGCCCAGCTGCTTACGGTGGTCGCCGCCCTCGCCGTGGCCGACCGAGGTGATGAAGGCCAGCTTGTCGACGAAGGTGCGGTGCGACTGCTTGAGGATGATCAGCACCTGCTTGGCCGAACCGGCGATCTCCGGTGCACCGCCGGCGCCGGGCAGGCGCACTTTCGGGTTGTGGTAGTCACCGATCACCGTGGTGTTGATGTTGCCGAAGCGGTCGACCTGGGCGGCGCCGAGGAAGCCGACGTCGATGCGCCCGCCCTGCAGCCAGTAGCGGAAGATCTCGCCGGTGGGCACCACGGTGTCGGCGGTCTCGGCCAGTTCGCCGTCGCCGATGGACAGCGGCAGCACGCTGGGTTTGGCGCCGATCGGGCCGGATTCGTAGATCAGCACCACGTCCGGCGAGGAGGTCAGGCGCGCCAGGTTGGCGGCCTTGGACGGCAGGCCGATGCCGACGAAGCACACCGCGCCGTTGTGCAGGCGGCGGGCGGCGGCCACGGTCATCATTTCATTGGTGCTGTAGTCGTGCGTGCTCATCACTTGGCCTCCGCGAGCTTGGTCTGGCTGATCTTTTCTTGGAACTGGGCAAAGTCAGCGGTACCGCGGATGTACTCATCGATCCAGGCGCTGAAGGATTCGCGGTCGCGGGCGATCGGATCCCAGGCCTGGTAGAAGCGGTTGTCGCGCTCGTAGTAGCCGTGGGCATAGGACGGATGGGCGCCACCGGGCACGTGGCAGACGGCGGCCAGCGCCCAGGTCGGCAGCACGCAGGCGTTCATCGGCGCATTGAGGTCGTCGACTATCTCTTCCACGGTGACGATGCAGCGCTTGGCGGCCAGGGCGGCTTCCTTCTGCACGCCGAGGATGCCCCACAGCAGCACGTTGCCCTTGCGGTCGGCCTTCTGCGCGTGGATCACGGTGACGTCCGGGCGCAGCGACGGCACGGCGGCCAGCTGCTCGCCGGTGAACGGGCAGTTGATGAACTTGATGTTCGGGTTGACCTTGGGCAGGTCGGAGCCGGTGTAGGCGCGCAGCACCGCGAACGGCAGGCCCGAGGCGCCGGCCACATAGGCGTTGGCCAGGTCGGCGTGGCTGTGTTCGTCGATCTCCAGGGCCTGCGGCCAGCCCTTCTCCACTGCGTCACGCAGGCGGTGCAGCGAACCCACGCCGGGGTTGCCGCCCCAGGAGAAGGTCAGCTTGCGCGCGCAGCCGGCGCCGATCAGCAGGTCGTAGACCAGGTCGGGAGTCATGCGCATCAGGTGCAGGTCTTTCTTGCCCTGGCGGATGATCTCGTGGGAGGCGGCAGTGGGGATCAGGTGGGTGAAGCCTTCGAGGGCGACGCTGTCACCGTCGTGAACGAAGCGCTGGATGGCTTCGCGCAGGGAAATAAGTTCGGCCATGGTGAGTCTCTGTTGGGAACGAGGCGTGAGGCCAAGTTACTGCCGCTCCCGCCACCATACAATTCGATAATCGACTAACAGTTCGATTATCGAACACTACCAACCTCATCGCGGCCGGCAGAAACGACAACGCCCCGGTAGCCGGGGCGTTGTAGGTCAACTGCTTTGCGCAGCCGGGCTTAAGTCGCGTCGGCGTGGCTAACCAGGCCTTTGACCAAGACAGCCGTGGTCGCCAGGGCCGCCGGCAGCACCAGGGCGGTGAGCACCTGCTCGAAGCTCCAGCCCAGGCCCAGCAGGGTGGCGCCGATCCAGGCGCCGAGAATGGCGCCAAAGCGGCCGATGCCGAGCATCCACGACACGCCAGTGGCGCGCCCCTGAGTCGGGTAGAAGCGTGCCGCCAGCGACGGCATCGCCGATTGCGCGCCGTTGATGCACATGCCGGCCAGCAGCACCAGGGTGGCCAGCAGGGTCACCTGGCCAAGGCTCTGGCCCACGCAGTAGGCGAACACCCCGGCCAGCAGGTAGAAGCAGCCGATCACCTTGTGCGGGTTCCAGCGATCCATCGCCCAGCCCACGCCCACCGCGCTGAGCACCCCGCCGAACTGGAACAGCGCGCCGATGAAGGCGGCCTGCTCCATGCTCGCGCCGCCGTCGCGCATCAGGGTCGGCAGCCAGCTGGTGAGCAGGTAGACGATCACCAGGCCCATGAAATAGGTCAGCCACAGCAGCAGGGTGCCGGCGCGGAACTGCCCGGAGAAGATCAGGCGGAACACGTTGCCACCCGATACCGTCTGCTGCTCCGGCACGCTGAAGGAGCCGGCCAGGGCGATTTCCGCCGGGGCGATCGGCGCCAGCACCTGGCGCACCTTGTCCACCGGGCGGTTGCGTACCACCAGGAAACGCGCCGACTCCGGCAGGCGCCAGGCCAGCAGCAGCGCCAGCAGCAGCGGCAGCAAACCACCGAGCAGCAGCAGGCTGTGCCAGCCGTAGGCCGGGATCAGCTTGGCGGAGATGAAGCCGCCACAGGCCATGCCCAGGTTGAAGCCGCAGAACATGCTGGTCACCAGTAGCGACTTGAGGCGCTCCGGGGTGTACTCGGAAAGCAGCGTGGTGGCATTCGGCATCGCCGCGCCCAGGCCGATGCCGGTGAGCAGGCGCAGCACCAGCAGTTGCTCGACGCTGTTGCTGAAGGCCGAGATCAGGCTGAACAGACCGAACAGGGCCACCGCCGTGACCAGCACCAGCTTGCGCCCGAAGCGGTCGGCCAGCGGCCCGGAACCGAGGGCGCCGAACACCATGCCGATCAACGCGGCACTCATCACCGGGCCCAGGCTGGCGCGGTCGATGCCCCAGTCCTGGGTCAGCGCCGGGGCGATGAAGCCCATGGCAGCGGTGTCGAGGCCATCGAGGAACACGATGAGGAAGCACAGCAGGACGATGCGCCACTGGTAGCGCGACAGCGGCTGGGCGTTGATGAAGGACTGCACGTCCAGGTTGGCACTGATGGGAAGCTGGGCAGAGCGGGTCATGGCGAGAGTTCCTGTGGGTATTGCTTCGCCATGGCACGCACGACGAACGCAGCAGGAATGAGTGGCAGCCAGGGCTGAAGCGGCTCGCAGCCAGGTAACGGCAGGTGCGCGAGGCACTGCTGCTTGTGGCCGTGACGGTCTCTCATTGTTTTTATGGTGGCCCTCCGCGAGAAGGCTGTCGCCACAGTAAGGAGAGACCGGAGCCACTTCAATCCGATAACCGCCTATTCGGGCGATTATCGAACGGCTCTTGTATCCACCCGCTTACCAACAGCCGCGGGGTGCGCCGCGTGCACCACAGGCCGTGCCTGGCACGCCTGCACAGGCTGCGCCCCTAGTGGAACAGCCGCGTGCTCAGCTCGCGGCTGGCCTCCAGCAGCACCGGCAGGAAGCGCGTCTCCAGCTCCTGGCGGCTGACCCGCCCGGCATGGGTGCCGACGTTCAGCGCGGCCAGCACCTGGCCGGCGGAGTCCTTGAGTGGCACGGCCACCGAGCGCAGGCCCATCTCCAGTTCCTGGTCGATGATCACCCAGCCCTGCTGGCGGATCTCGGCGATGCTCGCGCGCAGCCCCTCGACCGTGTGCACGGTGCGGCTGGTCTTGACCTGCAGCTCGGCGCCGGCGAGGTATTCCTCCAGCGCCAGGTCGTCGAGACCGGCGAGGAGGATGCGGCCCATGGAGGTGCAATAGGCCGGCAGCCGACTACCGACGCTGAGGTCGACCGAAATCAGCCGCTGCGGCGTGGCCGAGCGGGCGATGTAGAGAATCTCGTCGCCCTCCAGGGTGGCCATCGAGCAGGCCTCGTGCAGCTGCTCGCTGAGGCGGTCGAGGATCGGCTGGGCGGTAACCGCCAGCGGGGTCGAGGACAGGTAGGCGTGGCCGAGGGTGAGCACCTTGGGCAGCAGCGAGTAGGTGCGCCCGTCGGTGGTGGCGTAGCCGAGCTTGATCAGGGTGTGCAGGCAGCGGCGCACGGCCGCGCGCGGAATCTCGGTGCGGTGGCTGACCTGGGCGATGGTCAGGTGGCGCTTGCGCTCCTGGAAGGCATGGATCACCGCCAGGCCGCGGGCCAGCGAGGTCATGAAGTTGGGATCGCCGGTCAGCGCGTCGATGCGCTTGGCCGGCGAAGCCACGATGGGTGGGGCCATACCCAACAGCGGCGGGTGGGAATTCTCGCTCATGGTCTGATCCTGTGGCGGGCTAGCTTCGAGCGATTATCGAACGCGAGTTCGATAATCGCAATTGACCCACCGATCATCCCGGCCTAACGTGGCGCCGCCAACGCGCCCTGCCGCCCACTACCACGCGGCTCCGGGGCGCCTTGGCGCATGGCCGCGCTCACAAGGCGCGGCCATTCCTACCTAGCGTGTGTTCCACAGGCGACGCCACCCGCGTCGCCCTGCCCTATTTCCCCTCCTCACTCGCGCAGCTTCTGCGCCAGCGAGCGCAACGGCGCCAGCACCTGGCGCTTGGCCTGGCTGCTCAGCGACTCTTGCTGGTAGACCGGCAATGCAGCCACCGTCTCGCCCGGCTGGCGATACGCCGGGAACAGGCTCAGGGCATTGCTCCGCTCGACCCGCGCGGCCTGCCCGGCACTCCAGAAACCGGAAGCCACTAGCTGGCCGATCTGCGCCTGGGTCTGCTGCTCTGGGGCAAACGGCGCGTCACTGCCGAACAGCAGCTGGCTCGGTTCGATCAGCTCGCCCAGGGTGGCCATGGTCGGCCGCGAAACCGAGGTGGCCGTGTCCAGATAGAAGCGCCGCAGATAGGTCAGCACGCCCTGGGTGGCGGTATCGCCAAACTCCTGCATGGTGTTGGCCAGCGATATGCGCCAGGCCACATAGGGCAGGAAGCCGCCGGCATGGGAGAGGATCCAGCGGATCTTGTGGAAGCGCTCCATGCAGCCCGAGAGGATCAGATTCAGCCCGGCGCGAGCAATGTCGCAGGGGAACTCGACCACCCCGAGCGGCGTGCCCAGGCCGAGCGGATCGCGGGCCGGCACGTTGGGGTGGACGAAGACCACGGCGCTGCGCGCATTGAGCTCGTGCATCAGTTCGTCGAACAGCGGGTCGCCGAGAAACTTGCCCGCGTTGCTGGCCAGCAGCACCACGCCGTCGGCCTTGAGCACGTCCAGGGCGTGGATCGCCTCGGCGCAGGCCTGGGCGGTAAAGGGCAGCGGCACATGGGCGAAGAAGCCCAGGCGCTTGGGATGGCGCTCGACCAGCTCGCGGGAGAACTCGTTGCTGCTGCGCGAGAAGGCGCTCAGCTCGGCCGCCTCGGCCTGGATGCCGGGCAGCACCACGGAGGTGATGGCGGTCTGGATGCCATCGGCCTGCAGGGCGGCCATGAACGCCACCTCCGACCACTCCGGCACCGCGAAACCGGCCAGGGTGCGGCTGCCGCGGTGGGCCAGCAGCTCGTCCATGGCCGGGGTCACCAGGTGGCGGTGCACATCGATCTTGCCCGCCTGCGCGGCGGCGGCAATGGCGGCGCGCTCGGCCTGGGGGTCAGCCGGCGCCTGCGGTTGTTCCCCGGGCTCGCTGTGCATGCCCGAAACCAGCACACCCGCTCCCACCAGGGCGCCGGCGCCAGCAACGAAAGTACGACGATTCATGATCACCTCTTGTTCTTGTAGTGGCACGGCGGCTCAGCGGTTGCGCATGTTTTCGACCAGGGACGCCATGGGCCCGGTCATGGCCCGCTTCGCCCTGGCGGCGAGGGATTCGTCGGCGAACAGCGGCGTCGCGCTGATCACCTCGTCGCGCAGGCGGTACTGCGGCAACAGCGCCAGGGCATGGCCACGGCAGATGCCGTACTTGAGCGGGTCGGGGAACAGATCCGACTCGTCCAGGGTGCGGCACTGCAGGGCCGAGGCCGGCGCCGGGGCGAAGGGAAAATCGCTGCCGAACAAGATGTGCGAGGGATCGACCAGCTCCTTCAGCGCCACCATGGAATAGCGCGACGGCGACAGCGCGGTGTCGAAGTAGAAGCGCTCGATGTAGTGCTGCACGCCCCGGGGCGCGTTCTTCTCCAACTCGGGCAGCTGCACGCTGGCCAGGCGCCCGGCCACGAAGGGCAGGAAGCCGCCGGCATGGGCGAGAATCCAGCGGGTGTTGGGGTACTTCTCCTGGGTGCCGCTGAGGATCAGGTTGATCGCCGCGCGGGTGGTGTCGCAGAGAAACTCGATGAGAAAGCCCGGCATGTTCAGGCCGATATTGACACTGGTCTCGTGCAGGTTGGGATGCACGAACACCACCGCGCGGCGGCGATCCAGCTCGCTCATCAGCTCATCAAAGCGCGGGTCGCCGAGGAAGTGGCCATCGGTGCTGCCGAGCAGCACCACGCCATCGGCCTTCAGCACATCCAGGGCATAGATGGCCTCGGCGCAGGCCTGCGCGGTAAAGGGCATCGGCAGCACGGCGAAGAAGCCGAAGCGCCCGGGGTACTGCGCCACCATGCCGGCGGAGAACTCGTTGCAGCGCCGGGCCAGCTCCACGGCCTGGGCCACGCCATCGCCGAAGTGCACACCGGGCGCGGACAGCGAGGTGATCGCGGTCTGGATGCCGTTGGCGTCCATCACCGCGATGGACTTCTGCGGATCCCACTTGGGCAGGGGCGCGCCCGCCACCTTCTCGATGCCCTTGGCCTGCATGGTGGCGACGAAGGCAGGTGGTATCACGTGATGGTGGACGTCTATGCGCCCTTGCTTGATGGACATGGGGTCATTCACCTGAGTGGGAACATCGACCAGCGGCAGCGCCGATCACGAATCAACACAGTCCTATATTGATCATTAGTGTTCAAATATATCAATACATGATTCTTGCTTTCCGCCCTCACGGCGCCGGACGGCGCCCCTTAAACGAGCCGACGAACTGCACAAAGTCCTGATATAGAGCGGCTAAAAGGGGAAAATACGGTGCCATTAAAATATTTTAGACTGAACCATGTTGATTTCACGTGAACACAAGTGTTCAATGCAGGCATTCGCCTTCACCGAAGGGTTCAAGCCGTGAGCGCCATCCAGAAACGTATCCATGAAGCCGCCCTGCGCCTGTTCGCCGAGAAGCGCATCGCCGAGGTCAATATCAGCGAGCTGGCGCAGAGCGCCGGCCTGGCGCGCAACACCATCTACAAGAACCTGGAGTCCATCGACTCGCTGTTCGAAGCGGTGGCCAGCGACCTGTCGGAGGAGATGAACGAGCGCGTCGACCGCAGCGCGGCACCGGGGCTCGACCCCGCCCAGCGCACGGCCAACGGCATCCGCTTCTACATCCGCCGGGCCCACGAGGAGCCACACTGGGGCAGCTTCCTGGTGCGCTATGCGTCCTCCCACGACTCCCTGCAGCGCCTCTGGGATGGCCCGCCGGCACGTGATGCGCTGGCCGGCCTGGCCAGCCAGCGCTTCGACTTCCGCCAGGAACAGCTGATGTCCGCCGTCGGCATGCTCGCCGGCTCGGTACTGGCCGCCATCAGCCTGGTGCTGCAGGGCCACAAGACCTGGCGCGATGCCGGTAGCGACACCGCCGAACTGGTACTGCGCGCCTGGGGCGTGCCGCCTGACGAAGCGCGACGCTTTGCCTGCGAGCCGCTGCCGGTACTGCCCAACCTGGACTGAATCCCGTCGCTTCACCGAGCGTGGCCCAGGCCGCGCAGGGGGAGCTTTTGCCCGAAGAAAACTGGGAGAAGCACCATGAACCAGCCTGAAGCGCCGCCCGCCAGCGGCTAGCACAGCGTCACCCGGGGCGCTGCCCGCCCCGCTCCTCTACCCGATATCCGCCTACGGATCTCATCGAGCCCTCGATGACCTGTACGGGTTGGCTCATCCCGCAAAAAGAGCCTGCGTCGCCGTACAAAAACAACAAGAGGTAGTCACGATGTTCAAGCACCCCCCGGCACAGCCAGCCCGGCTGGCCTGCGCCATCAGCCTTGCCACACTGTTTTGCACACCGGCCCAGGCCATCGACTTTGCCATTGGCGAAATCGACGGCCAGCTCGACTCCACCCTGTCCATCGGCGCCAGCTGGGCGCTGCGCAACCCTGACCCGGATCTGCTCGGCAGCAGCGTCACCGACGACGGCCGACGCAATTTCAAGAAGGGTGAAACCTTCTCCAAGATCTTCAAGGGCATCCATGACCTGCAGCTGAGCCACGGCGATAGCGGCGTGTTCCTGCGCGGCAAGTACTGGTACGACTTCGAGCTGAAGGACGAGAGCCGCCTGTTCAAGGACATCGACGACGACGGCCGCAAGGCCGGCGCGCAGTCCAGCGGCGTGCAGCTGCTGGATGCCTTCGCCTACCACAACTACACGGTCGCCGACCTACCGGGCACCGTGCGCCTGGGCAAGCAGGTGGTCAGCTGGGGCGAGAGCACCTTCATCCAGGGCGGTATCAACAGCATCAACCCGGTGGACGTCGCCGCCCTGCGCCGCCCCGGTTCCGAGCTCAAGGAAGGGCTGATCCCGGTCAACATGCTCTACCTGTCGCAGAACTTCACCGACAACCTGAGCGCGGAGATGTTCTACCAGCTGGAGTGGGATCAGACCGTCATCGACAACTGCGGCACCTTCTTCGCCCCCAACGACGCCATCGCCGACGGCTGCAACGGCCTGGTGGCCGGCCCGGTGCTGGATCAGAACGCCCTGGCCCAGGCCGCCCTGACGCCCTTCGGCGTCAACCTCACCAGTGAAGGCATCCAGGTGCCCCGCGCCGGCGACCACGACGCCCGCAACACCGGCCAGTGGGGCACCGCCCTGCGCTGGTTCGCCCCGGAGCTGGACAGCGAGTTCGCCGCCTACTTCATGAACTACCACAGCCGCATGCCCTTCATCAGCGGCATCAGCAGCCCGCATATGGCCGACCTCGGCTTCGCCAGCCAGGCCTGCGCCAATATCGGCATCAGCAACCCGGGGCTGTGCAACAGCGTGCTCGGCAGCGCCCAGGGCCAGGCGCTGACCCAGGCCTACCGGCTGGGCACCTCGCACTGGTTCGCCGACTACCCGGAAGACATCCAGCTGTACGGCCTCAGCTTCAGCACCAGCCTGCCCACCGGCACCACCCTGGCCGGGGAGATCAGCTACCGGCCGAACATGCCGATCCAGATCAACCCGGTGGACATCATCTCCGCCGCCAGCGGCGAAGCCAGCGCCTCGCCGGTGCTGTCTTCCGGCTACTTCACGGCGGCCAACAGCGCCGCGCTCAAGGGCTACCAGCGCAAGGAAATGACCCAGGCGCAGGTCACCGCCACCCACTTCTTCGACCAGGTGATGGGCGCCGACCGCCTGACCCTGGTCGGCGAGGTGGGCCTGGTGCATGTCAGCGGCATGGGCGGCGACGGCCTGCGCTACGGGCGCAGCACCACCTTCGGCATGGGCGAGCTGGCCGACAACAGCATCTGTACCAATCAGATCAACACCAAGACCCCGCAGTACTGCACCGACGACGGCTTCACCACCAGCACCGCCTGGGGTTATCGGGCCCGTGCGATCTGGGAGTACAGCAACTTGATCGACGGCATCGAGCTCAAGCCCAGCCTGGCCTGGTCGCACGACGTCAACGGCTACGGCCCGGAGCCCGGCTTCAACGAAGGCTCCAAGGCCATCAGCCTGGGCCTGGATGCCGTCTACCTCAACACCTACACCGCCAGTCTCGCCTACACCGACTACTTCGGTGGCGACTACAACGCGAATACCGACCGCGACTACGTTGCGCTCAGCTTCGGCGTGTCGTTCTAAGTGGAGTTATCGACCATGCATAACAAGATCATCCCGGCGTACGCACTCGCCTTTGCCTGCACCCTCTCCAGCCACGCTACCTGGGCCGCCGTCAGCGCCGAACAGGCCAAACAGCTCGGCACCAGCCTGACCCCGCTGGGCGCGGAAATGGCCGGCAATGCCGACGGCAGCATCCCGGCCTGGAACGGCGGCCTGGGCAAAGACGCCGGCACCCTCAGCGCCCAAGGCTTCCTCAGTGACCCGTACGCCAGCGAGCAGCCGCTGTTCACCATCACCGCGCAGAACGCCGCCCAGTACCAGGACAAGCTGACGCCCGGCCAGCTGGCGATGCTCAAGCGCTATGCCGGTAGCTACCAGATTCCGGTCTATCCGAGCCACCGCAGCGCCAGCCTGCCGGACGCCGTGTACCAGGCCGCGCGGGACAACGCGATCAACACCAAGCTGGTCGAGGGCGGCAACGGCCTGGCCGACTTCAGCACCGCGATTCCCTTCCCGATCCCGCAGAACGGCCTGGAAGTGGTGTGGAACCACATCACCCGCTACCGCGGTGGCAGCGCCAAGCGCACCCACGTGCAGGCCACGCCACTGGCCGACGGCAAGTTCGTGCCGGTGTACTTCAAGCAGCAGTTCACCTTCCGCGACCGCATCAAGGACTTCAACCCGGCCAAGCCCGGCAACGTGCTGTTCTACTACAAGCAGCTGGTCACCGCGCCGGCGCGCCAGGCCGGCGACGTGGTGCTGGTGCACGAGACTCTCAACCAGGTGCGCGAGCCACGCATGGCCTGGATCTACAACGCCGGCCAGCGCCGCGTACGGCGTGCCCCGCAGATATCCTACGACGGCCCCTACCCGGCCTCCGAAGGTCAGCGCGTGGCCGACAACCTGGACATGTACAACGGCGCCCCCGACCGCTACGACTGGAAGCTGATCGGCAAGCGCGAGCTGTACATCCCCTACAACAGCTACCGGCTCGACGCGCCCAGCCTGAAGTACGCCGACATCGTCCAGCCCGGCCACCTCAACCCCGCGTATACCCGTTACGAGCTGCACCGCGTATGGCAGGTCGAGGGCACCCTGAAGCAGGGCGAACGGCACATCTACGCCAAGCGGGTGTTCTTCATCGACGAGGACAGCTGGCAGATCGCCCTGGCCGACCACTACGACTCGCGCGGCACCCTGTGGCGCACCGCCGAAGGCCACCTGACCCCGCGCTACGACGTGCAGGTGCCCTGGCTGGGCGTAGAGGCGCTGTACGACCTGATCAACGGCCGCTACATCGTCTCCGGCATGCGCAACCAGGAGAAGGATCCAATCGAGTTCGGCTTCTCCTCGCTGTCCTCCGAGTACACCCCGGCGGCCCTGCGCAACGCCGGCATCCGCTGACCCTGCTACTCCGTCGAGGGCGCCCCGCCCACGACCTTTGCCGCCCTGCGGGGCGGTTTTTTTAACGCCCGTGAGCTGCGCGCAGGCCTTTGTGCAGATCACAACACCCATCATTTGAACACTTGTGTTCATATATGAGCACTGATAGTCTTATTTTCATCAGAGCAGGTTCTTCTGGAGCGCACATGAACAACAACGCAGCAATTCCAGGCCTCACCTCCCGCATGGTCAGCGTTGGCCGGCGGCAGATCTTTGTCAGCGAGCTCGGCAGCGGCTACCCCGTGCTGATGCTGCACGGCGGCGGCGCCGGCGCCTCCGGCCTGTCCAACTACTCGCGCAATATCGAGGCGCTGGCCAAACAGTTCCGCGTGCTGGTGGTGGACATGCCCGGCTACGGCCAGTCGACCAAGGGCGTGGAGCGCAACGACCCCTTCGGCGACCTGGCCAGCAGCATGCTCGGCCTGTTCGACGCCCTGCAGATCAAGGCCGCCCATGTGGTCGGCAACTCCCTCGGCGGCGCCTGTGCCCTGCGCATGGCGCTGGAAGCACCGAGCCGCGTCTCGGCCCTGGTGCTGATGGGCCCGGGCGGTGTCGGTACCACCCGCGGCCTGCCCACCAAGGGCCTCAACCAGTTGCTCGACTACTACAACGGCACTGGCCCCTCGCTGGAGAAGATCACCCGCTTCATCCGCGAGTACCTGGTCTACGACGGCAGCCTGGTGACCGACGCGATGATCGCCGAGCGCTACCAGTCGAGCATCGACCCGCAGGTGGTCGCCGCCCCGCCGCTGCGCCGCCCGCCCAGCCTGAAAGCCGCCCTGCGCATGGACTTCACCCGCGACGCGCGCCTGGCCCAGTGCCGCGTGCCGACCCTGGTGCTGTGGGGCGCCGCCGACAAGGTCAACCGCCCCAGCGGCGGCGAGGCCCTGCGCCAGCGCATGCCCGACTGCGACCTGTACCTGTTCAGCAAGACCGGGCACTGGGTGCAGTGGGAACGCGCCGCCGAATTCAACGCCGTCACGGCCGGCTTTCTCGCCTGCCGCACCCCGGCCTGAGCGCGCGGAGCCCCTATGAATCAGGACATCTTCGGCGCCAGCAGCATGGGCTACGCGGTCATCGAATCGAACCGCCTGGAGCGCTGGCAGGCGCTGCTGCAGGACGGCATCGGCCTGCACCTGCAGCACGCGGATAGCAGCACCCTGGCCTTCCGCATGGATCACCATCAGCGCCGCCTGATAATTCAGCGCGGCCCGGCGGAAGACTTCGCCGCCATCGGCTGGCAACTGCGCGACCAGGCCACCCTGGACATCGTCCTGCTGCGCCTGCAGGCCCGCGGCATCGCCGTCCAGGTCAGCAGCGCCGTAGAAGCCGCCGAGCGTGGTGTGCAGCGCTTCTGGCGGGTGCAGGGGCCCAAGCGCCTGGCCATCGAGCTGTTCGTCGATGCCGTAACCACCAGCGAGCCGCTGGACATGCTCAGCCAAGGCTTCATCACCGGTGCGGCCGGCATGGGCCATCTGGCCATCACCAGCCGCCGCGGCCAGGACATGCGCCGCTTCTGGGAGGAGATCTTCGATGCCCGGCAGAGCGACACCATAGTCGAGCAGCTCGGCGGGGTGACCCTCGATATCGAGTTCTTCCGGGTCAATCCGCGCCACCACTCGATCGCCATCGCCCAGGTGCGCGGCATGCCCATCGACCCGATCCGCACCCAGGTGCAGCACATGAACCTGCTGACCACCTCGGTGAGCGAGCTGACCGATGCCTTCCTGCGCTGCCGCCAGCTGGGCTTCGAGATGGCCCACGAGATCGGCGAGCACCCCAACGACCGCGAGCAGTCGTTCTACGTGCTCAGCCCCTCCGGCTTCGAGATCGAGCTGGGCTGGAATGCCCTGGAAGTCGACGAAGCCAGCTGGCAGACCACCACCTACCAGGGCATCAGCCTGTGGGGCCACAAGCCGCCGAAGCGCAGTGCCTGGCACAAGCTGAAAACCAATCTGGGCAACCTCGGCCAGGGCCTGCGCTCGCTGCGCGCCGCCGAGTACTCGCCGCTCTAGGAGTCACCATGAATAGCCAAAATCCCGAAATCGTCGACGTCGTCATCGCCGGCCTCGGCCCGACCGGTGCCACCCTCGCCCACCTGCTCGGCAAGCGCGGCCTCTCGGTGCTGGTGCTGGAGCGCGAGCCGGTGTTCTACGGCAACGCCCGCGCGGTCTACACCGACGACGAATGCATGCGCGTGATGCAGGCCGCCGGCGTCGCCCCCGAGCTGGCCGCCGATATGCAGATCGACACCCCCGCGCAGTGGACTTTCCCCGATGGCCGGGTGATCGGCCGCTACTGGCAGCTCAAGCGCAGCTTCGGCTGGCCGGTGATCAACTTCCTTTACCAGCCCTGGCTGGAGACCAAGCTCAGCGACCTGCTGGCCCGCTACCCGGCGGTGCGCGTACTGCGCGGCCGCGAGCTGGTGGATTTTTCCCAGGACGGCGGGCTGGTCACCATCACCCACCAGGCCACGCAGAACTGCCGCTTCGGTGATGGCGACGGCAGCCGCGTCGACCTCGCTGTCGATCCGGCGCCGGTCACGCTCAAAGCCCGCTACCTGGTCGGCGCCGACGGCGGCCGCAGCACGGTGCGCGAGAAGCTGGGCATCGGCATGGACGGCAAGAACTTCCCCGAACCCTGGCTGGTGGTCGACCTGGAGATGAAGGAGGGCGAAGACGCCCTGCGCCACATCCCCTACTTCAACTTCGTCTGCGACCCGGCCTGCCCGGTGGTCAGCTGCCCGCAGCCGGGGCGTTTCCACCGCTTCGAGTTCATGCTGATGCCCGGGCAGACCAAGGAGTACATGGAAGACCCGGCCACCGTGCGCAGCCTGATCAGCCGCTACGTCGACCCGGACAAGTTCGAGGTCAAGCGCAAGCTGGTCTACACCTTCAACGCCCTGGTCGCCCGCGAATGGCGCAAGGGCCGCGTGCTGCTGGCCGGCGATGCCGCGCACATGACCCCGCAGTTCATGGGCCAGGGCATGAGCTCCGGTGTACGCGACGCCTACAACCTGGCCTGGAAGCTGGAAGCGGTGCTGCGCGGCAAGGCCGCCGAGCAGCTGCTCGACACCTACGGCAGCGAGCGCTACCACCACGCCAAGGCGATGATCGACATCTCGGTGCAGATGAAAGACTTCGTCTCCATGGCCAACCCGCTGGCCGCCGCGCTGCGCAACTTCATCGTGCGGACGCTGAACGTCACCCCGGTGCTCGGCAAGTGGCTACGCGAGGGCGGCTTCAAGCCCACCCCGACCTACAGGGCCGGCAGCTACCTGGGCCTGCCCAGGAATGGTCGCCGCGGCGTCGAGGGCACCCTGCTGCCGCAGCCACAGGTGCGCACCTTCAAGGGCAAGCGCGTGTTGCTCGACGAGGTGCTGGGTGAAGGCTTCGCCCTGATCGGCCTGGAACACGATCCGCAGGCCGCCCTGTCCGCCGAATCGAAGCAGCTCCTCGCCAGCCTGGATAGCCGCTTCGTCACCCTCTACCACTTCGGTGGTCGCCCGCAGGGCATGCACGTGCAACGTCACACCCCGGCCAATCTGGTCGAGGTGGAGGAACCAGACGAAGAGCTGGTGCGCTGGTTCAAGCGCGGCGGCCACGGCCAGGATCTGGTCGCCATCGTGCGCCCGGACAAGTTCGTCTTCGCCCTGGTCGCCGCCGACCAGCTCAACGCCGCGCTGGCCGAGCTGAAACAGCAGCTGGGCTGGCAGCCAGGCTTGGTCAGCGGCCAGCTCGACTTCACCCGCCTGAGGAAAAGCGCATGAGCCACGACGCCCTGAGAAAACTGGAACAGGCCGCCGCCGCGCTGGCCCAGGCGCGCCAGGAGCGCACGCCCTGTGCGCAGATATCCGCCAGCTTCGGCATCGACACGCTGTCCGGCGCCTATGCGGTGCAGGAGCTCAATACCCAGCGCGCCCTGGCCCAGGGCCGGCGCCTGGTCGGGCGCAAGATCGGCCTGACCTCGCTGGCCGTGCAGCAGCAGCTGGGCGTCGACCAGCCGGACTTCGGCATGCTGTTCGCCGACATGGAAGTCGCCGACGGTGGCGCCATCGACTGCAGCCGGCTGATCCAGCCCAAGGCCGAGGGCGAGATCGCCTTCGTCCTCGGCCGCGACCTGCCCAATGTCGATACCACCCTGGCCGAGCTGATCAGCGCGGTGGAGTACCTGCTGCCGGCCATCGAGATCGTCGACTCGGCCATCGCCGACTGGAAGATCACCCTGGCCGACACGGTGGCCGACAACGCCTCCTCGGCCCTCTATGTGCTGGGCAAGCAGCCGACCCGGCTGGCCGCGCTGGATCTGCGCCTGGAAGGCATGCTGCTGGAGAAGAACCGCGCCCAGGCCGCCATCGGCGTCGGCGCCGCCTGCCTGGGCAACCCGCTGGATGCCTGCCTGTGGCTGGCCCGCACCATGGCCGAATTCGGCCGCCCGCTGCAGGCCGGCGACGTGCTGCTGTCCGGCGCCCTCGGCCCCATGACTCCGGTTGTCGCCGGAGACCACCTGCACCTGCGCCTGACCCGCCTGGGCGAAGTCGGCTGCCGCTTCTATTGAGCAGCGACCTGGAGAATCTGCATGAGCACCAAGAAACTGAAAGTCGCCATCGTCGGTTCCGGCAATATCGGCACCGACCTGATGATCAAGGTGCTGCGCAATGCGCAGTACCTGGAGATGGGCGCCATGGTCGGTATCGACCCGGCGTCCGATGGTCTGGCCCGCGCCGCACGACTGGGCGTGGCCACTACCCATGAAGGCGTCGAGGGCCTGACCCGCCTGCCGGTCTTTAGCGAGATCGACTTCGTCTTCGATGCCACCAGCGCCGGCGCTCACGTGAAGAACGACGCATTCCTGCGGGGCCACAAGCCCGCTCTTCGCCTGATCGACCTGACCCCGGCCGCGATAGGTCCCTATTGCGTGCCGGTGGTCAACCTGGAGCACAACCTCGACCAGCTCAACGTCAACATGGTCACCTGTGGCGGCCAGGCCACCATCCCGATGGTGGCGGCAGTGTCGCGGGTGGCGAAAGTCCACTACGCCGAGATCATCGCTTCCATCGCCAGCAAGTCCGCCGGCCCCGGCACCCGCGCCAATATCGACGAGTTCACCGAGACCACCAGCAAGGCCATCGAGGTGATCGGCGGGGCGGCCAAGGGCAAGGCGATCATCATCATGAACCCGGCCGAGCCGCCGCTGATGATGCGCGACACCGTGTTCGTGCTCAGCGAGGCCGCCGACCAGGCGGCCGTCGCCGCCAGCATCGAGGAGATGGCCGCCGCCGTGCAGGCCTACGTGCCCGGCTACCGGCTCAAGCAGCAGGTGCAGTTCGACGAGGTGCATGACCTCAACATCCCCGGCCACGGTCGCTTCAGCGGCCTGAAGACCTCGGTGTTCCTCGAAGTCGAAGGCGCCGCCCACTACCTGCCGAGCTACGCCGGCAACCTCGACATCATGACCTCCGCCGCGCTGGCCACCGCCGAGCGCATGGCCCAGTCGATGCTCCAGGGTTGAGGAGAAAGACCATGACATTCGCTCCGCACAACAAGCTGTATATCTCCGACGTGACCCTGCGCGACGGCAGCCACGCCATCCGCCACCAGTACCGCCTGGAGGACGTGCGCGCCATTGCCCGCGCCCTCGACAAGGCCCGCGTCGACTCCATCGAAGTGGCCCACGGCGACGGTCTGCAGGGTTCCAGCTTCAACTACGGCTTCGGCCGCCACAGCGACCTGGAATACATCGAGGCGGTGGCCGGCGAGCTCAGCCACGCGCAGATCGCCACCCTGCTGCTGCCCGGCATCGGCAGCGTGCATGACCTGAAGAACGCCTATGCCGCCGGCGCCCGCATCGTGCGGGTGGCCACCCACTGCACCGAGGCGGATGTGGCGAAGCAGCACATCGAGTACGCCCGCCACCTGGGCATGGATACGGTCGGCTTCCTGATGATGAGCCACATGATTCCGCCCGAGCAGCTGGCGGCCCAGGGCAAGCTGATGGAAAGCTACGGCGCCACCTGCATCTACATGGCCGACTCCGGCGGCGCCATGAGCATGCAGGACGTGCGCGAGCGCATGCGCGCCTTCCGCGCCGTGCTCAAGCCCGAGACCCAGCTGGGCATGCACGCCCACCACAACCTGTCGCTGGGCGTGGCCAACTCCATCGCCGCGGTGGAGGAAGGTTGCGAGCGTATCGACGCCAGCCTGGCCGGCATGGGCGCCGGCGCGGGCAATGCGCCGCTGGAAGTGTTCATCGCCGCCGCCGAGCGCCTGGGCTGGAACCATGGCACCGACCTCTACACCCTGATGGATGCCGCCGACGACATCGTCCGTCCGCTGCAGGATCGCCCGGTGCGGGTGGATCGGGAAACCCTCGGCCTGGGTTACGCCGGGGTCTATTCGAGCTTCCTGCGGCATGCCGAGGTGGCGGCCGCCAAGTACGGCCTGAAGACCCTCGACATCCTGGTCGAGCTGGGCAAGCGGCGCATGGTCGGCGGCCAGGAAGACATGATCGTCGACGTCGCCCTCGATCTGCTGCAGCAACGCCAGGCGCTGCCCAGCTGAGACCGGGCGAGGCCGCGGCTAGCGCGGCTGCAGCAGCAGGGCGAACAGCTCGGCGTGACCGCCGACGCCGAGCTTGTGGTAGAGGTTGCGCCGGTGCACCTTGACCGTCTCCGGCGAGATGCCCAGGCGCTGGGCGATGGCCTTGCTGGAGAAGCCCTGGAGGATCAGCCGGGCGGTTTCCACCTCGCGCTCGGACAGCCGCGCATCGAAGTGCGCCAGGCGCTGCGCAAGGTCGTCGGCCGGTGCCGCGACTGGCGCCCCGGCCACCGGCAGCAGCTGCAGGTGGCGGCGGATGGCCGCCAGCACCCAGTCGCGCACGCACAGCAGGCGCCCCTGCTCGGCCGCGCTGAACGGCCGCGCGCAGCCCAGAGACAGGCCGAGCACGGCGCCGTCCTGGCGGCAGATGAACTGCAGCTCGTCGCAGCCCACCACCGCGCTGAAGTAGCTCAGGTAGTACTCGCTCTGCTGGAACTGATCCGGCGCCAGGCTGGCCAGGCTGTGCAGGCCGTCGTCGAGGCCGGCGCAGACCGCCTGGTAGAAGGGGTCGAGCTGGTACATGCCGCCGCAGTAGTCGACCAGCCCTTCCGGCTCGCCGTCGCCACGCCGGAAATCGAAGTCGGCCAGCAACTGCGGCGCCCGCCCCGCTCGCATCAGCGCCACCAGGGCGTTGTCCAGCGGCACCAGCAGGCGCAGCTGGTCGACCAGTACGCGCCAGAAAGCATCCGTGCCGAGGTTGGCGAACAACCGCGCCAGGCCCTGATGCACCGGCAGTTCTTCGAGCAAGGCTTCCACCGACTACCCCTTTCGCGTAACCCTTGATGGGAATGGGCGCCTGTCGCGCACGCCACTAGCCTGGGACGCATTCATCACCAGGGGCCTGTCTCAGGCCAGGAGAGCCGCATCATGCGACGTCACCGCGCTTATCTCAATCTCGCCCTCGGCGCCGGCCTCAGCACCTGCGCCGCGCTGGCCACGGCCGCCGCGCCCAGCGTGCACGTGTACAACTGGTACGACTACATCGGCCCGACCACGCTCAAGGACTTCCAGCGCGACACCGGCATCCAGCCGGTGTACGACACCTTCGACAGCGCCGAGGTGCTGGAGGGCAAACTGCTCACCGGCGGCAGCGGCTACGACGTGGTGGTGGCCAGCAACTACAGCCTGCCCACCCTGATCAGCGCCGGCGTGCTCGAACCGCTGGACGCCAGCAAGCTGAGCAACCTCAAGCACATGGATCCGGCCCTGCTGGCCAAACTGGCCGGCAACGATCCCGGCAATCGCTATGCGGTGCCCTACCTGTGGGGCACCAACGGCATCGGCTATAACATCGACAAGGTGCGCGCCGCCCTCGGCGACAACGCGCCGGTGGACTCCTGGGATCTGCTGTTCAAGGAAGACAACCTGGCCAAGCTGGAACAGTGCGGCGTGGCCATGCTCGACTCGCCCTCCGAGATGCTGCCGGTGGTGCTGCACTACCTCGGCCTGCCGCCCAACAGCACCAACCCGGACGACTACAAGCAGGCCGAAGCGTTGCTGCTCAAGCTGCGTCCGCACATCCGCTACTTCAACTCCTCCAAGTTCATCAGCGACCTGGCCAACGGCGACATCTGCGTCACCGTCGGCTGGTCCGGCGCGGTGCTCGAAGCCAAGGGCAACGCCGAGCAGGCCGGCAATGGCGTGAAGATCGCCTACAGCCTGCCCAAGGAAGGCGCGCCGGTCTGGTTCGACACCCTGGTACTGCTCAAGCAGGCGCCGAACCCGCAGCAGGGCCTGGCCTTCATCGACTACCTGATGCGGCCGCAAGCCATCGCGCCGATCACCGAGTACCTCAACTACCCCAACGGCAACCTCAGCGCTACGCCCCTGGTCGGCGCCGCCACCCAGGCCAACCCGGCCGTCTACCCGCCGGCCGCAGCCCTGGCCACGCTGTTTACCCTGCAACCCCTGCCGAAGAAGACCGAGCGCATCCGCACGCGGGTCTGGAGCACGGTGAAGAACGGTGAATAAGCCCTTGTCCAACGGAACTGCAAACATGTCTGCCACTCCCCGCGCCCGCGACCTGGGCATCCATATCGGCCAGCTGCAACCCGGCCCGTTCAATGCCATCACCGACGTGCCCGGCGTGCGCGTCGGCCATGCCGAGGTGCGCGGCCGCAGCAGTAGCGGCCGCGATATCCACACCGGCGTCACCCTGATCGAGCCGCGCCCCGGCTCGACCAACCAGCAGCCCTGCTTCGCCGGCGTCCACGTGCTCAACGGCAACGGCGACGCCAGCGGCCTGGAGTGGATCCGCGAGGCCGGCCTGCTGACCAGCCCGGTGGCCTTCACCAACACCCACAGCGTCGGCGTGGTGCGCGATGCGCTGATCGCCCTGGAACGCCAGCGCCATCCGGACGAGCGCCTGTACTGGAGCATGCCGGTGGTGCTGGAGACCTTCGACGGCCTGCTCAACGACATCAACGGCCACCACGTCGGCCCGGCCCAGGTCGCCGCGGCGCTGGCCGATGCCCGTGGCGGCGCGGTGCGCGAAGGTGCCGTCGGCGGCGGTAGCGGCATGATCTGCCACGAGTACAAGGGCGGCATCGGCAGCGCCTCGCGCCGCCTCAACGCCGAGCAGGGCGGCTGGACGGTGGGCGCCATCGTCCAGGCCAACCATGGCGTGCGCCGCGAGCTGCGGGTCGACGGCTACCCGGTGGGACGCTACCTGGACAAGGCCGACTCGCCCTTCCAGCGCGCCGCCCTGCCGCACCCGGGCATGGGCTCGATCGTGGTCTGCCTGGCCACCGATGCACCGCTGCTGCCGCACCAGTGCACGCGCCTGGCGCAGCGCGCCAGCCTGGGCATCGCCCGTACCGGCGGCGGCAACGAGGATCACAGTGGCGACCTGTTCATCGCCTTCGCCACCGGCAACCAGCAGCTGCCGGCAGCCGCCTACGAGCGCAAGGGTGCGCCCACCTGCGACGGCCTGCGCATGGTCAACAACGACCACATCAGCGAGCTGTTCCTGGCCGCCACCGAGGCGGTGGAGGAAGCGATAGTCAACGCCCTGCTGGCTGCGCCGGATACCAGCGGCAACGGCCACCAGGTACCCGGCCTGAGCGGCGCCGCCCTGCTCGCCGCCCTGCAGCAGGCCGGCTGGCCAGGCGCGCGCTGAGCGCGCCGCCACACCCGGCGACGCCTCTGCGCGCCGCCGGCAACCATGCGCCCCAACGAAATCTTCACATCCACCCGACAGGCCATTTACATCGCCACCCTTAGATTCGCCGCCATTCTTGATCCGCTTCCTCAGGTGTCCCGGTGGCCGAACTACAACCCCAACCCACACTGCGCCAGCGTCTTGCCGGCCTGCATATCCACCTCAGTCGCAGCGTGCTGACCATGCTGGTCGCCCTGTGGCTGATGCTCAGCATGAACCTGCCGTTCTGGCGGGCCGTGTGGGACGGCGTCGGCGGCTGGGAGCATGCCAGCCCGCTGTTCCTTATCAGCCTGCCGCTGTTCGTGTGGATCTGGCTGTACCTGCTGCTCAGCCTGCTGGCCTGGGGGCGTCTGACCAAACCCGTACTGGCGCTGCTGGTACTGGTCTCGGCCGCCGCCGGCTATTTCATGCACAGCTACGGCATCGTCATCGACTACGGCATGCTGACCAACGTGGTGCAGACCGACAGCGCCGAAGCGCTGGAGCTGTTCAACGGTTCGCTGCTGGTGTGGATGCTGGCCTTCGGCGTGCTGCCGGTACTGCTGCTCAGCCGGGTACGCCTGCTGCAGCGCGGCTGGAAGCGCGAGACCCTGGGCAAGCTGGGCAGCATGGGCGTGCTGCTGCTGTGCCTGTTCGGCCTGGTCATGAGCCTGTACCAGCCCTATGCCTCGCTGCTGCGCAACCACCGCGAAGTGCGCCTGCTGCTGGTGCCCTCGAACGTGGTGGGTGCCGTGCACGGCTACCTCAAGCGCGAGCTGGCGGTACCGCACAAGCTGGAAGTGGTCGGCGCCGATGCCCACCGCCTGGCCCCCGTCAGCCTGGGCGGCAAGCCGCGAGTGACCCTGCTGGTGGTCGGCGAAACCGCCCGCGCCGCCAACTTCTCGCTCAACGGCTATGAGCGCACTACCAACCCCGAACTGGCCGCCCGCCAGGTGATCAACTTCGCCAGCGCCAGCTCCTGCGGCACCGCCACCGCCGTGTCGGTGCCCTGCATGTTCCAGGATGTCGGCCGCGACCATTACAAGGACTCGATGGCGGAAAGCCGCGAAGGCCTGCTCGACGTCCTGCAGCGCGCCGGCGTCGGCGTGCTCTGGCGCGACAACAACTCCGGCTGCAAGGGCACCTGCACGCGGGTGCCCTACGAGGATGTCTCGCACCTCGACGTACCGGCGCTGTGCGGCGATGGCGAGTGCCACGACGAGGTGCTGCTGCACAACCTGCAGGCCTACCTCGACGGCATCGACCACGACACGGTGATCGTCCTGCACATGAAGGGCAGCCACGGCCCGGCCTACTACAAGCGCTACCCGGCCAGCTTCGAGCAGTTCACCCCGGTCTGCCGGGAAACCGAGCTCGACCGCTGCGCGCGTGACACTATCGTCAATGCCTACGACAACAGCCTGCTGTATACCGACCATGTGCTGGCCAGCGCCATCGACCTGCTCAAGCGCAACTCCGCGCACCTGAACACGGCCATGCTGTACCTGTCCGACCATGGCGAGTCGCTGGGCGAGAGCGGCATGTTCCTGCACGGCGTGCCCTATGCCATGGCGCCCAGCGAACAGACCCATATCCCCATGCTGCTGTGGCTGTCGCCGGGCCTGCAGCACAGCACCGGGATCAGCGCCCAGTGCATGCGCCAGCAGGCCGGCGATGCCGTGTCGCAGGACAACCTGTTCCACTCGATTCTCGGCCTGATGGGCGTGCAGACGGCGGTGTACCAGGAGCAGCTGGATCTGTTCCGCAGCTGCAGCGGTGCCAATATCGCCCAGCTGCCGCACCCCTCCAATCAGGCCGCCGACTGATGCGCGGCCCTCTACAGGACATCTCCATGCCCACCCGTTTCCTCCTGCGCCTGGCCCCTGCCGCCCTCGCCTGCCTGTTCAGCCTCACCGCCCAGGCCCGCGAGCCCCTGGGCTGGGTCGAGGAAGGCGTGCTGCTGCCGGAAAACATCGAGGTCAAGGTCAAGATGGACACCGGCGCCCTGACCTCCTCGCTGGATGCCAAGGACATCCAGCGCTTCCAGCGCGACGGCCAGCACTGGGTGCGCTTCAAGGTCGAGCTGGTCGATAACAAGACCGGCAAGGAAGTGGTCAGCGAGCTGGAGCGCCCGGTGCTGCGCAACGTCAAGCTGCGCGGCGCCGGCGGCGTCGATCACCGGCCGGTGGTGCAGATGACCATCTGCATCGGTCAGCAGCGCTACGACGAGCAGTTCTCCCTGCGCAACCGCAGCAAGATGCTCTACCCGGTGCTGCTCGGCCGCCGCACCCTGGAACACCTCGGCCCGATCGACGTGGCGCGCACCTTCACCACCGAGCCGAGCTGCCAGGCCGACGCCACGCCATAACCACCGGAGCGACGTTAGTCGCCCGGTGCGGCCGAGCGCTGCCCCAGCGCCACCAGCAGGCCGCACAGGCAGATGATAGCGATGCCCAGCAGCGCCCAGCCATCCGGCATATGGCCGAACACCAGGAAACCGAGCAGCCCGGCGAAGACGATCTGCCCGTAGCCGAACGGCGCCAGCAGGCCCGGCGAGGCATGCCGGTAAGCCTGGGTCAGCAGCATGTGGCCGCCCATCCCGCAACTGCCCAGGGCCAGCATCAGCAGGCCCTCCTTGAGGTTGTGCGGGGTCTGCCAGAAGAACGGCACCAGCGCGGTCATGATCGAGGTGTTGATCAGCCCGGTGAGGAAGTTGCTGGTGGCCGGGCTGTCGTGGGCCGCCAGCAGGCGGGTGAACAGCTGGTACAGGCCGAAGCACAGGGCCGAACCCAGCGGTAGCAGGATCGCCGGGGTGAACAGTGCCGAGCCCGGGCGAATCACGATCAGCACCCCGACCAGGCCGCCGAGTACCGCCAGCCACTGGCCGCGGCCGACCCGCTCGCCCAGCAGCGGCACCGACAGTGCCAGCACCAGCAACGGCGCCAGGAAGTTCACCGCGGTCGCCTCGGCCAGCGGGATATGGCGCAGCCCGGCGGTGAAGAACAGGCTGCAGCCGATCAGGCACAGGGCGCGCGTCAGCTGCAGCCAGGGCCGGCCGCTGCGCAGCACCGCGAAGCCTTCGCGTGGCAGGAAGAAACCGGCCAGCAGCAGGGTATGCACCAGGTAGCGCACCCACACCACCATCACCACCGGATAGATCGCCGAGAGATATTTCGACAGGGCGTCGTGGCTGGCGAACAGGAAGATCGCCAGGCATACCAGCAGGATGCCCTTGAGGGGTTCGTCGTGCCCGCGAACTGGGGCGGCATTCAGGCTCATGGAAGACTCGGACTTGTAAGCAGGCTAATTATTAGCCTGCTGCAAGATAGCGCTGAACAATAAGGCGACTCAACCCGACCAAAGCCTTAAACGTGCACCCCAGCTCGACCGTAATGGTCACTTCGCTGTAAGGGCAGCGTCCCTGCCCTGGAGTATCCTCGACGGCATCCTGCGCCGCCTTCGGAGACCTGCCGTGGAACAGATCGATCACCTGCTGCCCTGGAGCACCAGCGGCAGCGAGCGCCGCCTCAGCGTCCTGCGCTTCGGCAACGGCTCGCGCAAGGCCTACCTGCAGGCCTCCCTGCACGCCGACGAGCTGCCGGGTATGCGCGTGGCCATCGAGCTCAAGCGCCGCCTGGGCGAACTGGAGCGCGCCGGCCAGCTGCGCGGGGTCATCGAGCTGGTGCCGGTGGCCAACCCGATCGGCCTGGCGCAGCTGCTCCAGGCCACCCACCAGGGGCGCTTCGAGCTGGGCAGCGGGAAGAACTTCAACCGCGACTTCGTCGACCTCGACCCGCTGTGCGCGCCCCTGCTGGAGGGCCGCCTGGGCAGCGATGCGGCGGCCAATGTGCAGCTGATCCGCCACAGCATGCGCCAGGCGCTGGACGCCCTGGCGCCCGCCGCCTCGCAGCTCGAGGCCCTGCAGCGCCTGCTGCTGTGGCACGCCTGTGACGCCGACCTGGTGCTCGACCTGCACTGCGACTTCGAAGCCGTGGTGCACCTGTACAGCCTGCCGCAGCACGCCGAACCGCTGCAGCCGCTGGCCGCGCGCCTGCAGGCCGGCGCCCTGCTGGTGGCCGAGGACGGCGGCGGCAGCTCGTTCGACGAGTCCTGCGCCAGCCCCTGGCTGCGCCTGGCCACGCGCTTCCCGGCAGCGGCCATCCCCTCGGCCTGCCTGGCCGCGACCGTCGAGCTGGGCGGCATGGCCGATACCGACGAGCCGCGCTGCATCGCCCAGGCCGAAGCGATCCTCGCCTACCTGGCGCAGCAGGGCCTGATTGCCGGCGAGTGGCCGGCGGCGCCAGCACCGAGCTGCCAGCCGACGCCTTTCGCCGGCGCCCAGTACGCCTACGCCCCGCACCCCGGGGTGGTCAGTTTCCTGCAGCCGGTGGGCGCGCGGGTGCAGGCCGGCGACGCCCTGTTCGAAGTGCTCGACCCGCTCAGCGACCAACGCTCCGTGGTGCGCGCCAGCACCAGCGGGGTGCTCTACGCCCGCGAACGCCTGCGCTACGCCCAGCCGGGCCTGTGGCTGGCCAAGGTGGCCGGCGCCACGCCGATCCGCACGGGCCGCCTGCTCAGCGATTAAGCCCCGCCCGGAACATCGCTGCACAGCGGACATCCAACCTACAGGTGCCGGGTTACCCGAACGCACCTGTAGCCGTGAGGAGCTCCGCCATGAAGTACCTATCCTTGCTTACCCTTGTCGCCCTGCTCAGCCTGGGTGGCTGCAGCCTGTACCTGCCAGGGATAGGTATCGAAGTCGGCGATTACCCCGAGCATGGCGGCCCGCCCTTCTGCCCGCCCGGTCAGGCCAAGAAAGGTAACTGCTAGTCGCATCCGCGACCGTGGCGCCGTACCGGCGGGTGTAAGCTTCTGACTACACAGTCACCAGGAGTACGGCATGGCCCTCAGCGTCTTCGACCTGTTCAAGATCGGCATCGGCCCCTCCAGCTCGCATACCGTGGGGCCGATGCGTGCCGCCGCACGCTTCGTCGACGGCCTGCGGCGCAACAACCTGCTGGCTGCCACCGTTGCCCTCAAGGTCGAGCTGTATGGCTCCCTCGGCGCCACCGGCAAGGGCCACGGCAGCGACAAGGCGGTGCTGCTGGGCCTGGAAGGCGAGCAGCCGGACAGCATCGACACCACAACCATCGAGCCGCGCCTGGCGGCCATCCGTGCCAGCGGCGAGCTGCGGCTGGGCGGCGAGAAGCTCATCCGCTTCGTCGAGAAGGAACACCTGGCGATGATCCGCAAGCCGCTGGACTTCCACCCCAACGGCATGATCTTTCGCGCCTTCGACGCTGCCGGTCTGCAGCTGCATGCGCGCGAGTACTACTCGGTGGGCGGCGGCTTCGTGGTCGACGAGGAGGCGGCCGGCGCCGACCGCATCGTCGAGGATCAGACGCCGCTGGCCTACCCGTTCAAGACCGCCAAGGAGCTGCTGGCCCAGTGCAGCCAGCACGGCCTGTCGATCAGCCAGCTGATGCTGGCCAACGAAGCGGCCTGGCGCCCGGAAGCCGAGACCCGCAGCGGCCTGCTGAAGATCTGGCAGGTGATGCAGGACTGCGTCAGCGCCGGCTGCCGCAACGAGGGCATCATGCCTGGCGGTCTCAAGGTGCGCCGCCGCGCCGCCGCCCTGTACCGCCAGCTCAGCGAACACCCCGAGGCCAGCCTGCGCGACCCGCTGACGGTAATCGACTGGGTCAACCTCTACGCCCTGGCGGTCAACGAGGAGAACGCCAGCGGCGGGCGGGTGGTGACCGCGCCCACCAATGGCGCGGCCGGCATAGTGCCGGCGGTGCTGCACTACTACCGGCGCTTCGTACCCGGCGCCAGCGACGACGGTGTGGTGCGCTTCCTGCTCACCGCCGCGGCCATCGGCATCCTGTACAAGGAGAACGCCTCGATCTCCGGCGCCGAAGTCGGCTGCCAGGGCGAGGTCGGGGTGGCCTGCTCGATGGCGGCCGGCGCCCTGTGCGAAGTGCTCGGCGGCAGCATCCAGCAGGTGGAGAACGCCGCCGAGATCGGCATGGAGCACAACCTCGGGCTGACCTGCGACCCGGTCGGCGGCCTGGTGCAGGTGCCGTGCATCGAGCGCAACGCCATGGGCTCGGTGAAGGCGATCAACGCCGCGCGCATGGCCCTGCGCGGCGACGGCCAGCACTTCATCTCGCTCGATCGGGTGATCCGCACCATGCGCCAGACCGGCGCGGACATGAAGAGCAAGTACAAGGAAACCGCCAGGGGAGGCCTGGCGGTCAATATCATCGAGTGCTGAAACACCTCACTCGGTACGGAAGCGCCCCACCAGCTGCTTCAGCGCGCTGCTCAGTTCGCGCTGCTCGTGGGAGTACTGCTCCACCTCCATGGCCTGGCTGGAGACCTGGCTCACCGAGTCGTTGATGGCGACTATGTTCTGGTTGATGTCCTCGGTCACCAGGTGCTGCTCCTCGGTGGCCGTGGCGATCTGCATGGTCATGTCGCGGATCATCTGCATGGCGCCCTCGATGCTCTCGAAGGCGCCCATCACCTCGCTCGCCAGCTCGATCGCCTTGCCCGACTCGGACAGGCTGTGCTCCATGGTCGAGGTCACCTCGCTGATGCGGTTGACCAGCAGGTTGAGGATGTTGTTGATCTCGCCGGTGGAGTCCTGGGTGCGCTTGGCCAGGTTGCGCACCTCGTCCGCCACCACCGCGAAGCCGCGGCCCTGCTCACCGGCGCGGGCGGCCTCGATAGCCGCGTTGAGGGCCAGCAGGTTGGTCTGTTCGGCGATCTGCTGGATGGTCGAGAGGATGTTGTTGATGCTCACCGTCTCGCGCTCCAGCTCCTGGATCACCTTGCTCGACTCGAGGATGCTGGCGCCCAGCTTGTTGACCCCGGCCGTGCTGCGGGCGATCACCTGCTTGCCATTGCTGGTCGCATCCAGGCCCTGCTTGGAGGCATCGGCCGTGCGCACGCAGGTCTGCGCCACCTCGTTGGCGGCGGAGGACATCTCGGTCACCGCCGTGACGATCTGCTCCACCGCCCCCAGCTGCTGCTGCAGGCTGGCGGACATGGCCGTGGTGCGCTCGTTGGTCTGGCTGGACACGCCGTGCATGCTGATGGCGTTGTCCTTGATCACCTTGATCATCTCCTGGGTCGAGGCGATGAACTGGTTGAACCAGTTGGCCAGCTCGCCGGTTTCGTCCTTGCTCATCAGGCTCAGGCGGCGGGTCAGGTCACCCTCGCCCTGGGCGATGGTGCGCAAGCCTTCCTTGACCAGGTTGATCGGCGTGACGATGCGGTTGGCGATGATCACCCCGGCGATGCCGAACAGCAGCACCAGCACCGCGGATACCACCAGGGTCAGCCAGGTCAGCTGATGGGCGTTGGCGAATATCTCGTCGCTCTGCATGAAGCCGATGAACTTCCAGCCCAGCTCCGGCGAGGTGTAGACGTTGGCCATGTAGTCGACGCCGTCGATGTTCACCTCGATCAGGCCGTTGTCGGTCTTGGCGATGGTGGCGAAGTAGTCGTCCTTCAGCTCGCCGAGCTTCTTGAAGTTGTGCTCCGGCTGGTGGCCGTCGACCAGCAGGGTGCCGCTGCTCTCCACCAGCATGAAGAAGCCGGTTTCGCCGAAGCGGATCTTCTGCGCCATGTCGGTGAGGGCCTTGAGCGACACGTCTATCGCCACCACCCCGGCGAAGTTGCCGGCCTGATCCTTGAAGCCCTTGAGCACCGAGACATACACCGCGTCGTCCGGCTCCCAGTAGTAGCCGTCGCGGCGCGCCAGGGCGAAGTTGGCGTTCTTGCCGATGTCGTACCAGGGCCGCTTGCGCGGATCCCAGTCGCCATATTCGCCGGTACCCGGCCACTCCACGTAGGCGCCCTGGGTATCGCTCATGTAGACGTAGCCGAAGCTCGGGTTGTTGTTGCCGATGCTGGAGAAGTAGTCGAACACCTGCTTCTCGCGGCCGCCGTTGGCGGTGGCGACCTCACTGGGTTTGCGCTTCTCGCCGAAGTAGTTGCTCAGCTCGCCGCTGGCGGTGTCGCGCAGCGCAGGATAGTCGGCCAGGGCGGAGACGGTGTGGCCGACGGAATCGAAGAAGGTGACGAAGGTGTTGTCCACCAGCCGCACGTCCAGGCTGCTGGCCTCATGGAAATGGGTCTTGGCCTGCGCCGTGACGTTGCGGATGGTCAGTAGCGCCACGATCAGCACAGGGACCAGGGTCGCCACCAGAAAACTGGTCAGCAGTTTGCTCTTGATGCTCATGGCAGGGGTGCCCTCAGGCAGATAATCAGGGAACCTGACGCAGGTACCGCTCTGGCAGCGGCTGATTTTCATACTAGGTAATCGCCCTCGTTTTTGCGTAATTTGCCAGCCCATGGGACGCCCGCTCCGGCTAGCGGAGCGCTTGTCATGGTGATTGCAGCAACCTTGCGCTGGAGTTGGACGCGCCCGCGAAGACCCCCTAGCCTTCTGGGCAGAACCGCATCGCCAGCCGGCTGGCCTACAGGTCATCCGCAGCTCGATCAACCGGAGCAGATGAGCCCATGAAAGACTCCATCCGCTATGCCGACTACCTGCGTGGAATCGGCGCGGGGCGTCGCGAGATCCCCCTGCGCGAGCTGGTGCCCGCTCCGGAGCGTACGGCCGACGGCCGTTGGCGCGCCGCGCCCTACCAGGCCGCCAGACTGCAGCGGGATGAGGTCGTCGCCGTACTCAGGCCCTATGTCAGCATCCGCCTGATGGAGCAACTGCGCGCCGTGGTGCCGCTGGCGCTGTACCTGGCGCTGTTCCAGATCATCATCCTGCGCCAGCTGGTGGAAGACTCGCTGCTGGTCGCCGCCGGCCTGTTCGCGGTGATAGTCGGGCTGATGCTGTTCATGGAGGGGCTGAAGCTCGGCCTGATGCCGTTCGGGGAAATCATCGGCAGCAACCTGCCGCGCAAATCGTCCCTGCCCGTGGTACTGCTCATCACCCTGTTACTGGGCATCGGCGTGACCTTCGCCGAACCGGCCATCGGCGCCTTGCGCGCCGCCGGACAGAATGTCTCCGCAGAGCGGGCGCCCTACCTGTGGGCGATCCTCAACCAGTGGACAGGTGAGCTGGTGCTGGTGGTCGGCGCCAGCGTCGGCCTGGCCGCGGTCACCGGCACCCTGCGCTTTCTCTATGGCTGGAGCCTGAAGCCGCTGATCTATGCCTCGCTGGTGCCGGTACTGCTGCTCACCCTGTACATGGCTCGCGATCCGGAGCTGGCCAAGGTCATCGGCCTGGCCTGGGACGCCGGCGCCGTCACCACCGGGCCAGTCACGGTACCGCTGGTACTGGCGCTGGGCATCGGTATCGCCGCGGCGGCCGGCAAGGGTGGCTCCGGGTTGTCCGGGTTCGGCATCGTCACCCTGGCCTCGCTGTTTCCCGTCGTCGGGGTCATGCTGCTGACCCTGTACGTGGCAGCCACGGCCACCCCGGCGGACATCATCGCCGCGGCGCAGGCCGCGGCTGGCGCCGGGCAACAGGCGGCGGTCTGGTACAGCGTCAGCCCCGGCCTGGAGATCGTCTCGGGAGTACGCGCCATCGTGCCCCTGGTGATCTTCCTGCTGCTCGTGCTGAAACTGCTGCTGCGCCAGAGCCTGCCTCGGCGCAACGAGATCCTCCTCGGCATCGCCCTGACCGTGGCCGGCATGTGCGTGTTCAACCTGGGGCTGACCTATGGCCTGTCCAAGCTCGGCGGCAGTGCCGGCTCGCTGATTCCGGCGGCCTTCATGCAGATTCCCGGCGCCGACAAATCACCGCTCTACCTCTACCAGGTGGGCCTGGTGCTGGCCCTGGCCTTCGCCTGGCTGCTCGGCTACGGCGCCACCGTCGCCGAGCCGGCGCTGAATGCGCTGGGGGTCACGGCGCAGACCCTGACCAACGGCTTCATTCGCAAGAGCAGCCTGATCCGCGCGGTGTCTATCGGTGTCGCCTGCGGTATCGCCGTGGGGGTGGCCAAGCTGGTGTTCGACCTGCCGCTGGTGTGGCTGGTGCTGCCGCCCTATCTGCTGGCCGCGGTACTGACGGTGTTTTCCAGCGAAGAGTTCGTCAACGTGGCCTGGGACAGTGCCGGCGTCACCACCGGGCCGATCACTGTGCCGCTGGTGCTGGCCATGGGCCTGGGGCTGGGCAACGCCACCCACGCCGTCGAAGGCTTCGGCATTCTCAGCATGGCCTCGGTCGGCCCCATCATCAGCGTCATGCTGCTCGGGCAGTGGGCCCGCATCCAGATGTGGCGGCAGGCCAAGGCCGCCAGCTCGCAACCGGCGCATCAATTACTGGCAACGGGGGATTCAACATGAAACCGGAAGGGATTACCTACCTGACCGATGTGGCGCTGATTACCTGCATTGTCGCCGCCGGGCGCGCCGACCTGGTGATTCGCGCGGCCCAGGGCATGGGCGCACCGGGGGCGATCGTCTACCACGCCCACGGCTTCGGCCCGCGCGAGCGGCTCGGCCTGCTCAGCATTGCCATCGATGCGGAGAAGGAAGTGGTCAGCCTGCTGGTGGCGGCCGACTATCAGGATGCCCTGCTGGAAACCATCTACCACGCCGCCGGCCTGGACGTGCCGGGTGCCGGCATGATCTATGCGACGCCGGTTGAAAAAGTGGCCACCTACATTCCCCGCGATATGCAGGGCAAAGGCAGTGCCTCGTGAGCGCGGCAAGCTTCGCCCTGCCGGGCGCGCCGGCCAAGCTCATCACCTGCATCCTGCCCGACAACGGCACGGATCGCCGGGTGCTGCAGCGCCTGCGCGATGAGCTGGGCATCACCCGGGCCCACAGCGTGCACTGCCGTGGCGTGGCTGTGCTGCAGGCGGCCAAGGCACCCCGCGACAAGGTACCGGAAGCCGCGCTGGCGCGGGTTCTGCACGTGGTAGTGGATGCGCAACAGGCCGACGAAGTATTCGACTTCATCTGTGCCCAGGCCAGCCTGGATCAACCGGACAGCGGCACCCTGTACATGACCGCATTGAACTTCGCCACACCGCTGGCGATGCCGGCCGGCGTTCCGGACGAGCCTCGCGCCAAGGCCACGGGCCTTTAGCAACCCTGCCAGGACTGCTCGGTGGGTGGGTGGGCTGCCATGCTCGGCAACCCATCCGGCGCAACCCCGCTGCCGTCAGTGACGCAGCCGGTAGCCGGTCTTGAAGATCCAGCTCACCACCAGCACGCAGGCCAGCAGGAAGCCAAGGATCATCCCCACGCTGAGGCCGAGGTTGACGTCGGCCACGTCGAAGAAGGCCCAGCGGAATGCGCTGATCAGGTACACCACCGGGTTGAACAGGGTGATCTTCTGCCACAGCTCCGGCAGCATGCTGATCGAGTAGAAGCTGCCGCCGAGGAAGGCCAGCGGCGTGACGATCAGCGCTGGCACCACCTGCAGCTTCTCCCAGCCGTCGGCCCACACGCCGATGATGAAGCCGAACAGGCAGAAGGTGATCGCCGTCAGCACCAGGAAGGCCAGCGCCCAGAGCGGGTGGGCCACCTCGAAATCGACGAACAGCCGCGCGGTGAGGAAGATGATCAGGCCGAGGATCACCGACTTGGTGGCCGCCGCGCCGACATAACCGACCAGGATCTCGAAGAACGACACCGGTGCCGACAGCAGTTCGTAGATGGTGCCCGAATACTTCGGCATGTAGATACCGAACGAGGCGTTGCCGATGCTCTCGGTGAGCAGCGCCAGCATGATCAGGCCCGGCACGATGAAGGCGCCGTAGCTGACCCCGTGCACCTCGGTCATGCTACTGCCGATGGCCGAGCCGAACACCACGAAGTACAGCGAAGTGGAAATCACTGGGGTGGCGATGCTCTGCAGCAGGGTGCGCCAGGTGCGCGCCAGCTCGAACAGGTAGATGGCCTTGATGGCATACAGGTTCATGCGCTGGCCCTCACCAGGTTGACGAAGATATCTTCCAGCGAGCTCTCGCTGGACTGCAGATCCTTGAAGTCGATGCCGTGCTGGGCCAGGTCGCGCAGCAGCTCGGCGATGCCGGTGTGCTCGCGCTGGGCATCGAAGGTGAACACCAGGGCATGCCCCTCGTCGGTCAGCTCCAGGGCATAGCCGGCCAACTCGGCCGGCAGGCTGGCCAGCGGGTGCTTGAGCTGCAGGGTCAGCTGCTTCTTGCCGAGCTTGTGCATCAGCACATGCTTGTCCTCCACCAGAATGATCTCGCCCTTGCGGATCACCCCGATGCGGTCGGCCATTTCCTCGGCCTCCTCGATGTAGTGGGTGGTGAGGATGATGGTCACGCCGCGCTCGCGCAGGCGGCGCACCATGTTCCACATGTCGCGGCGCAGCTCCACGTCCACCCCCGCCGTCGGCTCGTCGAGAAACAGGATCGACGGCTCGTGGCTCAGCGCCTTGGCGATCATCACCCGGCGCTTCATGCCGCCGGACAGTTCGAAGATCTTGGCGTCGCGCTTGTCCCACAGCGACAGATCCTTGAGCAGTTGCTCGAGGTACTGCGGGTCGGGCTTCTTGCCGAACAGGCCGCGACTGAAGCGCACCGTGGCCAGCACCGTTTCGAACACGTCGTTGACCAGCTCCTGCGGCACCAGGCCGATGGCCGAGCGCGCCGCACGGTAGTCGGCCTTGATGTCATGGCCGGCCACCCGCACCTTGCCGGCGCCGGGATTGACGATGCCGCAGATGATGCTGATCAGGGTGGTCTTGCCGGCGCCGTTGGGGCCGAGCAGGGCGAAGATCTCGCCCTGGCGGATCTCCAGGTTGATGTTGCTCAGCGCCGGATGGCCGGACGCGTAGGTCTTGCTCAGGTTCTCGACCGCAATCACCGATGCCACGGGGACTCCTTAGCCTGACGGAAAAACCTGATTGTAGGGAAAAGCGCCGCCGCGCGGGCAGCCTATCGCTGCAGGCCGCGCCAGGCGCGCATTTCAGGGGACGGCCGGAGCCTCGCTGCGCGCCTTGAGGCTGGCCAGGCCCTGCTCGAAATCGCCGCCGACCATCTTGTCCATGCTGAACAGCAGGCCCATGGCCTTGCTGACGAAGTTGCTACGCCCACTCATGCTCCAGCTCACCCGCGTGCCAGCGGCCTCGGGCTGGAAGTGGAACTCGGCGATGTTGCTGGCCTGAAAGGGCTCAAGGAACTCCAGCTGCATACGCACCAGTTCATTCGGGCGGCTCTCGCTGATGGCGCAGCTGCCCTTGCCCACCTGGCGGTTGCCCGACCAGCGATATACCGCGCCTACCCCCTTGGCCGCCCCCTCGTAGCTGACCTGCATGGCCGGGTCGCGCCTGGCCCAGGGCGACCACTGGTGCCACTGGTGGAAATCCTCGACCTGGGCGAACACTCGCTCCGCCGGCGCCTGGATCAGGATGCTGCGTTCAACGCGAAACTCATCCGGCTGGCGCGACGCCAGCACGGCAAACCCGGCCACCAGGGCCAATACGACCAGCAGGATAATGCCCAGCATCTTGCGTCCTCTCATTGTGGTTTTTCCTTTTGTCGGGTGCCGGGCTCAGGGCTTCAGCTCAAACAGCGCCTGGCCGCTCTCGGGGTCGAAGGGCACCGAGAAATGCTCGTGGGCGATCAGCCAGCGGCCGTTGTGTTTGCGGTAGCCCTGGCTGACCCGCAGCCAGCAGCCCTGGGCCTTGCCCTCGGCGTCGGTGCCGCCGCAGTAGCAGAGGAAATGGCCGAAGCCCAGCTCGCCACTGGCCTCCTGCTGCAGCTCGGCGACCTCGAAGGTGGTCGGCCCGGCGCACATTGCCAGGCACACCTGCCAGTGCGCCCGGTAGGCCTCGCGGCCCTTGAACTGCAGCTGCATGACGGCATCGAAGGCCAGCACGTCGATGCTGTAGTGGCTGATGATGGCATCCAGATCCTTGGCCAGGTTGGCCTTGACCCAGCTGTCGAGCAGCGCGCGTAGTGGGGTGGTGGATTCGCTGGTCATGCTTGCCTCCTCGCTCAGTGGCAACAGTCATGAGCCGCGGCGCTGGCCGCGGCAGGTTCGTAGCGGTCGTGCAGGCGCGTCCAGTTCATGCCCTTGCCGTCCACATTGGCCATGCCGCCCCAGCCCTCGCCCCGACCGAACGGCGTGAGGTCGAGGTAGTGGTAGGCGTTCATCAGCATGTCCAGGCCACGGGCGTAGGTGGAATAGGTATGGAACACCCGCTCGCCGTCGTGCAGGAACACACTGGCGCCTGGCAGCTCGCCCTTGACCATGTCCAGCTGGCCCATGCGCTGCAGTTCGGCCTGGTCGCGGTAGTTGTATTCCACCGGCGCCTGGCTGGCGTCGATGGTGACGTGGAAGTCGTAGTTGAAGCGGCTGCCGAACGACGAGTACCACGGCAGGTTCCAGCCCATGCGTTTCTTGAAGGCTTGCAGCTCCGCCAGCGGCGCATTGGAGACCAGCACCAGGCTGGTGTCGCGGGCATGCAGGTGGGCCAGGTGGCCGATGTTGTCGGCCAGGAAGGAGCAACCCGGGCAACCCTCGCCGCGGTCGCGGTGAAACATGAAGTGGTAGACGATCAGCTGGCTGCGCCCGGCGAACAGCTCGGCCAGGCCGACCTCGCCCTCGGCCCCGGTGAAGCGGTAGTCGGCGTCAATCGCCACCATCGGCAAGGCGCGGCGCTGGGCGTTGAGCGCATCGCGCTGGCGGGTCAGGGCTTTTTCCTGCTGCAGCAGCTGCAGCCGGGCGGCCAGCCATTCCTCGCGGCTGGCGACTTTCGGATAGTCAGGATTCATCTCGATGCCTCTCGGTTCAAACCATAGATGCATGCGTGGCGAGACAGCAGGCCAAACCATGGCCTCGGGCGTGCACGATTAGCCTCCTCTCCCGAGGGGAGAGGGGCGTCTTAAAGCTGCAGCTGGCGCACCGGCCGCACTTCGACACTGCCGACCCGCGCGGCGGGAATGCCGCCGGCGATCTGCAGCGCCTCGTTGAGGTCACGCGCCTCGATCAGGTAGAAGCCGGCCAGCTGCTCCTTGGTCTCGGCGAAGGGGCCATCGGTGATGCTCAGCTTGCCGCCGCGCACGCGCACGGTGGTGGCGGTGGCGACCGGTTCCAGCGGCTCGGCGGCGAGCATGCGACCGCTCTGCTGCACACTCTGGAAGTAGTCGTAGCATTCACCGTCGTGCGGACTGTCCGGCGAGGTGTGCAGGACTTTCTCGTCGCTGTAGATCAGGCACAGGTATTTCATCGCGTTCCTCCCTGGCAGCGTTTTTCGCTGCGGTTATCCCCTAGTCGCGCGGGCTGACGGCGAATCGACAGGCCGGCGAAAAAAATTTCAGTCGGTCAGTTCGGCCAGACGGCGTTCGAGAAACTGCCGGTCGGCGCCCTGCTGGCTCAGCTGCAGGGCGCGCTGGTAGGCGGCGCGGGCGGCCCCCGTGCGGCCGAGGCGGCGGTTGAGGTCGGCGCGGGCGGCATGGGCCAGGTGGTAGTCGGCCAGCTCGCCACGCTGCAGCAGCGCCTCGATCTGGCGCAGCCCGGCCTCCGGGCCGTCGCGCATGGCCAGGGCCACGGCGCGGTTGAGCTCGATCACCGGCGACGGATTGGCCCCCAGCAGCACGTCGTACAAGCCGACTATCTGCGCCCAGTCGGTGCTGGCCACGCTGTCCGCCTCGGCATGCACGGCGGCGATGGCCGCCTGCAGGCAGTAGGGGCCGATGCTGCCGGAGCGGAAAGCGGCCTGTACCAGGGCCTCGCCCTCCACGATCAGGGCGCGATCCCACAGGCAGCGATCCTGATCCTCCAGCAGTACCGGCAGGCCGTCGTCCGCCGTGCGCGCGGCGCGCCGCGACTCGCCCAGCAGCATCAGCGCCAGCAGGCCCTGCACCTCCGCCTCGGGCAGCAGCTCCAGCAGCAGGCGGCCCAGGCGGATGGCCTCGGTACACAGCTGCTGGCGGGTCAGCTCGGCGCCGCTGCTGGCGAAGTAGCCTTCGTTGAACACCAGGTAGATGACCCGCAGCACCGCCTCCAGGCGCTCGCCCAGCTCGCTGCGCCCCGGTACTTCGTAGGGAATGCGCGCGTCGCGGATCTTGTTCTTGGCGCGCACGATACGCTGGGCGATGGTGCTCGGCGTGGCCAGGAAGGCGCTGGCGATTTCCTCGGTGGTGAGGTCGCAGATCTCGCGCAGGGTCAGCGCCACCTGGGCATCGGCGGCCAGGGCCGGGTGGCAGCAGGTGAAGATCAGGCGCAGGCGGTCGTCTTCCAGGTGCTCGCCATCCCAGGCCTCGCCACCGGCCGGTTCGTCGACATCGTCGAGGGCCTGGAAGCGCGCCTGGCGGCGCAGCTGGTCGATGGCCTTGAAACGCCCGGCGGACACCAGCCAGGCCAGCGGGTTGGCCGGCACGCCCTGCTCCGGCCATTGCTCCATGGCGGCGCGAAAGGCTTCGTGCAGCGCCTCTTCGGCCAGATCGAAATCGCCCAGCAGGCGGATCAGAGTGGCCAGCACCCGACGCGATTCGTCGCGGTACAGCTGCGTCAGCAGCGCCTCGTGGCCGTTCGCCATTACCCGCTCTCCATGTCCGGTAGGAGAAGCAAAGGTAGCCCATTGTGCCCCATGGGTGGACACGGGCCGACAAAGCCTCACGCCAGCCAAACGCGGCCAGGGCCTCCCTGCCCTGCCGCGCTGCCGCTTAGCCCTGCACCAGGGCCTGGGCGGCTAGCTCGCCGGTCTCCACCGCGCCATTGAGGAAGCCCCAGTATTCCTGGGAGCAGTGCTCACCACAGAAGTGAATGCGATTGCCGACATCCTTCTCCCACTGGGCGCCCCAGAAGCGGGTGTAGTGACCCAGCATAGGCGCCGCGTAGCTGCCACCACTCCAGGGGTTGATCGGCCATTTGGATACCAGCGCCTTGCCCTGGTAGGCCGCGCTGGTACCGGGGAACACCGGCTCGATCTGCCCAAGCAGCCGGTTCACATCCTGGCTCGCCGCCTGCTGGAACGGCACGCTGGCGCTCAGCGCGCGCCCCTGCTGGCCGCCGAGGAAGTTGCTCAGCACGCTGCCGGTGGTCGGCTTGCCCACCTGAGTGTCCCATACGGTGACGAAGCCATCGGCGCCGGAATAGCTCACCCCGCCCATCTGCACCAGTTCGCCACCTACCTGGCGCTGCGCATTCCAGGGCCGCGAGCCGCACTGGATATGGATCTTGGCATTGCTGCCGAGGGTCATCTCGGCGATCGCCAGGCGCTTGGCCGGGGCAAAGCTGGCGCGGATCTCCGGGGAGATATCCACCTCGCGCAGCTTGCTGAACGGCAGGGCCAGCACCAGTTGGTCGCAGATGTCGGTGCTGCCGTCGGCGAAGCCGCAGACGTAGGGGCCCATGGCACTGCCGGAAATGCTGGTGAGGCGCTTGCCGGTGACTATGCTGCCCGCCGCCAACTGGTTGGCCATGGCGTACACCACCGAGTCGTTGCCGCCGACTATGTGGAAGCGCTCGTCGGTGCCGGCCAATGGCAGCGGCTCGTTGGTCGAGTTCGAGGCCATCAGGTAGACCAGGTTCAGACAGGTCTGCTCCTGGGGCGTGTGGCCATACTCGGAAATCACGTCGGCCTGCATCAGTTGGCCGAAGTTGCTGTTGCGGCCGATGCCGGTCTGGTCGAGCCAGTCCGGCACGTTGATCACGTCCAGGCGCCGATGTTCGGCGTTGTTCGCGTTGTAGGTCGGCTGCCAGGGCGCGGCCTGCTGGGTGCGCTTGAACAGGTCTTTGAGCAGGCGCCAGTCGGCGGCCAGCTGATCCTCGCGGTAGAGCTGGCCATTGACCCGGTACAGCTCCTCGCTGCCGGGCGTCCCGCCACTGTTGACGTCCTCCAGGCTGAGCCCGAGCTGGTTGACCAGGTTGCGCAGGGCGCTGTGCTCGGTGGACACCAGCTCGCCACCACGCTCGACGGCCATGCCGTCGTCGAAGAAATCGCGGGTGGTGAAGGCGCGCCCGCCAATGCGGGTATTGCCCTCGTAGAGGGTGCAGCCATAGCCGTACTGCTTGAGCCGGTGGGCGCAGCGCAGGCCGGCCAGGCCGGCGCCGATGACGATCACTCGCCCGGGGCCGTTGCCCTGCCCGCCCATGGCCGCCAGGGCCGGGCTGAGCCCACCGAGCAGGCTGGCTCCGGCGACGCCGGCACCGAGGGTCTTGAGGAAATCGCGACGCTGCTGGCGCTGGCTATTGGCCAGGCGCTCCTGCTCGCGTTGCAGGTCGAGCAGTTCGTCCACCGGCATGCCGGTGCGCTCGGATTCGTGATGGGCCCACTGCAGACGACGGAACAGGCGGGCCAGGGGGGAATTGCTACGACGGGACTTGCGACTCATGAGGTATCTCCATGAAGGGTTTAACCACGATGAATACGAACCGCCCCCCTCACGGGGCGCGGCTACTGCCGTAAATTGACGATCAGCAGGACGTGCTCACGCCCTGCGCAGCCGCTACCGCCAGAACCGCCCTGGTCAGCGACCTGCACTGCAGCGCGCCAGCCATGCGGGGACCGACGCACCTCTCACTTGATGTACCAGCCCCAGGGCTGGTCGCTGTCGTAACGGGTGATCTGTTTCACCTCGCGGTAGCTGTCGAAACCCCACTGGCCCAGCTCGCGGCCGATGCCGCTCTGCTTGTAGCCACCCCAGGGCGCCTCGGTGAAGGTCGGCTGCGAACAGTTGATCCACACGATGCCGGCGCGCAGGCGCCGAGCCACCCGCTCGGCGCGCGGCAGGTCGCGCGACATCACCGCCGCCGCCAGGCCGAAGGGCGAATCGTTGGCCAGGCGCAGGGCCTCGGCCTCGTCGTCGAAGGCGCGCAGGCAGACCACCGGGCCGAAGATTTCCTCGCGCCAGATGTCGCTATCGGTGGGCACGTCGGCGAAGATCGTCGGGCTTAGGTAGTAGCCCTGCTCCAGCCCGGCCGGGCGCTCGCCGCCGTGCAGCAGGCGTGCACCGCTGGCGCGGCCGGACTCGATGGCGGCCAGCACCTTTTCGTACTGCCCGAGGCTGACCAGCGGGCCAAGCAGCACGCCCGCCTCCAGGCCGTTGCCGATACGGATCTTGGCCGTCTCCGCGACCAGCCGTTCGAGCAGCGCCGGGTACAGCGCACGCTGCACCAGCACCCGCGAGGTGGCCGAGCAGACCTGGCCCTGGTTCCAGAAGATGCCGAACAGGATCCACTCCACCGCCGCCGCGATGTCGCTGTCGGCGAACACGATAAAGGGCGACTTGCCACCCAGCTCCAGGCTGAGGTTCTTGATCTCGCGGGAGGCGGCCTGCATCACCCGGCGCCCGGTCGGCACGCTGCCGGTGAAGGCCAGCTTGTCCACCAGCGGGTGCTCGGCCAGCGGCGCGCCGGCGTCGGCGCCGAGGCCGGTGACCAGGTTGAACACCCCGGCCGGCACCCCCGCCTCGTGGACGATGGCGGCCAGCTCCAGGGCCGTCAGCGGCGTCAGCTCGGACGGTTTGAGGACGATGCAGCAGCCGGCGGCCAGCGCCGGGGCGACCTTCCAGGCGGCCATCAGCAGCGGGAAGTTCCACGGAATGATGGCGCCCACCACGCCCACCGGCTCGCGCTCGACCCAGGAGCTGAAGCGCTCGTCGGCCAGGGCGATGCCCTGCCGTGGCGCGCGGTCGGCGGCCTCGGCCAGGTCGGCGTAATAGTCGAAGCAACCGGCGGCATCGCCCAGGTCCCACTCGGCCTCGGGCAACGGCTTGCCGTTGTCGCGCACTTCCAGGCGCGCCAGCTGCGGCAGGCGGCGGCGAATGCCGGCAGCGATGGCGCGCAGCACCTCGCCGCGCTGGGCGCCGGACAGGCGCGGCCAGGGGCCATCATCGAAGGCGCGGCGAGCCGCGCGCACGGCCCGGTCGACGTCCTCGGCGGTGGCCGCCGGCACCTGGGCCAGCAGGCTCTCGTCGCTCGGATCGAGGCTGGCGAAGCTGCCGCCCTGGATCGGCAGCGTCCACTGCCCGTCGATGTACAGGTGCTGATAGATATCCATCGCTGACTCCCCTCAGGCCGTGGCGGCCGCTTCGATACGGATATGTTCCAGGCGACTGAAGGCGGCGATGTGTGCGCCGCGCCCCACCCGCACGCCGGGGCCGAAGACCACGCAGGGCTCGATGCGCACATCGGCCTCCAGCTCGGTGTCGGCGCTGAAATACACGGTGTCGGCGGCGGCCAGGGTCACCCCCTCGCGCATCGCCCGGCTGCGCCGGCGGCGCTGGAATACCTGCTCGGCGGCATGCAGTTGTTCGCGGTCGTTGACCCCGAGGATTTCCTCTTCCTCGACCTCCACCGCCACCACCGCCAGGCCGGCGGCATTGGCCAGCTCCACCGCGTCGGTGAGGTAGTACTCGCCCTGGGCGTTGGCATTGCCGATGCGCTCGAGCAGCCACAGGCAGTGGTCGGCGCGAAAGCCCATCACCCCGCCGTTGCACAGGTTGATCGCCAGTTCTTCCGGGCTGGCGTCCTTGGCCTCGCGGATGGCCTTCAGCCGGCCCTCCTCCACCAGCAGGCGACCGTAGGGGCCGGGCTGCTCGGTGGTAAAGCCGGCCACCGCCACCGCGGCGCCGTCGATCAGGGTCTGGCGCAGACGCTCGAGGGTGTGCACGCCGATCAGTGGCGAGTCGCCGAACAGCACCAGCACGCAACCCTCGGCATGCGCCTGCAACGCCGGGCGGGCGGCCAGCACCGCATGGGCGGTGCCCAGGCGCTCACGCTGGACGAAGCGCCGTGCACGCGGTGCCACCTGCTGCACGTAGTCGAACACCGCCGGGCTGTCCGGGCCGAGGACCACGGCCAGGTGCTCGATGCCGGCCTGCTCGGCGGTGGCCAGCACATGGCCGAGCAGCGGACGGTTGCCGACCTGGTGCATGACCTTGGGCAGGTTGGAACGCATGCGCGTGCCTTGGCCGGCGGCGAGGATCAGGGCCAGGGTGGGAAATGCAGGGCTGTTGCTCATAGGTGCCTCTTGTTGCGAGGGAGCCTGGCAGTCGCGCCAGGCTCCCGGAATTCAGGAGGCCGCCGCAGGCCAGACGGGCCTGCGGCGGCGTCATGGCCGAACTACAGAATGTCCAGGGGATACTCGGTGATGAAACGCACTTCCTCGTTGTCATCGCCGGCGTTGAGGTTGGCCGCGCTGTTGCCCCGGTAGGTGGCCTGGCGCAACTTGAAGGACAGTCCCTTGGCCGAGCCGTCCTGCACCACGTAGGCGACCTGGATGTCGCGCTCCCACTCCTCGCCATCGACCACCCCGGCTTCCCAGGCATAGGCGCCGGTCGGGTCGGCGCCGCTGCCATCGGAATCCTTGCCGGTGACATAGCGCGCCATGAAGCTCAGCCCCGGCACACCCAGGCTGCTGGCATCGAGGTCGTACTGCAGCTTGTAGGACTTCTCGCCCGGGGCGTTGAAGTCACACCACTGCGAGGAGTTGGCCAGCCAGATCGAGCCGCCGCCGTTGTAGGCACCCAGCGGGTTGGCACCGTTGACGCCGTTATCGGCGCCGTCAAAACCGCTGATGCCCAGGTAATCGAACGGGGTGTCGCCGTTGATGCGCTGATGGGCGAAGGTGAAGGTGTGCGCCCCGGTGGTCAGCGCCAGGGACACACTGAACGAGTCGTTGTTGATCTCGCCCGCCCGCGCGTCGCCGGCATCGTCGGTCTTGTAGTAGTTGAAGCTGGTCAGCAGCGAGGTGCCCTCGCCCAGCGCCAGGAAGTGGTAGAGGTCGGCGTAATACTGATGCCAGACATCCTCGAAGTTGGCCGCATGCAGGCCGCCCGACAAGGTTTCGCTGAAGGTGTAATCGCCGCCGATATAGTCGGCGCGATCGACCCGGGTATAGCCGTAGATGGTGCCCAGGTTGCCGTCGCGGTTGCTGCTGTTTTCGGCGTTGCCCGAAGTGAAGTGACCGCCCTGCAGAGCCAGATCCTTGATCTCGTTGCTGCTGAACATCACCCCATTGGTGTGCGCCGGCATCAGGTAGCCGTCCCAGGTGCCGAACACCGGGCTCTGCGGATTGAGGTCACCGACTTTCAGCTCGGTCTCGGAAATGCGCAGTTTCACCGCACCGCCGACCATGCCGTAGCTGTCCTGGCCCTGGCAGCTGATCGTCTCGCCGAAGGCATTCTCGTCACAGTGACTGCCGTCGACGGGCAGGTTGCTGCTGCCACCGGTACCGCCGCCACCGTTGAGGCGCACGGCACCATTGGCAAAGGCGTCGAGACCGACGCCAACCGTGCCCTGGGTATAACCCGAGGTGTAGGTCAGCATTTCCGCCTGGGACCAGTCGCTGCGGTAGTTCTGGGCGGCCGCATCGTTGTTGCGGAGGTTCTTGTAGAACACCATGTTGCGGCTCAGCAGGGTCAGCTTGGCGTCTTCCACAAAGCCCCTGGACTGCGCCTGGCTGGAGTCCTGCAGGCCCTGGGCCAGCAGTTCGGTACCCACAGCCTTGGAGTCATCGTCGACCACTTCCGCGGCATGGGCCAACTGGGTGGTTGCCGCCGCGATGGCGAGCGTGAGCATGCTCAACTTGTTCATGTACATCGTTTGAATTCCTGAATCTTATTGTTATGGGTCAGCAGCCGATGGCTGATCGCCCTTGCCGCTTCGGCACCTGGCGGATCAACACGACTGCGGCAGATCTCACTTGTTGGCGGTGGTCAGCGGAGCGAACTGATCCTTGGCGAAGACCACCTTGCCGCCGACCAGGGTCAGCAACACCTGATTGCGCGCCAGCTCTTCCTCCGGCACCTGCATGAAGTTCTTCTCCAGCACGATCAGGTCGGCGAACTTGCCCACTTCGACCGAGCCGACCGCCTGCTCCAGACGCAGCTGTTCGGCGGCGTTGCGGGTGATCGCCCGCAGCACGGCACTGCGCGACAGCGCCGGGTCGGCGTTGAGGCGGGCGGCGTAGTTGGGGCCGTAGCTGTGCGGGTTGGTAGGGTCGCCGGCGCGGGTGACACCAACCTTGAGAGCGAGCATTTCGTCGAGCGGATCGACCGGCCAGTCGCTGCCGAAGGCGATGCGCCCACCGGCGTTGTGGATGCTTCCGGACGGCTCCATGCGCGCCATGCGCTCGGCGCCCAGGTGGTCGTCAGTGCCGTCGACCGAGAACGGTGCCTGCTGGGCCCACTGGAAGGACATGGTGGCCGTTACGTCGAGGGCCTTGAAGCGCGGATAGTCAGCCGGAGCGACGACCTCGGCATGGGCGATGGACGGACGGAAATCGCTGTTCGGCAGTTGCTGGCGGACATAGGCGAAACCGTCCAGCGATTCGCGCACGGCGCGTTCGCCGGTGGCATGCAGGTGCGGGTCGAAGCCGGCCTTCACCGCCTCGACCAGCAGCGGATCGAGCACCTTGGCGGAGTAGTACAGCTCGCCCAGGTTGCTGCCCGGCATCCAGTGCGGCTTCTGTTCGCTGCCGGTATTGTGCAGATAGGGAGTCAGCAGCGCGCCGGTGTCGGCCGGAGCGTTGATGATGCCGTCCATGAACAGCTTGACGTGGCGCATGTTCACCGTCGGCGTCGCCTGGATGGCGCCCTGGTCGTAGGTCTGCGCCAGGGCCTTGGCCTCGGCGATGGTCTTGACCGGGTCGGCCGCGGCGGCGGCCGGGTCCAGCTTGATCGCCAGCAGGGCGCGGGCGGTCAGGTCGCCGGACTGCTGCAGTTGGCGGAAGGCCTTGGCGTTTTCCGGCCCGGACAGGGCGTCGAAGAAGCTGGTGATGCCCTGCTCGCGCATGGCATCCAGGGCCAGGCGGATCTGCGCCAGCTTCTGCGCCTCGGTGGCCGGCGGGATGGCCGCGACTATGGCTTCGGTGGCGCCGTCCTCGGCGATGCCGCTGGGGTTGCCGGCGCTGTCACGGGCGAACTTGCCACCTTCGGGATCGACCGTGGCCTTGCTGATGCCGGCCAGTTGCAGGCCGCGCGAGTTGGTCAGCACGGTGTGGAAATCGGTGGAGCGCACCGAAATCGGCCGGTCGGTTTTCAGCGCATCGAGGGTCGCCTTGTCCGGATCGCCATCGAGGTTGTTCATGCCCATGCGATCCCAGCTGCCCACTTCCAGCCAGTCGTTGGGGCCTTTGCCGGTATCGGCATCCAGGCAGGCCTGGATGGCTTTCTGGAAGTCGGCGCGGGTCATCGCCTGGTATTTCAGGTCGCACAGCGACAGGGCGCGGCCGCCGTCGCCCGGGTGCATATGGGCATCGATAAAGCCCGGCATCAGCATGCGCCCGGCCAGGTCGATCTGCTGGGTCTGCTGACCGATAAAGGGTGCCAGACCGGCATCGCTGCCGACATAGACGATCTTGCCGGCGGACACGGCCACCGCCTGCTGCACCGACTCCTGACCATCGACGGTGTACACGTAGCCATTGCGCAGCACCAGGTCGGCCGCCGGCGTGCTGGCGGACTGACAGCCGAGCAGCGCAAAGGCCGAAACTGTCGTGCTGGCCAGTGCCATACATAACGTTGAGAGTTTCACGTTCCTTACCTCAGTAAGTGTTCAGGACATGGTCGAAGCGACCGATGTGCATGCCTGCGGCATGCCGGGACAGCCTAACGAGCCGAGGAAATCTGCGGCCCTCTACAAATGAGGAGGGCCCAGGCAACTCCTTGCGCCGGGCGCGCTGCGCACCTGCCCCGGGGTGGTCGGCAGCGGTGGCGACAGGCGCAGAATGGAACCCAGCTCGACCTTGCTGCGCACGCCCAGCTGCAGGTAGCAATTGCGTAGGTAGGTGCGCACGGTGGCCGGGCTCAGGGCCAGCATCCGGGCGATTTCCTTGTACGAGTGCCCGGCGGCGAACAGCATGGCGGCGCTGCGCTCGCGCGGCGCCAGAGCCGTGCTGCGCGAGGCGGCCGAGAGCGCCAGGAGCACCTGCTCGCCCACCACCGTGAGGGTCAGGTTGCCGCGGCCCAGGCGCACCACGCAGGGCGCCCGGGGCACTTGCTCGAGCAAGCTGGCGGGCAACAGCGAGCCACTCCAGTCGGGCTCCACCGCGGCGATGCAGCTGCACAGCCGCGCGCCGATGTACAGCAGGCGGCCATCCTGGGTGGCCACCGCGAAGTCGCTCGCCGCATCGCTGGGGGCCAGGCGCAACAGATCCTGCAGTTGAAAGCGCCAGAGCTGCAGCAGGTGGTCGCAGAAGGAGGAGAACAGGTTGGCCTCGGCGTCGCTGAAGGCCCGCCCGGCCACGCCCCGGTAGAGGCAGATGAAGAACATCAGGCCGCTTTCGGGCAGCTCGAAAGTGATCGTCAGCAGGTGGTAGAGGTCATGCCGGCGGGCGAAGTCGTTGACCGCCGCGCAGGGATCGCCAAAGCCGCTGGCGCGCAACACTTCCCCGGGCCGACTCAGGGTGTCGTGGCAGAAGCTGTCGCGGGCGGCGATCTGGCGCCACTCGGCGACAAAGGATTCGCTCAGGCCGATCCGCCCGTGCATCCAGTTCTGCGGCTGCGCACCGGCCTGCGGCGCGGATAGCTCACCCCACCAGGCCGAGTCGAAAGGCACCAGGTCGCGCAGCAGTTGCAGCGCATCGGCGATGAACTGCGCCGCGTCCCGCTCGCGCGGCAGACGCCCCAGTTGCAGCAGGCACTGGTTGAAGGCCTGCAGACTGTCCTGGGCCGCGGCCGCTCCGTAACAGATCATCGGCCGACCTCCGTGGCAGCACGAGCCAGGCGCGCGCCACGCCTGCGCTGGGCAGGCGTGGCGGTTACGGCAGCGGCGGCGTTCATGGCAGTCTCCTGACTCAGACGCGGTAGAACTGGTCGTCGGCGTAGGGGTACCACCACGACTGGATCTGCGGCTGGTGGTCGATGATCACCATCTTCGAGCGGCGGAACGCATCCAGGCCCTGGCGGCCCAGCTCGCGGCCCATACCGGACATCTTCCAGCCACCGAAGGGCAGCGCGTCGTTGTCGATCAGCGGGTTGTTGACCCAGACCATGCCAGCTTCCAGGCGGTCGGCGGCCTCCATGGCCTCGGCCAGGTCGGTGGAGAACAGCGAGGCACCGAGGCCGAACGGCGAGTCGTTGGCCAGACGCACGGCCTCGTCGAAGTCGGCGACCTTGCAGATGGCCGCCACCGGGCCGAAGCACTCCTCGTGGAAGATCGCCATCTCGGCGGTGACGCCGGTGAGGATGGTCGGCTCGTAGAACCAGCCGACCGGGTGCTGCGGCGGCACACGCCCGCCACAGACCACCTGGGCACCCTTGGCCACGGCGTCGTCGACCAGGCGCATGACCTTGTCGCGCGCGGCCTGGCTGACCAGCGGGCCGATCTCGCTGTGTTCCAGACCATGGCCGATGCGCAGCTGACGGGTGCGCTCGGCGAAGCGGGCGACGAACTCATCGTGAACCGCGTCGACCACGAAGAAACGCTCGGCCGAAGTGCAGATCTGCCCGGTCAGGTGGAAGGCAGCGGTCACCGCACCAGCAGCAGCCACCTCCAGCGGCGCGTGCTGGCTGATGATCATCGGGTCGCTGCCGCCGGCCTCGATCACCGCCGGTTTCATGCGTTCGGCGCAGGCCATCGCCACCGCCTTGCCGGCAGCCACGCTGCCGGTGAAGGCCACCGCATGGGTGCGCTCGGACTGCACCAGCAGCTGGGCGGTCTGCGCATCGCCCGGCAGGCAGGAGATCAGCCCGGCCGGCAGCACGCGGAAGTGCTCCATGAACTTCAGGGTGCACAGGCTGGTGCTCTCGGCCGGCTTGACGATGCAGGCGTTGCCGGCGGCCAGCGAGGCGGCCAGGGTCCAGCACATCAGCAGGATCGGGAAGTTGAACGGCATGATGTGCACGCTGACGCCATAGGGTTCGTAGCGCACATGCTGGAAGGAGCCGAGCTGGGTGGTGCCGGCGACCTTGCCGGCCTCGTCGCGGGCCATCTCGGCGTAGTAGCGGAAGATCGGCGCGCAGTTGGCCAGCTCGCCCATAGCCTCGGGGAATGGCTTGCCCATCTCCAGGGTCATCAGCCGCGCCACTTCGCGGTTGCACGCCTCGTTCTGCTCGATGGCGTTGGCCAGGCGGTGCAGCAGCGCGGCGCGACTCTTGGCATCGACCTTGCGCCACTGCTGGTAGGCGGCGCCGGCGGCGTCCAGCGCCGCGTCCACGTCGCCCTGCTCGCACAGGCCGATGCTGCCGACCTGCTGCAGGCTGGCCGGGTCGATGATGCCGCGCAGGCGGCGGGTCGCCGGGCTCTGGTAGTCCGGGTTGATGAAGCGCAGCGGGGTGTCGCAGTTGAAGGTGGTCATGGCAGTTCCTGCAAAGTCAGAGAGATTGGCCACGCAGGCCGTCGAGCACGGCGACCGGCAGGTCGTCGCGCCAGCCTTCGAGGTGGCAATCGAGGAAATCGCGTAGCGGATGCAGCGCCGGCCGTTCCAGTGCCTCGCGGAACAGGCGCAGCACCCGTGGCAGGTGAGCGAGGTAGCCGAGCTTGCCGTCGCGCTTGGCCAGGCGCACGAAGATGCCGAGCACCTTGGCGTGACGCTGGGCGGCGAGCACCGCGTAGTCGGCGAGGAAGGCCTCGCGGTCGAGCTGCGGGCGCTGCGCCAGGTAGCGCTGCAGCAGGTTGTCCTGCAGCTCGCGCGGCAGGTCGCGACGCGCATCTTCGAGCAGCGACATGAGGTCGTAGGCGCAGGCGCCGTGCAGGGCGTCCTGGAAGTCCAGCAGGCCGCAGGCGGCCACGCCGCTGCGCTCTTCCAGGAGCATCAGGTTGTCGACGTGGAAGTCGCGCAGCACCAGGGCCTCGCGACGCCCGGCGACCAGGTCGCAGAGGCCGTCGAACAGCGCCATATAGGCCGTGCGCAGGGCCGAGGATGGCGCCGCGCCGAGCAGCAGCGGCGCGTACCAGTCGATGAACAGGGCGAATTCGTCGGCCAGGCGCTGGTCGTTGTAGGCCGGCAGTACCGCGGCCTGCTCGGCCGGTGCGCGGTGCAGGGCCACCAGGCAGTCGACGGCCAGCTCGTACAGCGGCGCCTCGGCCTGGCCGGCAGCCAGCAGGCGGGTGTAGGTGGCCTGACCGAAGTCCTCGATCAGCGCCAGGCCTGCCTGCTCGTCGGCCGCCAGCACCCGCGGCGCCGACAGGCCCTGCTCGTGCAGCAGCTCGGCCACCCGCAGGTAGGGCGCCAGCGGCTCGCCCGCGGGCGGCGAATCCATCAGCAGCAGGGACGCGCCCGGCAGGCGGAAATAGCGGCGCGCCGAGGCATCGGCCGGCAGTGCCTGCAAGGTCGCCTCGGCATGCCAGTGGCGAGCGACGAAGGCCGCGCGCTGCTGCGCGCGCACCTCGCTGGAAGGGGTCAGGGCCTGGTTCATGGCATCACCGGATCATGTAGACCTTTTTCACCGTCTCGTGGACGGTGCACACGCCTTTCCAGTCCTTGGGGAAGAAGGCGGCGGTATCCGGGGTGATCTCGATCACTTCGCCCGACTCATGCACGTAGGTGCAACGCCCTTCGAGGAAGTGGCAGAACTCGTCGCTGGTGACGTGGCAGAACCACTTGCCCGGCGTGCAGTGCCAGATGCCGCACTCGGACTGGCCCTCAGGGCCCTTGTGCAGCACCACACCGCTGACGTGCGACTGGCCTTCGAGCATGGTCGGGATCACGCCCCAGTCCTTGAGTTCGGTGACCTGCAGGGGGCGGTGGATAACGGGGGTTTTCATCGTGCTTTACTCGCTTTTTCAGACAGGGCCGCGCCCGCCGGGCGCGGCGAATGGGGCCGGTTCAGACCAGCATGTAGGTGTTGCGCAGGGTCTCGCGCACTTCGCACTCACCCGTCCAGCCGGCGGGGAACATGACCAGGGTGTCGGCGCCGACCTCGATCACCTCGCCGTTGTCGCGGCGGTAGATGGCGACGCCCTCGAGGAAGTGGCACAGCTCGTCACGCGGGATGGACAGCTTCCAGGTGCCCGGGGTGCACACCCACAGGCCGACTTCCGGACTGTTGCCCGGCCCCTTGAACAGCAGGCGGCCGCTGGAGTGGGACTGCCCGGCGACGGCGTCGGACTGGTAACCCCAGTCCACCAGGTCGGCGTAGTCGCGGGCGCCGATGATGTGCGGGGCGCTGGATTGCAGGCGGGCTTCAGGCATTTTTGAGGATTCCATCGAGGATCTTGGCCGCGTCTTGCGGGCCCTTGCGCGAGGTCATGTAGGCGCTGGCGTGCTGGAGGCGCGCCTGCATCGCGGCATCGCCGACGCACAGCGCCAGCTTGTCGGCCAGCTCGCTGTCGTCCCAGTCGTAGCGATCCATGCGGAAGCCGTGTCCGGTTTCCTGGGCACGCATGGCGTTGTCGTGGCCGTCCCACACGTAGGGCATGACGATCGCCGGTTTGCCGAAGTACAGGCACTCGGTGAAGCTGTTGTTGCCGCCGTGATGGATCACCGCGTCGACCTGGGCGATCACCGAAGGCTGCGGGTACCAGTTGGAGACGATCACGTTGTCCGGCAGGTCGGTGTACTGCTCGACGTACTCGCCGACGTTGAACAGCGCGCGGTACGGCAGCTTGCCGATGCTGGCGATCAGCCGTTTGAGCAGCTCGACGTCGCCGGAGCCAAGGCTGCCGAAGCTGACGTAGAGCAGCGGCTTGTCGTTGTTGGCGCGGAACTGGGGAATCTCATAGGCCTTGTCCTGGCGCACGCAGCCCTGCAGGTAGTGGAAGCGCGCCGGCGGCAGCGGGTAGCGGCGCTCGAACTTGACCGGATCCGGATACAGCAGCAGGTTCATCCAGGGCGACTCCTCGAAGAAGGTGCCCAGCGGATAGGGACGCTCGCCGCACTCGGCGAGGAAGGCGTTGAAGTCCTCGTGGATTGGCTTGATCACTTCCTCGAACTTGGCATCGAAGCGCGCATGGCCGGCCTTGTCGTCGACGCTCATGCCCGACAGGTAAGGCGGGATGTCCGGGTCGTGCACCTCGTTCTCCGAGCAGGAGATGATGCGTACCCAGGGCTTGCCGTACTGCTTGATGGCCGGGAACAGGATGACGTTGTCGACGCAGATCAGATCCGGCTTGATCCGCTCGAGGATCTCCGGCAGGCCCTTCTGCGCCCACTTGCTGGTCTCGACGATGGCCGCCCAGCATTCCTTCACATAGTTGTCGAGCTGGTCGATCGGCGCCTTGCGGAAGTTGGGGATATGGCCGTTGATGAAGTCGCTCCAGTAGCGTGCCATCTCCTCGGCCGGCATCGGCTCAGACATGTTCACGTAGTGCTCCTCGAAGCCGTAGGCCGAATACACCCCGGTCATGCCCGGGTCGGTGAGGAACACCGCCTTGTGTCCCAGTGCCTCGCAGGCCTGGGCGATGCCCACGGAGTTGAGCGCCGGCCCGTAGGCGGCCTCGGGGAAGAAGGCGATGACTTTGCGTTCACTCATGGTCGGTACTCCGGTGTTGTTCTTGTGATTCAGCAGGACAGTACGCGGGCATGCTCGGCGCTCCAGCCGAGGCGGATCGGCATGCCACTGGTGAAGGAGGAGAACTCGTGCTCGGCGCTCGGCACGCGGACGATCAGCGGCTTGGCGGAAACCGCCGTGCGCACGTGCAGGTTGGTGTCCAGGCCGTGGTACGCGACCTCCACCACCTGGCCGTCGAGCTGGTTGTCGCAAGCGGCCGCTTGTGTGCCGAGCACGCGCAGGCGTTCGGGGCGCAGGGCCAGGGTCACCTGGCCACTAACGGCCTCGGCGGTCGGTTCGATCTGCAGGGTCTGGCCACCGGCCTCGACCTGGTTGCCGGGCAGGCGCCGGGCCTCGATCAGGTTGCTGACGCCGATGAAGTCGGCGACGAAGCGGTTCTTCGGGTACTCGTAGAGGTTGGCCGGGCTGCCGCACTGGCTGACCTGGCCATCCTTGAGCACGGCCATGCGGTCGGCCATGACCAGCGCCTCTTCCTGGTCATGGGTGACCACGATGAAGGTGATGCCACTCTCGTGCTGCAGGCGCTTGAGTTCCAGCTGCATCTTGCCGCGCAGCTTCTTGTCCAGGGCGCCGAGCGGCTCGTCGAGCAGCAGCACCCGCGGGCGCTTGATCAGCGCACGGGCCAGGGCCACGCGCTGGCGCTGGCCGCCGGACAGCTGATCCGGACGACGGCGGGCCAGGTCGCGCAGCTGCGCGGTCTCCAGCATGGCGTCGACGCGCTGGACGATCTCGTCCTTCGGCAGCTTCTCCATCTCCAGGCCGTAGGCGATGTTGTCGCGCACGCTCATGGTGGGGAACAGCGCGTAGGACTGGAACATCAGGTTGAGCGGCCGGCGGTTGGCCGGGATCGGCGAGATGTCGCGACCGTCGAGGAAGATCTGCCCGGAGGTCGGCGTCTCGAAGCCGGCGAGCATGCGCAGCAGGGTGCTCTTGCCGCAGCCGGAAGGCCCGAGCAGGGCGAAGAACTCGTTCTCGCGCACGTTCAGCGACACGTTGTCCACGGCCAGGCCCTGGCCGTAGCTCTTGCTGACCTTGTCGAGGACCAGCAGCGGGGCTTTGTCAGTCTTCATGCTTGCTTTGCACCTTGTTGAGCCGCTGGGAAGCGAACAGCGCGGTGAAGCTGACCAGCATCACCAGGGTCGCCAGAGCGTTGATTTCGGGAGTGACGCCGAAGCGGATCATCGAGTAGACCTGCATCGGCAAGGTGGTCGAGGCGCTGCCGGCGCCGGAGTTGAAGAAGGCGATGATGAATTCGTCCACCGACAGGGTGAACGCCAGCAGGCCGCCGGCCAGCACGCCGGGAAAGATCGCCGGCAGCAGCACCCGGCGCAGGGTGGTCGGCCAGCTCGCGCCGAGGTCGATGGAGGCCTCGAGAATCGAGTAGTCGAAGTGCTTGAGGCGGGTGCGCACCACCGCGCAGACGAAGGCGATGTTGAACACCACGTGACTCAGGATGATCGAGTGCAGGCCCAGGCTCATCTTCAGCAGGTTGAAGAAGCTCAGCAGGGCGATGGCCAGGACGATGTCGGGAATGATCATCGGCGCCATCAGCAAGGTGTCGGCCAGCCCGGCGCTGCGTGCCGGGTTGCCGCTGGCATGGGCGCGCAGCTCGACGCCCAGCGCCAGCAGGGTGCCGAGCAGGCAGGCCAGGGTGGTGGACACCAGCGCCACGATCAGGGTGTTCAGCGCGGCGTGCTGGATCGCCTGGTTGGCCAGCAGCGCGCCGTACCATTTCAGCGAAGCGCCACCCCAGGCGGTGGGCAGGCCGCTGGCGTTGAACGACAGCAGGATCAGCACCAGGATCGGCACATAGAGGAAGGCATACACCAGCCACAGGTGACTGCCGAGCAGCACGGCGGATGGATTACGCATGGCGGGCCCCCTGGGCACGACGGGCCAGCAGTGCCTGGATGAACAGCAGCAGGAGCATGATGGCGATCAGGAAGAAGGCCAGCGCCGAGCCGAACGGCCAGTCGCGTGCGGTGAGGAACTGCGAATAGATCAGGTTGCCGACCATCAGCACCTGCTTGCCGCCCAGCAGGTCGGCGGTGATGAAGTTGCCGATGCTGAGGACGAAGACGAACACCGCGCCGGCGGCGATGCCGGGCACGCTCATCGGCAGGATGATGCGGCGGAAGGTCGTCCAGCCGGAGGCGCCGAGGTCGCTGGAGGCTTCCCACAGTTCGCGGTTGATCCGCGACAGCGAGGAGTAGATCGCCAGGATCACGAAGGGGATGTAGTTGTACACCAGCCCCAGGATCACCGCGTTCTCGGTGTACAGGATGTCGAGCAGCTCGCCGTACAGGCCCAGCGGCTCCAGCAGGCCGGCAAGCAGGCCCTTGCGGTTGAGCAGGACGATCCAGGCGTAGGTACGGATCAGGTAATTGCTCCAGAACGGCAGCATCACCAGGAACAGGTAGATCGCCTGGCGCCGCTGCGGCGCGCGGACGATGGCGTAGGCCGCCGGGTAGCCGATCAGCACGGCGAACAGGGTGGCCAGCCCGGCGATCTTCGCCGAGCGCAGGAGAATCTCCAGGTACAGCGGGTCGAGCGCACGCAGGTAGTTGTCCCAGGTGAACACGTAGTCGATGCCGCCGTAGGCACCGCGCTCGAAGAAGCTGTAGACCAGCACCAGCAGGCACGGCACCAGCAGAAACAGCGCCAGCCAGCCCAGCGCGGGCAGCAGCAGCCAGGCCGACAGGCGTCTGTCAGCGTGCAAAACACTCATGCGTAGTTCCCCCAACCCCACGCCTGTGGGGTGGTATGCAGCGGATTGGAATGATGGAGCGGCGGGCGCCGCTCCATGGGTGGAGCCAGTGAGCCCTATTGAGCGGCCATGATCTCGGTCACGGCGCGGGTATAGGCCTTCTGCGTGGAACCGCCGACGTCACGCAGCAGCTGCTGCTTGACCAGTTCGGCAGGTGGCGTGGTGAGGTTCGGGTACTGCGCCAGCAGCTCCTTGCTCAGCCCCGCCATGGCCGCCTGGTTGGGCACCTTGTAGAGGATGTTCTCGGCGACCCAGGCGTGGTTGTCCTTCTCCAGCATGAAGTTGACGAACTTGTACGCCGCGTCGAGGTTCTTCGAGCTCTTCATCACCACCATGGTGTCGACCCACAGGTCGGAGCCTTCCTTGGGCACCACGAACTTGATGCTGGCGTTGGCCTGGGTGCCGTAGTTGCACCAGCCATCCCAGGCGTGGGCCATGACCGTCTCGCCGGAAGCCAGCTTGGAATAGAAGGTGGTGTCGTCGAAGGAGAGGATGCGTTTCTTGCTCTGGATCAGCTCGTCACGTACCTGGCTGATATGCGCCGGGTCGGCCTCGTTGACGCTCCAGCCGTTGGCCAGGAAGCCGGCACCGAGCAGCCAGCGGTCGGTGGCCAGCAGGGTCAGCTTGCCTTTGACCGCGTCGCTGGGCTTGAGCAGGTCGTTCCAGCTGGCAGGCGCCTGGGCCAGTTTGTCGGAGCGGTAGCAGATGCCGGTGGTACCCCAGGTGTAGGGCGCCGAGAAGTGGTTGCCCGGGTCGTAGGCCAGCGCCTGCGCTTCGGGATAGAGGTTCTTCAGGTTGGGCACCTTGGCCGCATCCATCTCGGCCAGCAGGCCCTGCTTCTGCAGGATCTCGGCGAACTGGGCGGAGACGAACACCACGTCATAGCCTTCACCGCCAGAGGCCATGAGCTTGCCCATGATCTCTTCGTTGGTGGCGTGCAGCGACTTGTCGGCCTCGATGCCGGTGGCTTTCTGGAACTTCTCCAGGGCATCCGGGGCCATGTAACCGTCCCAGATGGAAATCACCATGTCCTTGGCCTGAGCCAATGGCGCCGCGAGAGCGGCGGACAAGGTAAGACTTGCGCACAGCAGGGTTCTGCTTCTTTTCATGTGGCACACCTAACGACTGTTTGTTGTTGTTTCGAAGGCAGCAAAGGATGAAGCGGTGGTACGTGTCTTTTTTTTAAAATAAAAACCAGCACGACTCGCAAGTCAACACTTTTCTGTTCCTTGTTGAGCAAACGTCGCTGTGGCATAAGGTGTGTCGCGCGCAACAACCCCGTACGAGAGCCACGGCTTGAGCAAGAACACCGAGAAGAAGCCCCGCACCAACCACCTGGAACTGGCCCGGCGGATCATCGAGCTGGCCCAGGAAAACGGCATGGCCAGCGGTGACGCCCTGGCCGAGCAGCAGCTGGCGCGCAGCTTCCAGGTTTCGCGCACGCTGATTCGCGCCGGCCTCAACCTGTTGGTCGAGCAGGGCCTGGCCGAACACCAGGCCGGGCGCGGCTACAGCCTGCTCGCCGACCCGTCGAGCCAGGCACTGAGCCCGGCCCTGCCACAGGCCGAAGAAGAGGAAGTGGCCGCCTCGGTACTGCGCGACCGCATGGCCGGCCGCCTGAGCAACAGCATCGGCATCAGCGAGGTCATGCGCCGCTACGACATCGGTCGGCCGGCGGCGCAGAAGGTGCTCAGCCAGCTCAGCGAGGATCAGGTGCTGGAGCGCGGCCCCGGCCAGTCCTGGCGCTTCCGCCCACTGCTGGACAACCTCACGGCCCTCGAGGAGAGCCTGCAATTTCGCATGGTGCTGGAGCCCGAAGCCCTGCTTGCCGAAGGCTTCAACGTCGACCGCCAGCGCCTGGCACTGCTGCGCGACGGCACCGAGGAGCTGCTGGCGCGACCGATCGAGCACTTCGACATCGAGCAGTTCCGCGAGCTGGACATCGGCTTCCACGAGATGATCGCCACCTGCTGCGGCAACCGCTTCATCGGTGACGCCCTGCTCCAGCACCAGCGCCTGCGCCGCCTGCCCAACCTGCTGCCGATGGTCAGCGTGCACCGCCTGCAGGAAGCGCTGCGCGAGCACCTGCGCATCCTCGAGCACATCGAGCGCGGCCAGCTGCAGATCGCCGCCGACCTGCTGCGCCTGCACCTGCGCCTGTCCGCCGCCGGACGCCCGCAGACCGCCAACCGCGGCATTCCGCAAGGCTTCTACCAGCGCCGCTAAGCCTGGTAATCCACAGCCCGGACAAAGGCGCGGCGAGCATGGCATGCTCGCCGCCAATTGCGTTCGCCTGCCCTGCGGATTTGCAGCGCAGAAAATAAAAATGTTTTTTTATCTGAAAAAATACATTATCTAGAACACACCGGCCGGAGACCCGAGCTCCCCGGACATGGAAGAAAACCGATCATGCCTAAAGAAAGACTCATCGCCCTGTTCCCCGAGGCCAGCTTCGGCGCCGCGCTGAACTGCATCGGTATCGCCCAGGCGCTGCGCGAACAGGGTGCGCGCCCGGTGTTCATCTGCCACGAACACTTCCAGGGGCTGTTCGCCGAGTACGGCTTCGCCGAATACCCCCTGCTGCTCGACAGTCCGCTGTCGGCCGCGGAGCACCAGCACTACTGGGAGCGCTTCATCGAGCGCAACATTCCCTACTTCGACCAGACACCGCTGGAGCAGATCGACAGCTACGTGGCGCCGGCCTGGGAAGCCATCATCGACACCGTCATCGAGGCCGAGAAGCCGCTGCAGCAGCTGCTGGCCCGGCTCAAGCCGGACGCCATAGTGCTGGACAACGTGGTGATGTTCCCCGCCATCGCCAATGCCGGCTGCCCCTGGGTGCGGGTGATCTCCTGCGCCGAGACCGAGCTGCCGGATGCGGCCGTACCGCCCTACCTGTCCGGCGCCAGCGCCAGCGACGCGGAGGCCTGCGAGCGCTACCAGCAGCACTACGTCAAGGCCGTCGCTCCGGCCCATGCGCGCCTGGCGCGCTTCCTCGAGAGCCATGGCCACCAGCCCTGCGCGCCCGGCCTGTTCCTCGAGGAGTCGCCCTGGCTCAACCTGCTGCTGTCGCCCAGCCCGGTGCGCTACCAGCGCCAGCAGGCCCTCGACCCGCAGCGCTTCGTCTACCTGGATGGCTGCGTGCGCCGCGAGGCGCCCTATGTGGTGCCGCCGTTCCCGCAGCACAACGAGCAGCCGCTGATCTACCTCAGCTTCGGCAGCCTGGGCGCGGCCGACGTGGCCATGATGAAGCGCCTGATCGCCGTGGCGGCGACCCTGCCCTACCGCTTCCTGATCAATGTCGGCGCCTATCGCGAGCAGTACGACAACGTGCCGGACAACGTCTACCTGGACAGCTGGTTCCCGCAGCCGGCGGTGCTGCGCGAGTGCCAGCTGTTCATCCACCACGGCGGCAACAATAGCTTCTGCGAGGCCCTGTACTTCGGTCTGCCGTCGCTGATCATCCCCTACTGCTGGGACGGCCACGACAACGCCCGGCGCGCCGAGGAAGTCGGCGTCGGCCGTTACCTGCCGCGCTTCGCCGATCCGCTGGGTGCCCTGCCCGGCGCCATCGCCCAGCTGCTCGGCGACCCGGCCATGCGCCAGCGCCTGCAGCAGGCAGGCGCGGCGATGCAGCTCTCGCGCGGCACCGAAGTGGCTGCCCGCGCCATCCTCGGCCTGCCGAGTCCATAGCCTCAATAACAAGAAGACGTCCATGACCCCACGCGCCCTCGCCAGCCTCGAACATGCCATTCCCCAGCCCTACTGGCTGGACGCCGCAGCCCCACCACCGGCCTTCACCCGCCAGGTTGGCCAGCTGCGCTGCGATCTGGCCGTGGTCGGCGGCGGCTTCACCGGCCTGTGGACAGCCCTGCAGGCACGGCGGCGCTACCCGGACAAACGCATCGTGCTGCTCGAAGCCGGAGCCTGTGGCGGCGCCGCCAGCGGACGCAACGGCGGCTTCTGCGCCCCGAGCATTTCCCACGGCGTATCCAATGCCCTGAAGCGCTGGCCGGATGAGGCGGAAACCCTGATCCGCCTGGGCCGGCAGAACCTCGACGAACTGCAGCAGGACATCGAGCAACTGGGCCTGAACGTGGAGTTCGAGCGCCAGGGCAAGCTCAACGTCGCCACTACACCCTGGCAGACGGAGGGCCTGCGCGCCCTGGAGCAGAAGTACCGGCGCTTCGGTATCGACTGCCAGTACCTGGAAGGCGACGCGCTCAAGGATCGGCTCAACTCGCCGGCCTACAGTGCCGGCCTGTACGAACCCAACTACGCCCTGCTCAACCCCGTGCGCATGGTGCGCGAACTGCGCCGGGCCTGCCTGCAGCAAGGCATCGAACTGTACGAACATTCGCCGGTCGAGGCGCTGCTTCCGCGTGCCGACGGCATCACCCTGCAGACCGCCTACGGCGAGGTGCTGGCGCAGCGCCTGGCCCTGGCCACCAACGTGTTCACCAACCTGCTGCCGCAGCTCAAGTCCAGCGTCATCCCGATCTACGACTACGCCCTGACCACCGAGCCCCTGAGCGAGCTGCAGCTGACCGCCATCGGCTGGCGCGGGCGCTACGGCATCGCCGACTCCGGCAACCAGTTCCACTACCTGCGCAAGACCGCCGACAACCGCATCCTGTGGGGTGGCTACGACGCCATCTACCCCTTCGCCAGCAAGCTCGACGAGGGCCTGACCCAGCGCCCGGAAACCTTCGTGCGCCTGGCCGAGCAGTTCTTCGCCACCTTCCCGCAGCTCGGCGATATCCGCTTCAGCCACGCCTGGGGCGGCATCATCGACTCCTCGGCGCGCACCACCCTGTTCACCGGCTGCAGCGCCGGCGGGCGCATCGCCTATGCGCTGGGCTTCACCGGCCAGGGCGTGTCCGCCAGCCGCTTTGCCGCCGCCACCCTGCTCGACCTGCTCGAAGGCGCCCACACAGAGCGCACCGCGCTGCGCATGCTCAGCCGCATGCCCTTCCCCTTCCCGCCCGAGCCGCTGCGCTACATGGCCGTGGGCCTGGCCCAGCGTGGCCTGGAACGGGAAGACCGCACCGGCCAGCGCAACCTGCTGCTACGCACCCTGGATGCCTTCGGCGTGGGCTTCGACTCCTAAATCCCTATCCGCAACGAGGAACATTCATGTCCAAGCTTCCCGCCCATGTCGTCGACTTCGCCAGCAACCCGGTCGAAGTGCAGATCAACGACATCACCGACCCGGCCATTGTCGAGGCGCCCTACCGCAGCCACACCTGGCGCCACTTCAGCAACCCGCAGAAGCAGTTCACTGCCGGGATCTGGGAAGCCGGCCCGCACAAGGAATACTGCAGCTGCGATTTCGACGAGCTCTGCCACCTGATCGAAGGTCGGGTGCGCCTGACCGATGCCGACGGCAGCAGCCGCGAGTTCGGCCCCGGCAGCTCCTTCGTGGTCGCTGCCGGCTTCCGCGGCACCTGGGAAAACCTCACCCCGGTGCGCAAGGTCTATGTGATCCTCGGCGCCTGAGAACCTGCTTACGATCTCCTGGCCGTCGGCCATACGGCGTTAAAAACAGCCTCGGAATGCTCATTTACAGCTCGTAAACTCCGCTTCCTCGGCTGTTTTTGCCTTGTCTGGCTCTAGTCCAAAAGCTCGTAAACAGGTTCTGTGCACGCCCAGAACAGGAACCCCGACAGATGGACTATTGCGTGAATCACCTGGCCGAACCCGTGGCGCTGACGGCGGACTGGTCGGCGCCGGCCTGGCAGGCCGCCGAGATCATTCGTATCGAGCAGTTCCGCCCGGAGAGCAGCGACCACCGCCCCGTCACCGAGGCCAGGCTGCTGTACAGCGATGCCGGCATCCACGGCATCTTCCGCGTGCAGGATCGCTACGTGCGCTGCGTGCACCAGCAGTTCCAGGATCTGGTGTGCAAGGACAGCTGCGTGGAGGTGTATTTCCAGCCCAAGGCCGGGCAGGCGACGGACAACGGTTACCTGAACCTGGAGATGAGCGGCAACGGCACCCTGCTCAGCTACTACATCACCGACGCCGAACGGGCGCCGGGCGGTTTCAAGGCCTTCGTCAAACTGACGCCCGAGCAGGGCCGCCAGGTGGCCATCCGCTCCACCCTGCCCGCGCGGGTGGAACCGGAGCTGAGCGAGCCGACCGAGTGGTGCCTGCAGTTCTTCCTGCCCTTTGCCCTGCTGGAGGCCTATGTCGGCCCGCTGGGTGCGCTGTCCGGGCAGAGCTGGCGCTGCAACCTGTTCAAGTGCGCAGACGAAAGCTCGCATCCGCACTGGGCGTCCTGGCAGCCGGTGCCGGAGCTCAACTTCCACGCCCCGGACACCTTCGGCACAATTCGCTTCGCCTGAGCCGGCCTCAGCGCCGCTTCATGCGCGAGCGCAGCTTGTAGCGGTCGCCAGGGTGGATCAGGCGGGCGTAGCTGATCAGGTGCTCGTCTGACCAGGTACGGCGGATCATCGACAGGCACGGCGAGGCGGGATCGATATCCAGCCAGGCAGCGGTCTGCGCATCCACCAGCACGGCCTCGACCACATGCTCGACATCGGCGATCGGGCAGCTGGCCACCAGCACTTCGTTGGGCGTCTGCTTGGCGAAGTCGCATTCCAGGTAGTGCGGCACCCAGCGCGGATTGACGTAGCGATCCTCGAGCTGGATCGGCACGCCGTCCTCGCGGTGCACCAGGATGCTGTGGAACACCTGAGCGCCCAGGCGCAGGCCGAGGCGCAGGGCCACCTCGTCGTCGGCTTCCACCGCCTCGCAGCGCAGCACGTCGTTGCTGTAGGCGTGGCCGCGGCCGCGCACCTCGCTGGCGATATTGAGCACCTCGTGCAGCGAGGACTCGGCCTTGCGGTCGGTGACGAAGGTACCGAGGCCGGCCTGGCGCAACAGGTAGCCCTGCTGCACCAGGTTGTTGATGGCCTTGTTGGCAGTCATGCGGCTGACGTCGAAGTCGCGGGCCAGCTGCTCTTCCGGGGGAATCTGGTGGTTGACCGGATAGGCGCCGCCGCGGATGCGCTCGAGCAGAAAGTCCTCGATTGCCTTGTAGCGCGGGGTCTTGCTAGTCACGGCAGCTCCTTGAAGATCGGGGCCTGCATGATAACGCCCGCCACGTCGCTCGGCAGCGGCCCGTCGAGCAGGACGGAGCGGAACGGGCTCATTGCATGCCGCCAATCGCGCTCAGGATGACATCCAGACTGGCAGCATCGTCGAGCAGCGCCACGCTGCTGGCAATGTCCGGCGCCAGCCAGCGGTCCTCTTCGTAGGCCGGAACGCGTTCGCGCAGCAGCCGCCAGGCGGCACCGGTGCCCGCGCCGAACGCCTGCTCGCGGTGAAACTCGAAGGCCTGGGCGGCCAACAGGTATTCGATGGCGAGAATGCGCGTGCAGTTCTCCAGCGCCTTGCCCAGCTTGAGCGCGGCGCTGGTGCCGAGGCTCAGATGGTCTTCCTGCAGGCCGGAGGTGACGAAGTTGTCGACCACTGCCGGCTGCGCCAACTGACGGTTCTCGCCGACCAGGGCGGCGGCCACGTATTGGGCGATCATCATGCCCGAGTTGACGCCGGGGCGGCTGACCAGGAAGGCCGGAAGACCGCTGACCAGCGGATTGACCAGGCGATCCACCCGCCGTTCGGCGATGCCGCCCAACTCGGCCACCGCTATCGCCAGCAGATCGGCGGCCATGGCCACGGACTCGCCATGCGGGTTGGCCTGGGAAACCACTCGATAGCTGTCCGGCGTGCCCAGCAGCAGCGGGTTGTCATTGGCCGCGTTGAGCTCCCGGTCGACCTGGCTCGCCGCGTGCGTCCATTGATCGCGGCACGCGCCATGCACCTGCGGAATGGAGCGGATGCTCAGGGCATCCTGGGTGCGGATGCCCCGGCTGGCGGCAATCACCTCGCTGCCCGCCAGCAGGGCGAGCAGATTGGCGCCCACCGCCTGCATGCCGGGATGGGGCTTGAGCGCGATGATCTCGGGATCGAAGGCCGCGATTTGTCCGCGCAGGGCCTCGAAACTCATGGCGCCGATCACATCGGCCCAGCGCAGCAGGCGCTCGGCGTCGGCCAGGGCCAGGCAAGCGAGCCCGGTCATGCAGGGCAGGCCGTTGACCAGGCACAGACCGTCCTTGGCGCCCAGCTCGATCGGCCGCAGGCCTTCGGCGGCCAGCGCCTCGCGGGCGGGCACCTCCTGGCCGCGATAGCTGACTTCGCCGATACCCAGCAAGGCAATGCCGACATGCGCCATATGGGTCAGATAGCCCACCGAGCCCTGGGACGGTACCCGTGGGGTGATGCCACGCGCCAGCAAGGCCAGCAGCGCTTCGACCACCTGGCGCTGCAGGCCGGACTTGCCATGGCTGTAATTGGCAATGGCGCAGCAGATGATGGCGCGGGTCTGCTCATCGGCCAGCACCGGCCCGACGCCACAGGCGTGACTGAGCAGGGTGTTGCGCGACAACGTGGCGAACTGCTCGGCGCTCAGCACCACCTCGCTCAACGCGCCGAGGCCGGTGCTGATGCCATAGGCGCGCTCGCCGCGGGCGACGATGCGCTCGACGATGGCGCGCGCGTTATCGATGCGTGCCCAGGCCGCGGGGCTCAGCGCCAGCGGTGCGCCGTGCCGCGCCACCGCCACGACCTGGCGCCAGGTCAGTGGCGCATCGCCCAGTAGAACGCTCTCGGGGTACGGCATCACGGCACTCCTAGACATGGGCCACGCGGCGCTGGACGAATCGGTCGACGTAGTCGTCGGCAGGCTGGTGGAGGATTTCCTTCGGCGTGCCGACCTGGATCAGCTGACCATCCTTGAGGATGGCGATGCGGTTGCCGATGCGCACCGCCTCGTCCAGATCGTGGGTGATGAAGACGATGGTCTTGTGCAGGGTCTTCTGCAGCTCCAGCAACTGGTCCTGCATGTCCGCGCGAATCAGCGGGTCGAGGGCGCTGAACGCCTCGTCCATGAGGATGATGTCGGTGTCCGCCGCAAGCGCCCGCGCCAGGCCAACGCGCTGGCGCATGCCGCCGGACAGCTGGTGCGGATAGGACTTCTCGTAGCCCTTGAGGCCCACCGTGGCGATCCAGTGCAGGGCCCGTTCCTGGCAGTGCGCCTTGCTTTCGCCGCGCACCTTGAGGCCGTAGGCGACATTGTCGAGCACGGTGCGGTGCGGCAGCAGGCCGAAGCTCTGGAACACCATGCTGATCTTCTTGCGGCGGAACTCGCGCAGCGCCTGCGGGCTGTAGCGCAGGATGTCCTCGCCATCGACCAGGATCTCGCCGCTGGTGGGGTCGATCAGGCGGTTGAAATGGCGTACCAGGGTCGACTTGCCGGAGCCGGACAGGCCCATGATGACGAAGATTTCCCCGGCCGCGATGGACAGCGACAGGTCGTTGACCCCGACCACGCACTTGGTCGCACTCAGCACCTCGGCCTTGCTCTTGCCCTGCTGGATCATCGCCAGGGCCTCGTCGGCACGCTGACCGAAGATCTTGAATACGTTCTTGACGACAATCTTGCTCATGTTTGCGTCACTCACTGGTCGGCCTGATGGCGGGAGCGGCCATAGGCCTGGGTGATGCGATCGAAGACCACGGCCAGGATGACGATGGCCAAGCCGGCCTCCAGGCCCTTGCCAACGTTCAGCGTCTGGATACCGATCAGTACATCCTCGCCGAGGCCACGGGCGCCGATCATCGAGGCAATCACCACCATCGACAGGGCCATCATGGTGGTCTGGTTGATGCCTGCCATGATGCTCGGCAGGGCCAGTGGCAATTGCACGCCGAACAGCTGCTGCCAGCGGTTGGCGCCGAAGGCGTTGATTGCCTCCATCACCTCGTGATCGACCTGGCGGATGCCCAGATCGGTGAGGCGGATCAGGGGCGGCGCGGCGTAGATCACCGTGGCCAGAATCGCCGGCACCTTGCCCAGGCCGAACAGCATCAGCACCGGGATCAGGTACACGAAGCTGGGCATGGTCTGCATGATGTCCAGCAGGGGCATCAGCACGGCGCGCAGACGGTTGCTGCGCGCGGCGAGCACCCCCAGCGGAATGCCGACCAGCACCGAAATGGCGGTCGCCACCAGCATCAGCGCCAGGGTCTGCATCAGCTTGTCCCACAAGCCGACGGCACCGACCAGGAACAGCAGGCCGGTGATCAGCAGGGTCGGCAGCACGCGCCGGGTGGCGTGCCAGGCAATGCCGGCGACCACCGCGAGCACCAGCCACCAGGGCGCGGCGCGCAGCGTCCCTTCGAGGTAGATGATGGCCCACAGCAGGGTGTCTGAAATATGGCGGAATACGTCGCCGTACTGGGTCACCAGGGTATCGACCCAGCCGTTGACCCAGTCGGCGATGGAGAAGGTAAAGCGTTCGGGAAACATGGCGCACCCTCACTAGTGGTTCGTAGGCGAGGGCGCGTTGCCCTCGCCGCCCCCGGCTGATGCCGGGGCATGGATCAACGCGTCAGAGCGCGGCGTCGACTTTCTTCGCCGCGTCCTCTGCGACCCAGGCATGCCAGACTTCCGGGTGCTCCTTGAGGAACAGCTTGGCCAGCTTGTCCGACGACAGCTTTTCCTTGGCCATCCGTGCCAGGCTCTGGTTCAGCAGGTCGATCGGCAGGTTGACCTTCTCCAGGACGGCGACCAGCTCCGGGGCTTCCTCGTGGAAGGCCTTGGACAGGCCGACCTGAATGGTCACGTCCTTGTTCACCCCGGCCTTTTCCTCCAGCTTGACCAGATCGGTCTGGCCCATCAGCGGCGTCGGCGACCAGTAGTAGAAAAGAATCGGTTCGCCACGGCGATAGCTCGACAGCACCGCAGCATCCAGTGCCGGCCCGGTACCCGGGCGGAAGTTGGTGAACTTGTCTTCCAGGCCGTAGCTTTTCAGCATCTGGCTGTTATCCAGCTCGCAGGTCCAACCCGCCGGGCAATTATAGAAACGCCCTTTGCCCGGCTCCTCGGGGTCGCGGAACAGCTCGGCGTACTGGCCCAGGTCGGCCACGCCCTTGAGCTGTGGGGCTTTGGCTTGCAGTCCGCGCTGGCTATCACCCTCGATCACATAACGCGGCACATACCAGCCTTCGGTGGCACCGACGATGGGCGCTCCCACACCGACCACCTTGCCGGCCTTGGCGGCCTTGTCCCAGGCGTCACTGCGGCCAATCCATTCCTCGGCGAACACCTGGATGTCGTTGCTGCCCAGCGCCTGCTCCATGGTGATGGAGTTGCCCGGCAGGCTGTCGGTCTCGCAGCCGTAACCATGCTGGAGGATGAACTGCATGATGTCGGTCAGCAGCATGCCGCTTTCCCAATTGAGCCCGGCGAACTTCACCGGCTTGCCGGATTCGCACCAGCCCGCGGCCTGTGCCGACACGGTGCCGGTGAGCAGTCCGAGGGAGAGCAGAGCGGAGAGCAGAGTTTTCTTGTTGTGCATGTGAACCTCCGATATGGGTAGTGGCTGTTGTTAAAGCGCCATCAGCAGCTGGGTAGCAGACGCGCCGGCAGCAGTGGCGTTAGCACCCGCTCGGCGAGCAGGGCATCGGCCGCGGCAATGTCCGGGGCGAAAAAACGGTCCTCGATGTAGTACGGCACCTTGGCGCGCAGGGCGCTGCGTGCCTGTTCCAGGGTCGGCGAGCTGTGCAGGCCCTCGCGGAAATCCAGGCCCTGGCAGGCGCCCAGCCATTCCACGGCGAGCACGCCACGGGTGTTGGCAGCCATCTCCCACAGGCGCTTGCCGGCGTTTGGCGCCATCGACACGTGGTCTTCCTGGTTGGCCGAGGTGGGCAGGCTGTCGACGCTGTGCGGGTGGGCCAGCGCCTTGTTGTCGCTGGCCAGGGCCGCGGCGGTGACCTGGGCGATCATGAAGCCGGAGTTGACCCCGCCATTGGCCACCAGGAACGGCGGCAGCTGCGACATGTGCTTGTCCATCATCAGCGAGATGCGCCGCTCGGACAGCGAGCCGATCTCGGCGATGGCCAGGGCGATATTGTCGGCGGCCATGGCCACCGGCTCGGCGTGGAAGTTGCCCCCGGAGATCACCTCGCCTTCGGCGGCGAACACCAGCGGGTTGTCCGACACCGCGTTGGCTTCTACCGCCAGCACCTCGGCAGCCTGACGCAGCTGGGTCAGGCAGGCGCCCATCACTTGCGGCTGGCAGCGCAGGGAGTAGGGATCCTGCACCTTGTCGCAGGCGGCGTGGGAGCGGCCGATCTCGCTGCTGGCACCGAGCAGATGACGGTAGGCGGCGGCCGCGTCGATCTGTCCGCGCTGACCACGGGCGGCATGGATGCGCGCATCGAAGGGGGCCCGCGAGCCGAGCATGGCCTCGACGCTGAGGGCGCCGCAGACGGTGGCGGCGGCGTACAGGTCTTCGGCCTCGAACAGCCCGCGCAGGGCATAGGCGGTGGACACCTGGGTGCCGTTGAGCAGGGCTAGGCCTTCCTTAGCAGCCAGGGTCATGGGTTGCAGGCCGGCCACGGCCAGCGCCTCGCTGGCCGGCAGCCATTGACCTTTATAGCGGGCCTGGCTTTCGCCCAGCAGCACCAGCGACATGTGCGCCAGCGGCGCCAGGTCGCCGGAGGCACCGACCGAGCCCTTCAGCGGGATATGCGGATAGACCTCGGCGTTGACCAGGGCGATCAGCGCCTCGATCACCGGGCGGCGGATGCCGGAGAAACCGCGCGCCAGGCTGTTGATCTTGAGCAGCAGGATCAGCCGCACCATGGCGTCGTCCAGCGCCTCGCCGATACCGGCGGCGTGGGACAGCACCAGCGAGCGCTGCAGCTTCTCCAGATCCTCGGTGGCGATGCGGGTCTGCGCCAGCAGGCCGAAGCCGGTGTTGATGCCGTAGGCGGTGCGGCCTTCGGCGATGATCTTCTCGACACAGGCGACGCTGGCGTCGATGGCCGGGTAGGCCGCGACGTCCAGGGTCAGGCGCACGGGGGCCTGGTAGGCGGCGCGCAGGTCGGCCAGGGTCAGCTGGCCGGGTTGCAGAGTCAGGGCGTTCATGGGGGCGCGGTCCTTAACCGATCATCGGCAGTTTAAGGCCCTGCTCGCGGGCGCAGTCGATGGCGATCTGGTAGCCGGCGTCGGCATGACGCATCACCCCGGTGCCCGGGTCGTTGGTCAGCACACGGGCGATGCGCGCGGCCGCTTCATCGGTGCCGTCACACACGATCACCACGCCGGAATGCTGGGAGAAACCCATGCCGACGCCGCCGCCATGGTGCAGCGAGACCCAGGTGGCGCCGCTGGCGGTGTTGAGCAGTGCGTTGAGCAGCGGCCAGTCGGACACGGCGTCGGAGCCGTCGGCCATGGCTTCGGTCTCGCGGTTGGGGCTGGACACCGAGCCGGAGTCCAGGTGGTCGCGGCCGATCACTACCGGTGCGGACAGCTCGCCGGAGCGAACCATCTCGTTGAACGCCAGGCCGAGCTTGGCCCGCAGGCCCAGGCCGACCCAGCAGATGCGCGCCGGCAGGCCCTGGAAGCTGATGCGCTCGCGAGCCATGTCCAGCCAGCGGTGCAGATGGGCGTCGTCGGGGATCAGTTCCTTGACCTTGGCGTCGGTCTTGTAGATGTCTTCCGGGTTGCCGGACAGCGCCGCCCAGCGGAACGGGCCGATGCCGCGGCAGAACAGCGGGCGGATATAGGCCGGGACGAAGCCGGGGAAATCGAAGGCATTGCTCACGCCTTCTTCCTTGGCCATCTGGCGGATATTGTTGCCGTAGTCGAAGGTCGGCACGCCCAGCTTCTGGAAGTCGAGCATGGCCTGCACATGCACGGCCATCGACTGCTTGGCGGCCTTGACCACCGCGGCCGGGTCGGTCTTGCCGCGGTCCTTGTACTGCTCCCAGCTCCAGCCGATCGGCAGGTAGCCGTTGAGCGGGTCGTGGGCGCTGGTCTGGTCGGTGACCATGTCCGGACGCACGCCACGGCGCACCAGTTCCGGCAGGATCTCGGCGGCGTTACCCAGCAGGGCGATGGAGATGGCCTTGCCTTCGGCGGTGTACTTGGCGATGCGCGCCAGGGCGTCGTCGAGATCCTTGGCCTGTTCATCGACGTAGCGGCTGCGCAGGCGGAAGTCGATGCTGCTCTGCTGGCACTCGATGTTCAGCGAGCAGGCGCCGGCCAGGGTGGCGGCCAGCGGCTGAGCGCCGCCCATACCGCCCAGGCCCGCCGTCAACACCCAGCGGCCGGTGAGGTTGCCGTTGTAGTGCTGGCGGCCGGCCTCGACGAAGGTCTCGTAGGTGCCCTGGACGATGCCCTGGCTGCCGATGTAGATCCACGAACCGGCGGTCATCTGGCCGTACATGGCCAGGCCCTTGGCATCCAGCTCGTTGAAGTGTTCCCAGTTGGCCCAGTGCGGCACCAGGTTGGAGTTGGCGATCAGCACACGCGGCGCATTGCTGTGGGTCTTGAACACGCCGACCGGCTTGCCAGACTGCACCAGCAGGGTCTCGTCGTCGTTCAGTTCCTTGAGGGTCGCGACAATCTTGTCGTAGCACTCCCAGTTGCGTGCGGCGCGGCCGATACCGCCGTACACCACCAGTTCCTTCGGGTTCTCAGCCACTTCCGGGTCGAGGTTGTTCATCAGCATGCGCAGCGGCGCTTCGGTCAGCCAGCTCTTGGCGGTCAGCTGGTTGCCACGCGGGGCACGGATTTCGATATCGCGGAACTTGGTCATGGGGGCTCCTGGTTCTTGTTGGGGCTTAGAGGGTCAGCAGGTGGATCAGGCGCGCCGCCACTTTGGCGGTGCGGTTGTCGATGTCGTGGTTCGGGTTGATCTCGGCGAGGTCGGCCAGGCGCAGCTTGCCGCTGCCCTTGATCCGCTCCAGCAGCGGTTCGAGCAGGGCCAGCGGTACGCCACGGGCCGCCGGGGCGCTGACCCCGGGGGCCTCGCAGGCGGGCAGCACATCGATGTCGATGGTCAGGTAGAGGGCATCGCAGCCGGCGACGAAGGTGTCCAGCTCGGCGCCGATCGCCTCCAGGGTCGACTCGCGAATCTCGCGGTCCTCGCGTACCAGCACCTCCAGTTCGGCGGCGCGGGTGAACAGCGCGCGGGTATTGCTGGCGCGGCTGACGCCCAGGCAGGCGTAGCGGAACGGCCAGCCGCGGGCGGCGCACTGCTCGGCGATCTGCGCGAAGGGGGTGCCGGAGGAATGCACATGGGCCGGGTCGCGCAGGTCGAAGTGGGCGTCGAAATTGACGATGCCGATGCGTGGAGCCGGATGGCCGGACAGATGCTCGGCCAGGCCGGACCAGCTGCCGAAGGCCACCTCGTGGCCGCCACCGATCACCAGCGGCAGGTGGCCGGCATCCATCAGCGCGCAGACGCTGTGGCCAAGGCGCGCCTGGGCGGCTTCCAGATCGCCATCGCTGCAGGTCACGTCGCCGGCATCGAAGGCCGGTGCCTGGCGGTGCCAGGCCAGGTTGGCCAGGGCCCGGCGCACACTGTGCGGGGCATTGGCCGCACCGACACGACCATGGTTGCGCCGTACCCCCTCGTCACAGGCAAAACCGAGCAGGGCCACGCCCGGCTGGCTGTCGGCGGCGAGCGGCTGGATGCGCTGGTGCCAGCGGGCGCTGTCCGGCTCGGGGTCGACGCGGCCGCTCCAGGCGTCCATGGAAAAACGATCAACGTTCATGGCTGACAGCTCCATTGAAAATGCGCTGGCGCAGGCGCCCGGCCTGCACCGCGTAGGCCAGTTCGGCCGGGTGCTGGATATCCCACAGGCACAGGTCGGCGCTGGCACCGACGACAATGCGCCCCAGGCCCGGCAAGCCGAGGGCGTTGGCAGCGTGGGCGGTCATGCCGGCCAGGGCCTCGCGCGGGGTGAGGCGGAACAGGGTGCAGGCCAGGTTGGCCAGCAGGCTGGGCATGCAGATTGGCGAGGTGCCGGGGTTGGCGTCGCTGGCCAGCGCCATCGGTACGCCGTACTGGCGCAGCAGGTCGATGGGCGGCAGCTGGGTCTCGCGCAGGCAGTGGAAAGCGCCGGGCAGCAGCACGGCTACGGTGCCGGCGGCGGCCATGGCCTGTACGCCGGCCTCGTCGAGGTATTCGATATGGTCGGCGGACAACGCACCGTAGCGCGCCGCCAGGGCACTGCCGCCGAGGTTGGAGAGTTGCTCGGCATGCGCCTTGAGCGCCAGGCCGTGGCGTTGCGCGGCCTGGAACACCAGCTCGCACTGCGCCGGGCTGAAGGCAATGCCTTCGCAGAACACGTCCACCGCATCAGCCAGGCCTGCGGCCGCAGCCGCCGGGATCATCTCCTCGCAGACCAGGCGGATGTAATCGTCGGCGCGGCCGGCGTATTCCGGTGGCAGGGCATGGGCGCCGAGCAGAGTGGTCATTACCCGCACCGGGCGCAGCTCGCCCAGCTGGCGGGCCACGCGCAGCATCTTCAGTTCGTCGGCGAGGGTCAGGCCATAGCCGGACTTGATCTCGACCGTGGTCACGCCATCGGCCAGCAGCGCGTCCAGGCGCGGCAGGCTGGCGGCGATCAGCTGTTCCTCGCTGGCGGCGCGGGTGGCGCGCACGGTGCTGAGGATGCCGCCGCCGGCCTTGGCGATCTCGGCGTAGCTGGCGCCTTCCAGGCGTTGCTCGAATTCATCGGCACGGTTGCCGGCGTACACCAGGTGGGTGTGGCAGTCGATCAGGCCGGGAGTCATCACCCCGCCGCGGCCGGACTCGACGGCACCAGCCGCCAGGCGCTCGTCGAACTCGCCCCGGGGCCACAGGCCGGCCACCTGCGCGCCTGCGACCAGCACGGTCATAGGCACAGGCAGTACATGCAGGCCATCAAACAGAGTGACGTCACGCCAGAGCCGGCGCGACTGAGGAGACAGGGACATGGAAGTGCTCTCTCGCTTCAATGTATATACATTTAAAGGGAAAGCTTTACCACGTCAAGCCATGGCATCGCGCCAGCATTCTCGAAGCATGCCCGCCAACCTAGACAGAATCGTGCGCAGGCCGCAGAGTTGCTAGGCGCTCAAGGATTGATCATTATGTATATACATTTAGCCAGGAGACGAACGGCATGCACATTCAGCGACTCGACCGCCACCTGGCGCGGCAGATGCCCTGGAAGAATGGCGGCGGCACCACCTGCGAACTGGCGATCGCCCCGGCAGGCGCCGACCTGGAGGACTTCGCCTGGCGCATCAGCTGCGCACGGGTCGCCAGCAGCGGGCCGTTCTCGCGCTTCGCCGGCGTCGAGCGCAGCCTGGCCCTGCTCGATGGCGCAGGCCTCGACCTGCAGCTGAACGGCCAGCCGCGAACGCTGCGCCCTGGCGACCCACCGCTGGTGTTCGCCGGCGAGGACGAGGTCAGCGCCGAGCTGGTGGACGGCCCGATCAGCGACTTCAACCTGATGACCCGGCGCAGCGCCTGGCGCCATGAACTGCAGGCCCTGCAGCTGGACGGCACACAGATACTGCCCCACGCCGCCGATATCCTGCTGATCTACTGCCAGGCCGGCCCGCTCGTCGTGCAACTGCCGGGCGCAGCCGCCTACAGCCTCGACGAAGGCCAGGGCCTGCTGCTGGAGCAGCCTCTCGCCGAACCGACGCTGAGCACCACCACGGGCGCCCTTCTTTATATAGGTCGCCTGTATCGCCAGCCCTGAAACGACAAACCCCGCCAAAGGGCGGGGTTTGTCAGACAACGCTGCGCTTACTGGGGCTGAGCCACCATGGTCGACTCACCGGCGTTGCGATGCAGTTGCGGCAGCAGCGAACCGATCAGCATGCCGGCCAGGCTGAACAGCAGACCGGCCAGTTGCGGCGGCCAGAAGGCCTCGTCGGTCAGGGTGGCTTCCAGGTAGATCCAGGAAGTCAGACCGAAGGCGATGGCCACCAGGGCGCCCTGGGTGGTAGCGCGCTTCCAGAACAGACCGGCGAACAGCGGCACCACGGCGGCGACCAGGGTGACCTTGTAGGCGTTGCCGACCATCTCGTAGATGCTGGCGTCCGAGTACAGGGCGAAGGTCAGGGTGGCGGCAGCGCAGACCACGATGGTGATACGCATGGCCAGCAGGAACTGCTTGTCACTCATCACCGGCATGAAGCGCTTGAGCACGTTCTCGGTGAAGGTCACCGACGGTGCCAGCAGGGTGCCGGAGGCGGTGGACATGATCGCCGACAGCAGCGCACCGAAGAACATGATCTGGGCGAACAGCGGGGTACGCTCGAGGATCAGGTGCGGCAGGATCATCTGCGCGTCCTCGGCCAGCCAGCGTTTGACCATTTCCGGATCGATCATCGACGCGGCATAGGTCAGGAAGATCGGCAGCATGCAGAAGCACAGGTAGAACGCGGCACCGAACATCGAGGCGCGCGCAGCGATGTTCTCGGTCTTGGCCGACATCACCCGGGCATACACGTCCTGCTGCGGGATCGAACCGAGCATCATGGTTACCGCCGCGCCGATGAAGGCGACGATGTCCTTGGCCTCGAAGTTATGGATGAAGGTGAACTTGCCTTCGCTGGCCGCATGGCTGATCACCACGTCGGCACCGCCGGCCATGTCGCCGACCAGCCAGGTCAGGTAGACCAGGCCGCAGACGATGATCAGCATCTGGAAGAAGTCGGTCAGGGCTACCGACCACATGCCGCCAAACAGGGTGTACAGCAGGACGATGGCGGTACCCAGCAGCATGCCCTGGGTGGTGGTCACGGCGCCGTCGGAGATCACGTTGAACACCACGCCCAGCGCGGTCAGCTGCGCGGCGATCCAGCCCAGGTAGGAGACGATGATCACCAGACTGATGATCATCTCGACGTTCGGACCGAAGCGCTTCTTGAAGTAGTCGCCGATGGTCAGCAGATTCATCCGGTACAGCGGACGGGCAATCACCAGGCCGACCAGCATCAGGCAGCCGAAGGAGCCGAACGGGTCTTCGATGATCCCGGCAAAACCGTCCTCGATGAAGCTGGCCGGAATGCCCAGTACCGCCTCGGAGCCGAACCAGGTGGCAAACACCATGGCCGCGACGATCGGGAAGCCCATGCTACGACCGCCGGCGGCGAAGTCGCGGGAGTTTTTCACCCGAGTGGCAGCGTAGAAGCCGATGCCCACGGTAACCAGCAAGTAGAGCGCAACGAACCAGATCAGCATTTTTCCCCGTCCATATACATCAGTCCGCTTGGTTCGACGTGGTGCACGGCAGGCGACCAGGCGGACAACAGGTGGTGTTTTGTTATTGACCTCGGGCTATCGCAGGCGGAACTCGACCCAGCCCTGCGAAGCGGGGGCGCAGTGTGGCAAAAGCGTAAAATATGTCAAACGAAATTGGCCGTTTTCCTGCGACAACCCGACGACACGCCCTGTTACATCCACCAACTCACTGAAAATAGTGGCTTTTACAGCGCGCACCAGAACCAGGCAGTTCTATATTTTTGACACCCACTTTTCTGTCGGCCGCGGCTGACAGGCGCCGGCCCAGGCAGTATCGTCGCCACACCCCCCTGCAGCGGCCCGGCCATGGATATCAAGCAGCTCAAGTTCCTCGTCGCCCTCGACGAAACCCGCCACTTCGGCCAGGCCGCCGCCCGCTGCCACGTGACCCAGCCAACCCTGTCCATGCGCCTGCGCAACCTGGAGGAGGAGCTGGGCCTGGAGCTGGTGCAGCGCGGCCAGCGCTTCGAAGGCTTCACCGAGGCCGGCCAGCGCGTGCTGGGCTGGGCGCGCAGCCTGCTGGCCGCCGAGGACGGCCTGTACGCCGAGGCAGCTGCCTGCCGCGGGCAGCTGGTCGGCACCCTGCGCGTGGGCGTGGTGCCGCTGGGCGGCTTCGACCCGATGCGCCTGGTCAGCCGCTTCGCCAGCGCCCATCCGGAGCTGCGCTTTCGCCTGTTCGCCCTGAGCAGCGAGCAGATCCTCGAACGCCTCGGGCGCAACCAGCTGGATCTGGGCATCTCCTACCTGGAGCGCCTGGATCGCAGCCAGTTCGCCAGCCTGGAGCTGGCCGACACGCGCATGGGCCTGCTGCACGACCGCCGCCACTTCAGCTTCGCCAGCCCGAGCCTGAGCTGGGAGGCCGTGGCCGGCCTGCCGCTGGGCCTGCTGTCGAGCGGCATGCACTTTCGCCAGTCGATCGACCACGCCCTGCGCAGCCGCGGCCTGACCCCGCAACCACGCCTGGAAAGCGACGCCGTGCACCAGTTGCTGCTGGCCGCCAGTGCCGGCCTGTGCTGCGCGGTGATGCCGCTGGACAGCGGCCTGGACGGTTTCAGCGAACATCTGCAGCTGACCCCCATCGAGGACGCCCACACCCTCGCCCCGCTGGGCCTGATCCGCCACCACGGCACGCCCGGCTCGGCCCTGGCCGAGGCCTGCTTCGTCGAGGCAGAGCGCCTGCTGAGCGAGCTGCGCACCGCCGGCTGAACAGCGCATTCGCCAGAGCGCCAGCGCTCGACCGCGGACATCATAGATTGGCTCGATCAATCTATCGGCAACAGCGATTAGACGCCCCTACGCCACAGGCCTAGGCTGAGCCAATTGCTCCCGGGAGGCCCGCATCATGCCTGCAAGCGCCATCACTCATAGCCGCATCAGCGCCGTCGCCGCCGGCTATGCCTACGCCGAACTGGGCAGCCCGAGCAGCTGCGCGCAAGCCGCTCTGGCTGCGGAGTGCGCCCTGGCGATCAGCTACAACGGGCTGAGCCATGCGGTGATGATGGTCAGCCCCGGCGATCTGGAAGACTTCGTCCGCGGCTTCAGCCTGAGTGCCGGCCTGGTCGAATCCATCGACGATATCTATGACATCCAGTTGAAAGGCCTCGGCGAAGCCCGCCAGGCCGAGGTGCGCATCAGCAGCCGCGCCTTCTGGGCCCTCAAGCGCCAGCGCCGCCAGCTGGCCGGGGCCAGCGGTTGTGGCCTGTGCGGCGTGGAGGCGCTGGAGCAGGCCCTGCCGCAGCTCACCCCACTGCCGCCCACCCCGCTGCCGCCCGCCGCCCACCTGCAGCAGCTGCGCCCGCGCATTGCCGAGGCCCAGCTGCAGGCGCGCAGCAGCGGCGCCCTGCACGCCGCGCTGTTTGTCGATGAGCAGGGCAGCATCCGCCTGTGCCGCGAAGACATCGGCCGCCACAACGCCCTCGACAAGCTGATCGGTGCCCTGCAGGACGAAGGCCTGGATGGCCGCGCCGGCTTCGCCGTGGTCACCAGCCGCTGCAGCCTGGAGCTGCTGCACAAGGCGGTACGCGCCGGCATCGGCAGCCTGGTCAGCCTGTCCGCGCCGACCGCGCTGACCGTGGACTGGGCCCGCCACCACCACCTCAACCTGATCCACCTGCCCCACCAGCACGCGCCACGGGTCTACAGCCCGGCACCGTGCAGCGAGGAGTCCCGAGCATGAGCGCCCAGCCCCGTTACCAGCCCTACTCCGGCCCGGCCGCCGGCTGGGGCGCGCTGCGCAGCGTGACCCAGCACTGGCTGGACAGTAAGCAACCGATCAAGAACCTGCGCGCCCTGCTCAAGACCAACCAGGACGACGGCTTCGACTGCCCCGGCTGCGCCTGGGGCGACTCGCCCGACAGCCACCTGGTGAAGTTCTGCGAGAACGGCGCCAAGGCGGTCAACTGGGAAGCCACCAAGCGCGGCATCGGCCGCGCCTTCTTCGCCCGCTACAGCGTCGCCCAGCTGCGCGAACAGAGCGACTACTGGCTGGAGCACCAGGGCCGGCTGATCGAACCGCTGCGCTACGACGCGGCCAGCGACCGCTACCTGCCGATCGACTGGGACAGCGCCTTCGCCCTGATCGCCAGCGAGCTGCAGCGCCTGGCCAGCCCGCATGAGGCCGAGTTCTACACCTCCGGGCGGGCCAGCAACGAAGCAGCCTTCCTCTATCAGCTGATGGTGCGCGCCTACGGCACCAACAACTTCCCCGACTGCTCGAACATGTGCCACGAGGCCAGCGGCGTGGCCCTCGGCCAGAGCGTCGGGGTCGGCAAGGGCACGGTGACCTTCGCCGACTTCGAGCATGCCGACGCCATCCTGGTGTTTGGCCAGAACCCCGGCACCAACCACCCGCGCATGCTCGAACCGCTGCGCGAGGCGGTGCAGCGCGGCGCCAGCGTGGTCTGCTTCAACCCGCTCAAGGAGCGCGGCCTGGAGCGCTTCCAGCACCCGCAACACCCACTGGAAATGCTCGGCAACGGCTCGCAACCGACCAGCAGCGCCTACTTCCGCCCGCACCTGGGCGGCGACATGGCCGTGGTGCGCGGCATGGCCAAGTACCTGCTGCAATGGGAGCGCGAACGGCCGGGCAGCGTGTTCGACCAGCGCTTTATCGATGAACACACCGCCGGCCTGAGCGACTGGCTGGCGGCCGTGGAGGCCAGCGACTGGGCGCAGATCGAGACCCAGTCGGGCCTGGCCCGCAGCGAGATCGAGCAGGCTGCGCGCCTGTATGTCCGCGCCGAGCGGGTAATCGCCTGCTGGGCCATGGGCATAACCCAGCACCGTCATTCGGTGGCGACCATCCAGGAAATCGCCAACCTCATGCTGCTGCGCGGCAATATCGGCAAGCCCGGCGCCGGCCTGTGCCCGGTACGTGGCCACAGCAACGTGCAGGGCGACCGCACCATGGGCATCAACGAGCGCCCACCGGCGTTCTTCCTCGACGCCCTGCAGCGCCGCTTCGACTTCCCGGTGCCGCGCGCCCAGGGGCACAACACGGTGGAAGCGATCAACGCCATGCTGGAGGGCCGCAGCAAGGTATTCATCGGTCTCGGCGGCAACTTCGCCCAGGCCACTCCGGACAGCCCGCGCACCCACGCCGCCCTGCAGCAATGCGCGCTGACCGTGCAGATCAGCACCAAGCTCAACCGCAGCCACCTGATGCACGGCAAGCAGGCGCTGATCCTGCCGTGCCTGGGGCGTACCGACCTCGACCTGCAGGCCGGCGGCCCGCAGGCGGTGACGGTGGAGGACTCGTTCAGCATGGTGCACGCCTCCAAGGGCCAACTGGCACCGCTGTCGCGGGAGATGCGCTCGGAGCCGGCGATCATCGCCGGCATCGCCAACGCCCTGCTCGGTACCCGCCCGGTGGACTGGCTGCACCTGGCCGAGGACTACGCGCGCATCCGCGAGCTGATCGCCGACTGCATTCCCGGCTTCGCCGACTTCAACGCCCGCCTCGCCCAGCCCGGCGGCTTCTACCTGGGCAATGCCGCCGCCAGCCGGCGCTGGAACACCGAGGGCGGCAAGGCACGCTTCCTGGCTCACCCGCTGCCCGAGCACCTGCTCCCCGCCGAAGTGCGCAGCCAGGCCGAAGCACCGCACCTGGTGCTGCAGACCCTGCGCTCCCACGACCAGTACAACACCACCCTGTACGGCCTCGACGACCGTTACCGCGGCGTGCGCGGCATGCGCGAAGTGCTGTTCGTCAACCCGCAGGACATCCAGCGCCTGGGTTTCGTCCCCGGACAGAAGGTCGATGTGCTGTCCCTGTGGGACGACGGCATCGAGCGCAAGGTGCACGGCTTTACCCTGCTGGCCTACGACACTCCGGCCGGGCAGGCCGCCGCCTACTATCCTGAAACCAACCCGCTGGTGCCGCTGGACAGCTACGGGGTTGGCAGCCACACCCCCACCTCGAAGTTCATCGCCATTCGCCTGCAGGCGGCTGCGACCGAACAGCGCATCCTCTGAATCGCGCCAGGCCCCGGCGGGCCTGGGCGCAGCGCGTTTGCGGAAACAGTCGGTTACGTCCTGAGAGGCGAACGACTTGAGCCGCGCCGCCGCGTCCGTGATACTGCACCGCGATTTGCGCCCCGTTCTGCCGGTTTTCACGCCATTTTCGGTGAGCGCACCTATTGTTTTTTCAGTTGCACGTGCCGCCAGCAGAGCGGCGAAAAGGGTTCGAGGAGCCACCGCGGATGATGAAAAGGAGCGACTGGATCTGGACCCTGATCGGTTTGCTCGCCGTCGTGCTCTCCTGCTACCTGCTCTACAAGGAGATTCGCACCATCTCCCTGAACGAGCTGTCGCACAGCCTGCATGCCATTCGCGCGCACAACTGGCTGATGGCCGCAGGCGCCACCGCCGGTGCCTACTTCGCCCTGGCCTGGTACGACCGTATCGCCATCGCCCACCTGGGCAAAAAGATCTCCTGGTGGTTCATCACCCTCTGTTCCTTCACCACCTATGCGCTGGCCCACAACATCGGCGCCTCGGTGTTCTCCGGCGCCGTGGTGCGCTACCGGGCCTATTCCAGCAAGGGCCTGGCGCCACCTGAAATCGGCCTGCTGATCTTCTTCTGCTCCTTCACCTTCGCCCTCGGCGCGTTGCTCTGCGGCGGCACGGTGCTGGTCTCGCAACCGCAACTGATCGAGCGCGTGGCCAATGTCAGCCCCTGGCTGTCGGTGGCCCTCGGCCTGTTGATGCTGGGCCTGGTGGCACTCTATGTGCTCGGCTCCTGGCGCCAGTTCAAGCCATGGAAGTGGGGCAAGCTGCATGTCGAATACCCACGCCTGGGCATAGTTGCCCGCCAGTTGCTGGCCGGCCCGCTGGAGCTGGCCTGCGCCGCGGCGATCATCTATTTCGCCCTGCCGGTGGAGAGCAATCCGGGTTATCTGGTGGTGCTCGGGGTGTTCCTCGTCTCCTTCTCCCTGGCGCTGCTGTCCCATGCCCCAGGCGGCCTCGGCGTACTGGAAGTGAGCTTCCTCGCCGCCATGCCGGAACTGCCCACCGCCGATGTGCTGGCGGCGCTGATCGTGTTCCGGGTGTTCTACCTGCTGCTGCCGTTCGCCCTGTCCCTGCTGGTGGTACTGGGCTTCGAATGGACACAATGGGCCAGGCGCCGACGCGGCGACTGAGCCAATCTCCTTTCACCACAGGGTTGTGGTATGCACAGCATCGAGCGGATCTACCCCAAGGATTTCGACCCGCACAGCCAGGATGACCAGCACACCCTGCGCATTCATCTCGAGCGCTACGAGTTCGCCGCCGTCCACCTGCATGGCCCACGGGTGCTCGACATGGCCTGCGGCTGCGGCTACGGCACTGCGCTGTTGGCCGAGCGCCACCCGGACAAGCTGGTCACCGGCGTCGACATCGACCCGGCCGCCATCACCTACGCCCAGCAGCACTACCAGCTGCCCAACCTGCGCTATGTCTGCGCCGATGCAGAGCAGTTCGCCGACAGCACGCCGTTCGACAGCATCGTCAGCCTGGAAACCATCGAGCACCTGCCGCGCCCGCAGCAGCTGATCGCCAACTACGCGCGCCTGCTGGGCAGCGGCGGTCGGGTGATCGCCTCGGTGCCGATTACCCCGACCCTGGACGGTAACCCGCACCACCTGCACGATTTCAGCCGGCGCTCGTTCCTTGCCCTGTTCGGCCAGCATGGCCTGCAGGCGCAGCAGCACCTGGAACAGATCCAGTGGTGGCAGTTCAAGGGCCTGTTCTCGCGGCGCCCGGACAAGGCCAAGCAGCACCGCTCCGAAGGTGTCGGCAATGCCGTGCTGCTGTACTATCGGCAGCACCCGCTGTACCTGTTCGCCCGCCTCGCCGCGATGCTGCGCTACGGCTTCAGCAACCGCTACCTGACCTGTCTGTTCACCCCCAGCAAGCTGCAAAGCTGACCGAGCAGACAATCAACCAAGCCAGTAGCCATATGGCTTTCAGCCCGTATTACTGGCATCGATGGTTACTATCAGAAGGGTCAAATTCTTAATCTTGGCGCGATCCGTAAGATGGGCTCCGTACTCACTTACGCCCCCACGAGGAGCCCAAGATGAACAAGCACATCTTCGCCAGCCTGATCCTGGCCACCCTGACCACCAGCGCCTTCGCCCTGCCGGGCAAAGACCAGCCGCCGCTGATCGAACTGAAGCCAGCCAGCCATGCCACCGTCAATGAAAGCGGCTACGAGCGCACCGGCGGCTCCACCGTGGCCGAAAGCGGTTACGAGCGTACTGGCGGTTCCACCGTCGCCGAAAGCGGTTACGAGCGCACTGGCGGCTCCACCGTGGCCGAAAGCGGCTACGAGCGCACTGGCGGCTCCACCGTCGCTGAAAGCGGCTACGAGCGCACTGGCGGTTCCACCGTGGCCGAAAGCGGTTACGAGCGCACTGGCGGTTCCACCGTCGCTGAAAGTGGTTACGAGCGCACTGGCGGCTCCACCGTCGCTGAAAGCGGTTACGAGCGCACTGGCGGTTCCACCGTGGCCGAAAGCGGTTACGAGCGCACTGGCGGTTCCACCGTCGCTGAAAGTGGTTACGAGCGCACTGGCGGCTCCACCGTCGCTGAAAGCGGTTACGAGCGCACTGGCGGCTCCACCGTCGCCGAAAGCGGTTACGAGCGCACTGGCGGCTCTACTGCGGCATAAGCCAGACGCAAACCAATCAAAAGCCCGGCACCGGCCGGGCTTTTTTACGTCTTCAGCCCACGCTGGGCGCCGGCGGCAGGCGGTAGATCCAGATGCGCTTCAGCACCGTGGCGAACTGCGCCGAGAGTCGCCCGCAGTTGTAGACCTGGCCATAGCGCGCGGCGATCTCCTGCACCTCGACGGCCAGCGCGGCATAGCGCCGGGCCGGCAGATCGGGGAACAGGTGATGCTCGATCTGGTGGCTGAGATTGCCGGTCAGGATGTGCAGCAACTTGCCGCCTGACAGGTTGCTCGACCCGCGCAGCTGGCGCAGGTACCAGTGGCCACGGCTCTCGCCGGCCACCGACTCCTTGGCGAACACTGCTGCCTGCTCGGTGAAGTGGCCGCAGAAGATCACGGTGAAAGTCCACAGGTTGCGCAGCAGGTTGGCCAGCCCATTGCCCGCCAGCACGGCCAGGGCATTGGCGCCGAACGCCAGCGCCAGCAGCGGGAACACCAGGTAGTCCTTGAACCACTGGCGCAACACCTTGGCATTGAACTGGCGCAGCAGCGGGCGTACCTCGTCCCGACTGATCTTGCCCTTGTACAGCTTGTCCAGGCGCAGATGCTGGATCGCCACCGAGTACTGGAATAGCAACGCCTGCAGAGTCACCCACAGCGGCTGCCAGCGGTAGAACGGCTTCCAGCGCTGCTCTGGAAACAGGCGCACCACGCCATAGCCGACGTCGTCGTCCATGCCCAGCACATTGGTCCAGGTGTGGTGTACGTGGTTGTGGGTGTGCCGCCAGAAGTCAGCCGGCCCGGCTATGTCCCATTCATAGGTGCGTCCGGCGAATTCCGGGTCGTTCATCCAGTCGTACTGGCCATGGATGACGTTGTGCCCCAGCTCCATGTTCTCGAGGATCTTGCCGAGTCCCAACAGCAGGCTGCCGAGCAACCAGGTCGGCGGGAACCAGCCGAGCATCAGCAGCGCCCGGCCACTCCAGCAGCACAGCCGCACGGCGCTGCGCACCCGGCGGATATAGCGCGCATCGACCTCGCCGAGGTCGGCCAGGATGCGTTTGCGCAAGGCATCCAGCTCGGCACCGAAGGCGTCGAGCTCGGCTGGGGTCAATTCGCGATCATGGCGCATGGCGGCATCCTGCAAAAGTTTCAGAAACAGGTTTCAGAGATCGATCTGCACATCGCCATGGGGGGCATTGATGCACAGGCGGATGGGTTGCCCCGGTTCGGCGAACAGCTCGCCGTTGCGCAGGTCGCGCACCGTGCCGGCCAGCAGGGTGCAGGTACAGCTGGCGCAGATGCCCTGGCGACAGCCGTGGGCCGGGCGCAGCCCATGGGCCTCGGCCTGCTCCAGCAGGCTGTGCGCGTTGTCGCCCTGCATGGCCTGGCGCGAACGCACGAACTGCAGCTGCACCGCGCTGCCGGGCTCGACGCGGCGCGCCGGGGCAGTGAAAGCCTCGATCTGCAACGGCCCGGCCCAGTAGCTGCGCACCGACTCGACGAAACCGGCCGAGCCGCAGGCCAGCAGGCTGAAACCGTCCAGACCGGCCAGATGCTCGGCGCACAGGCGCCCGACCGGAAACTGCGCGGGCGCCTGCACGCCGGTCAGCGACCAGCTCACCGAGAAATTGGGGTACTCCTGCATCAGCTGACGCAGCTCGCCGACGAAGGCGCACTGCCCAGCCTCGCGCACGTAGTGCAGCAGTCGCACCGGCGCGCTGAAGCCGCGCGCCAGCGCTTCGCGCAGCAGACCGAGCAGCGGCGTGATACCACTGCCGGCCGCCAGCAGCGCAACCCCGCCGGCCTGCGCGGGCCAGTGCAGCTCGCCACCCACCGCGCCCAGCTCCAGCACGCTGCCGACGGCCAGGTGATCGAGCAGGCGGTTGGACAACCGTCCGCCCGGCTGGCGGCGGATCGCCAGCTCGATGCGCCCGCCGGCGCCGACGCGGGTCAGGCTGTAGCTGCGGCTGTGGCGCACGCCATCCAGCACCAGGTACAGCTGCACATGCTGGCCGGCCTTCCAGCCCCGAGCGTTGCCATTGCAGCGCAGGCGCAAGGCGAGCATGTCCTGGCTGACCCATTCGCGCCCTTCGACACGGGCGAATACCCGGTTCAGACGCCAGGTCGGCTGCAGCCAGGCCAGCACGCCGTCGATCTCCGACTCGCGCAGCCAGGCATGGGCCACCAGCCAGCGCAGCGGGCGCAACAGGGGCGCCAAGGCGCGCCCCCAGGCGAGAGGAAAAAGAGTCATGATCGGCCATCCAGTGAACACTTGTACACAAAATGGCAGGCGCAGCCTTATCAGTCAACACTTGTTCACTGAAATACCGGTTCGACGCCCCCAAAGGGCATTTGTTAGAGTGCGGCGCAAACCCGCAGCAGGCCGGAATTTCGAGAGCCCATGTCGCCACGCGCCGAACAGAAACAGCAGACCCGCCAGGCCCTGATGGATGCCGCACGCAGCCTGATGGACAGCAATCGCGGGTTCGACAGTCTCAGCCTGCGTGAAGTCAGCCGCGCCGCCGGCATCGTGCCGACCGGCTTCTACCGGCACTTCGAGGACATGGATCAGCTCGGCCTGGCACTGGTCGCCGAAGTCGACGCCACCTTCCGCAGCACCCTGCGCGAAGTGCGCCGCAGCCAGTTCGAGATGGGCAGCATCATCGAGGCCAGTGCGCATATCTTCCTCGACGCCGTCAGCGCCAACCGCAACCAGTTCCTGTTCCTCGCCCGCGAGCAGTACGGCGGCTCGCAATCGGTGCGCCAGGCCATCGGCCAGCTGCGCCAGCAGATCACCGACGACCTGGCCGCCGACCTCAAGCTGCTCAACCGCACCCCGCACCTCGCCGATGCGGATCTGGACGTCGTCTCCGACCTGGTGGTGAAGACCGTGTTCGCCACCCTGCCGGAACTGATCGACCCGCCTGCCATCCCGCTCCCCGCGCACCTGACCCCGGAAGCCAAGATGACCCAGCAGCTGCGCTTCATCTTCATCGGCGCCAAGCACTGGCGTGGCCTGGGCCGGCGCCCCGAGTAAAGGCACCACAAGAGCGCAGCAAAAGCCACTGCGCACCAAAACAGCACAGCGCCAGCCCCAACTTCTGGCACAGCCCCCGCCCAGACTCTATCCCCGCGCCCTGCACCATCTTGGCAAGCCCCTTGCTCTGCCAATGGCTCCTGTACCTGGCCGGAAATCCCCATGCTGGTGATCCACCACCGTCTCGGCGCCCAGCCGCACTGGGACGAAGAGCTGCACCTGAGCTTCGACGCGCGCAGCAAGAGCCGCCTGCGCTGCTATAGCGCCGCCGGCGAAGATGTCGGTCTGTTCCTCGAGCGCGGCCAGCCGCCGCTGCACGATGGCGACTTCCTGCGTGCCGAGGACGGCCGCATCGTGCGCGTCTGTGCGCGCCCGGAAACCCTGCTGCATGTCACCTGCGCCAGCACCTTCGAGCTGACCCGCGCCGCCTACCACCTGGGCAACCGACATGTCGCCCTGCAGCTGGGCGACGGCTGGCTGCGCCTGCTCGACGATTACGTGCTCAAGGCCATGCTCGACCAGCTCGGCGCCAGCACCTGCGTGATCGAGGCGCCGTTCCAGCCCGAACATGGCGCCTACGGCGGCGGCCACCACCATTCCCATGCTGGCGACGCCGAGTTCAGCTACGCGCCGCGCCTGCACCAGTTCGGCGTGCGCCCATGAACCCTGCCTGGGCCTTGCTCAGGCTGGCCAGCCCGCAGCTGCCGATCGGTGGCTACAGCTATTCTCAGGGCCTGGAAATGGCCGTGGAACAAGGCCTGGTGCACGACCCAGACAGCGCCGAGCGCTGGCTGGCCGACCAGCTGCTGCTCAATCTGGCGCGCTTCGAAGCGCCGCTGCTGCTGGCCCACTGCAACGCGGCCGCCGCGCAGGACTGGGCGCAGCTGAGCGAGCTGGCGGCACGTCATCGCGCCAGCCGCGAAACCCGCGAGCTGGCCCTGGAGAGCCGGCAGATGGGCTACTCGCTCAAGCAGTTGCTCGACGGCCTGCCGGAGCTGGATCAGGCCGCCCGCGCCTTCCTCGCCGAGCAGGGCGAAATCGGCCTGGCCACGGCCTGGGCCCTGGCCGCCCGCGCCTGGCAGATCGCCGCGCAGGACGCCCTGGCCGCCTGGCTGTGGGGCTGGCTGGAAAACCAGCTGGCAGTGCTGATGAAAACCCTGCCGCTCGGCCAGCAAGCCGCGCAGCGCCTGACCTCGCAACTGCTGCCGACGCTGGAGCAGGCGCAGCGCCAGGCCAGCGCACTCGAACCCGCCCACTGGGGCAGCGCCGCCTTCGGCCTGGCCCTGGCGAGCATGGCGCACGAGCGCCAGTACAGCCGTCTTTTCCGCTCTTGATAAGGAAGCTCAGATGAACAGCCAACCCCTGCGTATCGGCATCGGCGGCCCGGTCGGTTCCGGCAAGACCGCCCTGACCCTGGCCCTGTGCCTGGCCCTGCGCGAGCGCTACAACATCGCCGTGGTCACCAACGACATCTACACCCAGGAAGACGCCCAGTTCCTGGTGCGCAACGAAGCCCTGGCGCCGGAGCGGATCATCGGTGTGGAAACCGGCGGCTGCCCGCACACGGCGATCCGCGAGGATGCCTCGATCAACCTGGAAGCAGTGGAGCAGCTCAACCAGCGCTTCCCCGGCCTCGACCTGATCATCGTCGAGTCCGGCGGCGACAACCTGTCCGCCACCTTCAGCCCCGAGCTGTCCGACCTGACCCTGTACGTGATCGACGTCTCCGCCGGCGACAAGCTGCCGCGCAAGGGCGGCCCGGGCATCTGCAAGTCCGACCTGCTGGTGATCAACAAGGTCGACCTGGCGCCCATGGTCGGCGCCTCCCTGGAAGTCATGGATCGCGACGCGAAGAAGATGCGCGGCGACAAGCCGTTCGTGTTCAGCAACCAGAAAGTCGGCCAGGGTCTCGACGAGATCATCGCCTTCATCGAACGCCACGGCATGCTCAGCGCCGCCTAAGGAGACCCTCATGCAAGTACGCAAAGCCCTCTACGCCCTGGCCCTGTTCCTCACCCCGGCTGTGGCCTTCGCCCACCCCGGGCACGACAGCTACGGGCTGCTGGCCGGCGTCGCCCATCCGCTCACCGGCCTCGACCACCTGCTGGCGATGCTCGCCGTCGGCCTGTGGGCCGCGCAGCAGCAGGGCGCCGCACGCTGGGCGCTGCCCGCCACCTTCGTCGCCAGCATGCTGCTGGGCGGCGTGCTGGGTTTTGCCGGGCTGCAGATTCCCTTCATGGAAACCGGCATCGCCGCCTCGGTACTCGCCCTCGGCCTGCTGGTCACCGTGGCCGCGCGCCTGCCGCTGAGCCTGGCCTTGGGCATGACCACGCTGTTCGCCCTCAGCCATGGCCTGGCCCACGGCCTGGAACTGCCGGAACTGGCCAGCCCCTGGAGCTATGCCGCCGGCTTCGTCGCCGCCACCGCGATTCTGCATGCCAGCGGCTATGCCCTGGTGCGCAGTCTGCCCCGAGCGGCCGCGCCACTGGTGCGCCTGGCTGGTGCGGCCTCGGCTGGGGCAGGGGTCTGGCTGCTGGCCGGCTGAGCCCACCATTGGCTCCGGGCCGCGCGCAGTGGCAAGGCGCGCAGCCCGGCTGCGCGGAAAACTGGCGCCGCCACCAGCGAGCATGAAACGGCAACAGCCCCTAAACTGGCAGGGTCACCTCCTGTCAGGTTTCGCCCATGTCCCCGCGCCTTCGCGCCCTGCTGGTTCTGCTGATGCTCTGCGCGGCACCGCCGACTTGGGCCGGGCAGGCGCCGAGCAACGAGATCACCTGGCACATGAGCCCCTGGCCAGGACTGATCAATATCCGCAATGGCCAGCCAGACAACGGCATCATCGTCGACCTGCTGCAGCAGATCACCCAGCGCCTGCCCGACTACCAGCACCGCTACAGCATGGCCAACCTGACCCGTGGCCTCGAACAGCTCAAGCGCGAATCGCTGAGTTGTTTCCTGCCGGCCTTCCCCACGCCCGAGCGTGCCGAGCACGGTTATTACGTCGGCCTGTTCGCCACCATGCCGCACCAACTGGTGGTTCGTACCACGGACGTCGAGCGGATCCGTGCCGGCCAGGCCGAGATTTCCCTGCAGCAACTGCTGCATGAGCGCAACCTGCGTGGCGGCCTGGTGCTCGACCGCAGCTACGGCCCGGTGCTCGACCCCTTGCTGCAAGCCGCTGATGTGCAGGCGCAACTGCTGCGTATCCAGACCAGCAGCGCCGGCAGCAACCTCTACGGCATGCTCGAGCACGGGCGCATCGACTACCTGCTGGACTACGCCGAGGTCGTCCAGTACGTGCAGCGCCAGCAGGATTTCGCCCGTGACCTCAGCCTGCTGCCGCTGCAGGAAACCAGCACGCCCTATGTCAGTGGCATCTACTGCAGCAAGACCGCCGAGGGCGCCGAACTGATCCGCCGCATCGATACCATCGCCCGCCAGCCCGAGGTCATCAGCCACTTCATCGCCGCGCAGAAAGCCTATGTGCCGCCCGCTACCCTGCATCACTACCAGGCCTGGATAGACCGCTTCTTCGCCCAGCGCGCGCAGCAGGATCTGACCACGCTGCCGCACTGAATCGCTCTATCGCCACCATCGAGACAATCAACCGGCACGGCACCCGCCGCCCGCCTAGTATCAAGGCAGACAACCGAGGAGCGACTCCGATGAACGTCCACGACCTGCTGCGCTGCCTGCTCGCCACCTATGCCGCCGGCGCCAGCGGCAACTGCCCCCACGAGCTGGCCTGATCGCTCGCGGGGCTCTACTCTGGGCGCCTTTGTTCCCCGGGAGAGCCCCATGCAACTGCAATCCGTCTGCGTCTTCTGCGGCGCCAGCACCGGCAGCCAGCCGATCTACGCCGAAGCCGCCGCCCTGCTCGGCCGCACCCTGGCCGAACGCGGCCTGACCCTGATCTACGGCGGCGGCGCGGTCGGACTGATGGGCATAGTGGCGGACGCCGCCCTGGCTGCCGGCGGCCAGGTCATCGGCATCATCCCGCAAAGCCTGGAACGCTCGGAAATCGGCCACAAGGGCCTCACCCGCCTGGAAGTTGTCGACGGCATGCACGCGCGCAAGGCGCGCATGGCCGAACTGGCCGACGCCTTCATCGCCCTGCCCGGCGGCCTGGGCACCCTGGAAGAACTGTTCGAGGTGTGGACCTGGGGCCAGCTCGGCTACCACGGCAAGCCCCTCGGCCTGCTGGAAGTCAACGGCCTGTACCGCCAGCTCGGCGCCTTCCTCGATCACCTGGTCGGCGAAGGCTTCGTCCGCCCGCACCACCGCGCCATGCTGCACCGCAGCGAAAACCCCGTGGAGCTGCTCGACCAGTTGGGCCAGTGGCAGGCCGACGTGGCGCCCAAGTGGCCGGCCGGCAATCCGGGCTGAGCAGCAGTAGCCTGACAGGGCAACGGCGGCATGTTACATAAGGCCTCCCTCAGCACGGATGCCGAACCAGTCCCATGCCCATACTCGCCCTGCTTCTCATCGCCTGCCAGGTTGTCTGCGGTCTGCACGTCGTGCGCAGCGGCCAGGAACGCTACTGGCTGTACCTGATCATCGCCCTGCCCGGCCTCGGCTGCCTGATCTACGCCCTGGCCATCATGCTGCCGGACATGCTCGGCAGCCGCAGCGGCCGCCGCGCGGTCAACCAGCTGCACGACCGCCTCGACCCGCAGCGCCATCTGCGTGCCCTGCGCGCCGATCTGGAAATGAGTGATACCCGCGAAACCCGCGTGCGCCTGGCCGACGAGCTGCTACGCCTGGATCAGGCCGAGGAAGCCGCCAGCCACTACCAGACGGCCCTGCGCGGCATCCATAGCCACGCCCCGGACATCATGCTCGGCCTGGCCCGCGCCCAGTTCGCCGGCAATGCCGCCGGCGCCTGCCGCACCACCCTGGAACAGCTGATCGAACACAACCCGCAGTTCCGCTCGGCCGACGGCCACCTGCTGTATGCCCGCGCCCTGGCGCGCCTGGGCGACAGCGCCAAGGCCGAAGAAGAGTTCCAGGCCCTGGTCGCCTACTTTGCCGGGCCCGAGGCGCGTCTGTACTACGCACAGTTGCTGCGCCAGCTGGGCCGCAGCGACGAGGCCCACAACCTGCTGACCCAGATCGCCGACTACGCCCGCCGCGCGCCCCGCCACTACCGCAACCTGCACCAGGACTGCCTGGGCGAGGCCCGGCGTGAGCTGCAGGAGCTGGAGCAAGCCCAGCAGCAGCGGGCCTAGCCGCCGCTCTGCTGCACTATCACCATCTGCGCCGGCATCGGCGCCGGGAAGCCGGCCTCGCCCAGGGCGTCCTTGATCACCTTGTTGGTGTCGAAATAGACCTGCCAGTAGTGGTCGGTATGGCAGTAGGGACGCACCGCCAGCACCGGCCCGACCAGGTTGAACTCGAGGATTTCCACATCCACCGCCGGCGCGCCCAGCACGTTGTCGATGGCCGCGATGCGCTGCTTGAGCAGGGCCACGGCGGCCTTCCAATCGGCGGCGCCGGACAGCTGGGCCTGCAGATCGACCCGGCGGAAGGCGTTGTGCGAGTAGTTCTGGATGTTGTCGGAGAATATCTTGTTGTTGCCCACCAGGGTCAGCACGTTGTCCGGGGTGTTGATCGCGGTGACGAACAGGCCGATCTCGGTGACCGTGCCGGTGACCCCGCCGGCGCAGATGAAGTCGCCGACCTTGAACGGCCGCAGGACGATGATGAAGCCGCCGGCCGCCAGGTTGGCCAGCAGCCCGGACCAGGCCATGCCGATGGCCAGGCCGACTGCGGCGATCAGCGCGGCGAAAGTGGTGGTCTGCACCCCGAAGTAGCCGAGGATGCCGATCACCAGGAGGATGTTGAGGGTCACCGTGATGAAGTTACCCAGGTAGCGCAGCACGGTAGGATCGACTTTCTGCCGGCCCAGGGCCTTCTGCACCAGGCCGACGGCGAAGCCGATCAGCCAGCGGCCGATCACCCAGAAGGCAATGGCGGCGAGGATCTTCACGGCGAAGGCGGCACCGTAGGTGGTGACCAGTTCCAGTAACTGGTTGGCCTTGGCGGTACCGGCACTGAGCAGAGCGTTTTCTTCCATGATGGGTTACCTGCAAAAAGTGGCTGACCCGAAGAACGCTAGCACGCCTGACGCCGCCTACCCGGCGCTCTTTAGTAATACTGCCTAGGGCAAGGCAGATTGCCATCGTATACACTGCAGAAGCCCTTCAGCCGCGACTCCGCCGATGCCGTACCTTCGCCCGTTGTTGCTTCTCACCCTGCTCAGCCTGTCGCCAGTCACCGCCCTGGCGGCCAAGGCGCCACTGCGCATCCTGGCCTGGCCCGGCTACGCCGACAGCGACCTGGTGGCCGAATTCGAGCAGCGCCAGGAGGTCAAGGTCGAGGTCACCCTGGTCGGCAGCGACGAAGTGCTGCGCAGCAAGCTGGCGGCGAACAACGGTGGCGACTACGACGTGATCGCCGCCAACACCGCGGAGATCGAGCAGTACGTCAACCAGCAGCTGCTGCAGCCGCTGCAGCCGCAGAAGATCGGCAACACCACCCGCCAGCTCTGGCGCTTTCGCGACTACCCGAAAATTCCCGGCATCACCCACGCCGGCCTGGTCTATGCGATCCCCTACACCTATTCGGAAATGGGCCTGATCTACGACCGCCAGCAGTTCCAGGAGCCGCCGACCTCGATCACCAGCCTGTGGGATCCGCAGCTGCAGGGCCGGGTGCTGGCCTTCAACACCAGCAGCCACAACTTCGCCATCGCCAGCCAGGCCCGTGGCCGCGATCCGTTCCAGATCGCCGACGAGGACTTCCCGCAGATCACCGAACAGCTGATCGCCCTGCGCCGCAACGTGCTGGCCTTCTACGCCCTGCCGGAGGAAGCCGCCAACCTGTTCCGCAAGCACAAGGTGGCGCTGTTGTTCGCCAACTACGGGCGCCAGCAACTCAAGCAGTTGCAGGACGAAGGCGCCGATGTCGGCTACGTGATTCCCCGCGAGGGTGCCCTGGCCTGGCTCGACTGCTGGGCCATCAGCCGTGGCGCACGCGACCCGCAACTGGCCGCGGCGTGGATCGACTTCACCCTGGAGCCGCGTATCAGCCACACCCTGACCCAGCGCCAGGGCCTGTCCAACACCCTGGAAGAACCGGCCGAAGTGGATCGCGCCTCGCGCCTGGTATGGCTGCGTCCGGTGGAAGATGCCAGCCGCCGCGCCCGCCTGTGGCAGCGCATCATCTCCGGTGAACGCCCGCCACTGGAGGAGACGCCATGAAGTACGGCATCGCCTTCAAGCTCGGCTGCCTGCTCGCCCTGTTCGGCGTGCTGGTCACCGGGCTGACCGGTTACTACTCCTACAGCAACAGCCGCAGCATGCTGCTCAAGGCCGCCGAGCGCGACCTGCAGACCGCCACCCAGGTGCTCGGCCGCAACCTGCGCGGCAGCATCGAGGGTGTCTCGCGCGATGCCCGCCTGCTCGCCGCCGTGGCCGCAGGGCGGCAACTGCCCGAACTGCGCGAAGACGCCGCCCGCCTGGATGCGGAAAGTGACCTGGCCGAGCTGTTCCGCGCACAGATGCAGGTGCACCCGGAGTTCCTGCAGATCCGCCTGATCAATGCCGCCGGCCATGGCCTCGAGCAGGTGCGGGTGGATCGCGACGGCGACCGCCTGCTGCGGGTCGAGGGCCACGACCTGCAGGAAAAAGCCCATTACCCCTACGTGTTCGAGACCCTGGGCATCGCCCAGGGCGACGTGCTGCTGTCGCCGATCGTGATCAACCGCGAACTGGGCGCCCACTCGGCGCTGGATCGGCCGACCCTGCACGTGTCCACACCGCTGTACGACGGGCAGCAGCGTCCCTCCGCGCTGATCGTGATCAATGTCGACCTCGATCAGCTGTTCAGCCAGCTGAAGAGCGACCTGCCCGACTACTACCGGGTCTACCTGAGCAACAACTGGGGCGACCTGCTGATCCACCCGGATCACCAGCGCACCTTCGGTTTCGACCAGGGCCGGCGCATGCTGATCCAGGACGAGTTCCCCGAAGTACGCGAGCTGCTCACCAACGACCAGCGCGAGAGCCTGGTCAGTCGTTCCGGCAGCGACCAGCAACAGTCGCTGGTGGCCGCCTTCACCCGCCTCGACATCGCCGCCCACAGCCCGGAAGACTTCGTCATCCTTGGCCTGGCCATGCCCGAGAACAAGGTACTGTCCGCCGCGGCCCACCTCGGTCAGCGCATCAGCCAGGTGGTACTGCTGTTCAGCGTGCTGGCCCTGCTGATCGCGATCGTCGCCGCACGCACCTTGACTCGCCCGCTGAAGAGCCTGACCGAGGCGGTGCAACGCTTCTCCCGCGAGCACAAGGTCAGCCCGCTGGCCGAACGCCGCAGCGACGAGCTGGGCCAGCTGGCGCGCAGCTTCGTGCAGATGCAACAGGAAGTGCTCGACCATATGGAGGAGCTCAACCAGAGCCGCAACGCCCTCGAGCACCTGGCCCGCCACGACCCGCTGACCGGCCTGCCCAACCGCCGGGTGTTCTTCGAGCGCCTGGAACACGCCCTGGCCAACTCGCGGCGCAGCGGCAAGCAGCTGGCCGTGCTGTTCATCGACCTCGACCACTTCAAGGAACTCAACGACAGCCTCGGCCACAGCCTCGGCGACCACGTGCTGCAGGCCGTGGCCAACCTGCTGCGCTCGGCCACCCGCGAGAGCGACACGGTGGCGCGCCTGGGCGGCGACGAGTTCGTCATCCTGTTCGAGGTGGTGGAAGACGCCCAGCAGGTGATCAGCATCCTGCAGAAGCTGCTCGACCGCTTCCAGCTGCCCATGCTGATCGACGGCCACGAGGTGCAGGTGCAGGCCAGCATGGGCGTCAGCCTGTTCCCGCGTGACGGCGACGACATCGAGTCGCTGGTGCAGCAGGCCGACCGCGCCATGTACAAGGCCAAGAACGACGGGCGCAATACCTACTCCTTCGAGCCGCCCGGCCTGGTCAACTAGCGCTGTGCGGGCAGCGGCTATGCTTGCTGCATGCCCTGTAGCGACTTCCTAGCGTGGTACCTGTGTTGATTCCGCTTCTGGTCTGCGATGACTCCGGCATGGCGCGCAAGCAGCTGATCCGCGCCCTGCCCCCCGAATGGTCGGTGTCCATCACCCAGGCGACCCAGGGCGTCGAGGCGCTGGACGCGATTCGCCAGGGCCTCGGCCAGGTGCTGCTGCTCGACCTGACCATGCCGGTCATGGACGGTTACCAGGTGCTCGCCCAACTGCGCGAGGAAGGCCTGGCCTGCCAGGTGCTGGTGGTGTCCGGCGACGTGCAGGACGAAGCCCGCCGGCGGGTACTCGAGCTCGGCGCCCTGGAGTTCCTGCGCAAACCGGTCGAGCCAGCCGAACTGCGCTCCGCCCTCGAACGCCATGGCCTGTTCCAGGTCGCCACCGAACCGGCAACCGCCGCAACCGCCGCGGCCGCCGCGCCACGCGCCGAGCTGGCGCTCAAGGTCAATTTCCGCGACGCCCTGCGCGAAGTCAGCAATGTCGCCATGGGCCGTGCCGCCGCCCTGCTGGCCGAAGAGCTGAGCGTGTTCGTGCAGCTGCCCATACCGGCCGTCGACCTGTTCGAGGCCAGCGAGCTGCATATGGCACTGGCCGACGCCAACCGCGGCGAGCAGCTCAGCGCGGTGTGCCAGGGCTTTATCGGCGAGGCCATCGCCGGCGAGGCGCTGCTGCTGTTCCACGACTCGCAGATCGCCGACATCGCCCGCCTGCTGGGGCTGCGTCCGGGCGGCGACGATGCCACCTCGGAGATGCTCCTCGACCTGGCCAGCATCCTGATCGGCGCCTGCCTGGCCGGCATCGCCGAACAGCTCGACATCCGTTTTTCCCAGGGTCATCCGCAGCTGCTCGGCCAGCACGCGCGCAGCATCGACGAGCTGATCCAGTTCAACGGCGCGCGCTGGCGCAAGACCCTGGCGGTGGAGATCAGCTACGGCCTGGAGGATCACGCCGTGCACTTCGACCTGCTCTTGCTGTTCACCGAGGCCTCGGTGCCGCGGCTGACGGCCAAGATCCAGTACCTGATGGAGTGAGCCATGTCCGATCAAGCCCAGGTCGATCTGCGTGAACTGCACTGGCTGCTCGATATCGTCCAGTGCCTGGATGTCGGCGTGCTGGTGGTCGACCGCAACTTCCGCGTCGAGGTGTGGAACAGCTTCATGGAAAACCACTCGGGCCTCGGCGCCGACCAGGTGCAGGGGCGCAGCCTGTTCCAGCTGTTCCCGGAGATCGACCGCACCTGGCTGGAGCGCAAGGTCGGCACCGTGCTGCGCCTGGGCACCCGCGCCTTCAGCCTGTGGCAGCAGCGCCCCTATCTGCTGCGCTTCGAGACCTACCGGCCGATCACCGGTCAGTCGGAGTTCATGTACCAGAACCTGACCATCCTGCCGCTGGCCGCCACCGGCGGCGAAGTGCAACACGTCTGCCTGATGATCTACGACATGACCGAAGCCGCCGAGGCGCAGCTGCGCCAGGCCTGAGTCGCTCTACTTGAGGTACCAGCCCCAGGGCTCGCGACTGCGGTACTCGGTGACCTGCTTCACCTCCAGGTAGTTGTCCAGGCCCCAGCGGCCCAGCTCGCGACCGATGCCGCTCTGCTTCATGCCGCCCCAGGGTGCCTGGGTGAAGGTGGGCTGCGAGCAGTTGACCCAGACGATGCCGGCGCGCAGGCCGTTGGCCACCCGCGCGGCGCGTTCGAGGTCGGCGCTCATCACCGCCGCGGCCAGGCCGAAGCGGCTGTCGTTGGCCAGCTTCAGCGCCTCGGCCTCGTTCTTGAAGCGTTTGACGCAGAGCACCGGGCCGAAGATCTCGTCGCGCCAGATGCTGGCGTTATCCGCCGGCTCACTGAAGATGGTCGGCTCCAGGAAATAGCCCTGCGGCAAATGCGCCGGGCGCTTGCCGCCGGTGAGCAGGCGCGCCTCCTGGCGGCCCTGCTCGATCATGCCCGTGACCTTCTGGTACTGCCCGGCGCTGACCAGCGGCCCCAGCAGCACGCCGCGCTCCAGGCCGGGGCCGATGCTGATGCGCCGGGTCTCCTCGACCAGGCGCTCGAGCAGGCGCGGGGCGATGCCCTCCTGCACCAGCAGGCGCGAGGTGGCGCTGCACACCTGGCCCTGGTTCCAGAAGATGCCGAACAGAATCCACTCCACCGCAGCGTCCACATCGGCGTCGTCGAACACGATGAAGGCCGACTTGCCGCCCAGCTCCAGGCTGATGTTCTTGATGTCGGCCGCCGCCGCCGACATGATCTTGCTCCCCGTCGGCACGCTGCCGGTGAAGGCCAGCTTGTCCACCCCCGGATGCTGGCTGAGCGGCCCGCCAGCCTCACCGCCGAGGCCGGTGACCACATTCAGCACCCCGGCGGGCAGGCCGATACGCTCGGCGGCGCCAGCCAGTTCCAGGGCGGTCAGCGGGGTCAGTTCCGAGGGTTTGAGCACGCAGGTGGCGCCGGCGGCGAGAGCCGGGGCAACCTTCCACGCGGCCATCAGCAGCGGGTAGTTCCACGGGATAATCTGCCCGGCCACGCCCACCGGTTCGTGGCGGATGCGGCAGCTGAAGCGTTCGTCCGGCAGCGCCAGGGGTTCGTCCTGGCGGCCGTCCAGCTCGCGCGCCAGCCCGGCGTAGTAGCGGAAACAGCCGATGGCATCGGCGATGTCCCACTGCGCCTCCGGCAGCGGCTTGCCGTTGTCGCGCACTTCCAGCGTGGCCAATGCCTCCTGGCCGCGCTCCAGCTCAGCGGCCAGGGCCTCCAGCCAGCCGGCCCGCTCGGCCCCGCTGCTCTGCCCCCAGCCACGGTTGAAGGCCTGGCGGGCCGCGTGCACGGCGTGGTCGATGTCTTCCTCGGTGGCCGCCGGCACCCGCTGCAGCGCCTCGCCGGTGGCCGGATCGAAGGTCTCGAAGTAGCCGCCCAGATCCGGGCTGACCCATTGTCCGTTGATGTACAGCTGGTCACGCATGGCTCTGCTCCATGGGCGCTCAGGCGCCGCTGCGGCGGTTCTGCAAATGGCGGGAGGTGAACAGCAGCGCCAGGGAGACGCAGATGATCACCGTGGAGATGGCGTTGATCTCCGGGGTGATGCCCCGGCGGATGGAGGAGAAGATGTAGATCGGCAGGGTGGTCTCCGAGCCGGCGACGAAGAAGGCGATGATGAAATCGTCGAAGCTGAAGGTGAACGCCAGCAGGAAGCCGGCCAGGATCGCCGGGGCGATCTGCGGCAGGGTCACCCGCAGGAAGGTATCCAGGGGCGGTGCGTAGAGGTCGGCGGAGGCTTCCAGCAAGGCCTTGTCCAGCGCCTCGACACGGGTACGCACGATGACCATGACCAGCGCCATGGTGAACAGCGAGTGCGCCGCGATCACGGTGAACAGGCCCATGCGCAGGCGCGGCAGGCCGATGCCCAGCAGCACATCCAGCAGCGGGTTGACCACCTCGAACAGGCTGATGAAGGCGATCAGGGTGGCGATGCCGATGACGATGCCGGGAATGATGATGGCGCAGTAGATCAGCGCATCGAACACCATCCGCACCCGCTTGCCCACCCGCTGCAGGCCGAATACCGCCAGGGTGCCGAACAGGGTGGCCAGCACCGCCGAGCACAGGGCGATCAGCGCGCTGGTGCCGAGCGCCTCCATGATGAAGGGGTTGCCGAAGGCGCGGCCGAACCACTGGGTCGAGCAGCACTGGAAGGACAGTCCGCTGCGCCCGGCGTTGAAGGAGAACAGCACGATCAGCGCAATCGGCGCATAGAGGAACAGGTACAGCGAAGTGGAATAGCTGCGCAGCCACATCAGAGCATGCCCTCCGTGCCGCGCTTGCCGTAGCGCGCCACCAGCTTCAGGTAGAGGGCGATGATCACCAGCATCATCGCCACCAGGGTCATCGCCACCGCGCTGCCGAACGGCCAGTTGCGCGATTGCAGGAACAGGTCGACCAGCGCGTTGCCGACGAAGAACACCTTGCCGCCGCCGAGGATGGCGGGGATCAGGAACTCGCCCATAAGCAGGATGAACACCAGCATCGAGCCGGTGATCACCCCCGGCGCCGACAGCGGCAGGGTCACCCGGCGGAAGGTCTCGAAGGCACTCGCGCCGAGGTCGGACGAGGCCTCCAGCAGGCGCTTGTCGAGCTTCTCCAGGCTCACGTAGATGGGGAACACCATCAGCGGCAGGTAGCCGTAGACGATGCCGATCAGCACCGCCGTCGGCGTGTTGATCAGCCGCACATTGTCCAGCCCGACCATCGCCAGCAGCGCCGGCAGGCCCTTGCCGCCGAGGATGAAGATCCAGGCGTAGGTACGGATCAGGAAGCTGGTCCAGAACGGCACTATCACCAGGGTCAGCAGCAGCGAGCGGTTGCGCTGCACCTTGACCGCCAGGAAGTAGGCCAGCGGGTAAGCCGCGACCAGGCACACCAGGGTGCCCAGGGGCGCCAGCAGCAGGGTGTTGTAGAAGGCCTTGGCCCGCGAGCCGAGGTTCAGGTAGTTGTCCAGGGTCAGGGCGGCGCTGTAGCCACCGACCGGGCTGCGCTCACCGAGGCTGAAGACCAGGATGATCACCAGCGGCAACAGCAGCAGCAAGAGAAACCACAGGGTCGACGGCAGTAGCAGAAGCAGGGTGACACGCCGGCCGAGGCTACGGCCGGATGCCGGCACGGCCTGGCCCGCATCGGCCAGCGCGGGGGCGCTGAGAGCGACGTTCATGGCAGAGTCCTTACGATTCATGGAAGCGGCTTTCTTTGCTATGTAGGAGCGAGCGCTGCTCGCGAGCAAAGCTCGCTCCTACCAAAGCGTTGCCGGTCAGGCCGCCTTGAAGCGCGCCATCAGCTCGGCGCGGGCCGGGCTGGTGAGGGTCGCCGCGGCGCCGAACTCCAGGGCGCTGAGCAGCTCGGCGGCCGGGTACATGATCGGATCGTCGAGCATCTCCTTGGGCAGCAGCGCATCCACCCGCTTGTCGCCGCTGGGGTAACCGTGGGCCTCCACTTCCAGCTTGTTGACCTGCGGATCGAGCAGGAAGTTGATGAAGGCGTAGGCCGCATCGCGGCGCTCGGCGCTCTTCGGAATGGCGAAGAAGTCGCTCCACAGCTCGCCGCCCTCGCGGCCCAGCACATACTGCATCTGCGGCATGTCGCGGTGCAGCTGGGAGCCGTCGCCGGTCCAGCACATGGTCATCCAGGCATCGCCGCTGCGCATCGAAGGCTGGTAGTCGGAGTTGATCGCGAACAGATGCGGCTTGACCTCCAGCAGCAGCTTCTCGGCATCGGCCAGCTCTTTCGGATCCAGCGAGTTGAAGCTGTAGCCGAAGGACTTGAGGGCGTTGCCGATGGCAGTCAGCTGGTAGTCGTGCACCATTACCCGGCCGGTGGCCTCGCCCTTGGCCAGTTCCCAGAACTCCTTCCAGCTGGTCGGGCGCGCCTTGATCTGCTCGCTGTCGTAGACGAAGCCGGTGGTGCCCCAGTTCTTCGGCACGGCGTAGACCTTGCCGCCCACGCTGCCCTGCTCCATGAAGCGTTTCTCGAAGGCGGATGGGTCAAAGTTGGGCAAGCGCGACAGATCCAGCGGTTCGATCAGGCCCAGCTCGACGTAGGTGCTGATGGTGTAGTTGGTCGGCACGAACACGTCCCAGCCGCTGCCACCGGCCTGCAGCTTGGCGAGCATCTCCTCGTTGGAGCCGAACACGTTCATCTGCACCTGGGCACCGGTCTGCGCGGCGAAGGCGGCCAGGTTGTCGGCGTTGTGGTAGTTGGGCCAGGTGGCCAGGGTCACCCGGTCGCCGATGCTGCCCTTCTCGCCGGCGAAGGCGCGGTTGCCCAGCAGCAGGCTCGGCATGTTGACGGCAGTCACCGCCATGGCCAGGCCGAGGCCGGTCTTGCCGAGGAAGTCGCGACGGCTGATGGAGCCGTTCTGCCAGCTGCGCAGTTGCTTGATGAAGTCTTTCCGATCCATTGCTGCCACCTGCCTTTCAAGGGTTGATTGTTCTTAGAACCTGCCCACGATCTCCTGCCCGTCGGCCATGCCGCGTTAAAAACAGGCTCGGAATGCTCATTTACAGCTCGTAAACTCCGCTTCCTCGCCTGTTTTTGCCTTGCCTGGCTCTAGTCCCAAAGATCGTGAACAGGTTCTGTCGTTTTGCCTGCCTGTTACAGGCCCATGGCCAGGCCACTGGCCTGATCCCAGCCGATGCGTACCGGCGCGCCATGCTCGAAGGCCGAGCGCTCGGCCAGGCCGTGGCGCGGCACCCGCACGCAGACGATGCCGAAAGGATCGGTGCGCACCCGGTACTCGGTGAGGTTGCCCAGGTAGATGCGATCGACCACCTCGCCGGGCAGGCTGACTTCGCGGGCCAGGGTCTCGTTGCCGGCGCCGATGGCGATCAGCTCCGGGCGCACGGCGATGCAGCCCGCCTCGGCCGCCCTGAGCGCCGGGCCGGAGGGCGTCTGCGGGCTGGCCAGCTGCAGGCCCTGGGCGGTTTCCAGCAACACGCGGCCGTCTTCGATGCGCCGCACCGTGCCGTCGAACAGATTGGATTCGCCGATGAAGTCGGCCACGTAGCGACTCGCCGGGGTCTCGTAGAGCTGCTCGGGGCTGGCGTTCTGCAGGATGCGGCCGTCCTGCATGACGCTGATGCTGTCGCTCATCGACAGCGCCTCTTCCTGGTCGTGGGTGACCAGCACGAAGGTGATGCCCACTTCGCGCTGCAGGCGCAGCAGCTCGGACTGCATCTCCTTGCGCAGCTTGCGGTCGAGCGCCGCCAGCGGTTCGTCCAGCAGCAGTACCGTGGGTTTGTTGACCAGGGCGCGGGCCAGGGCCACACGCTGCTGCTGGCCGCCGGACAGCTCATGCGGCTTGCGCTGACCGAAGCCAGACAGGCGCACCATCTCCAGCGCCTCCTCGGCCAGGCGGCGCTGGCCGGCCTTGTCCGGGCGCGGCTGGCGGTAGCGCAGGCCGTAGGCGATGTTGTCCAGCACCGACAGGTGGGGAAACAGCGCGTAGCTCTGGAACACCATGTTCACCGGGCGCTGGTGCGCCGGTACCCCGGCCACCGGGCGGCCGGCCAGCAGCACCTCGCCGGCGCTGGGCTGCTCGAAACCGGCAATCATGCGCAGGGTGGTGGTCTTGCCGCAGCCGGAGCTGCCGAGGAAGGAATGGAAGGCGCCACGGCGTACCTTGAAGTCCAGACCGTTGACGGCCGTCACCGCGCCGTAGCGCTTCACCACGTGACGGAATTCGATATCGAAGGTTTCGCTGGCATCGCTCACGACCGGCCCCTTTTTCCCGCTGTGCTTGGCATGTAGCAACAGGCTAGCGAGGGGGCTTTTCGGCTGTATATATCCCTCGGGGGATAGGCCGGAACTCCACAGAAACTGTGGAGCGTGCTGTGGACAAGTTCTGGATGAGCGGCTGCAGGCCCCGCGCGGCGGGGCCTGCAGGTGATTGATCGATTTTCACCCGTTAGCGGGTGCGGGAAGCGCTAGACCGCCGTGCGCAGCGGCTCCGGCTCATCCCGCTGGCCGCCCAGATCGCGCACGAACAGGCCCAGCAACTCGGACTGGCTGCCGATGCCGAGCTTGGCGTAGATGTTCTTGCGGTGGATCTTCACCGTGCCCGGGCTGATCGCCAGCTGCTCCGCCACCGAGGCGCTGGAATGGCCGCGCAGAAGCATCTGCACCACCTCCTGCTCGCGCGCCGTCAGCACCTGGGCGCCGAACTGGTCGAAGGCCTCGCGGATCTTGAAGTCGAGGTCATGGGCCGGGCGCGGCGCCTGAGCCCGAGCCAGTTCCCAGGCCTGGCCGACCACCTGTTCGACCACCGCCTGGGCGCAGTCCAGCAGCTGTATCTCGTCGCGGCTGTAGGCCGGGCTGCAGGCGCTGCGCATCAGCGACAGCACCGCCTTGGCGCCGTCGGCCAGGTCGATGAAGAAGGCCACTTCCTCGGTCAGACCGGTCTGCTGGTAGTAGGTCAGGTAGTACTCGCCCAGGTAGAAGTGATCCGGGGCGAACTGGCGCAGGCGCCACAGGCCGGGCGCCTGGTTGCGGGTGCAGGCCAGGTAGAAGGGATCGAGCAGGTAGGGGCCGACCTGGTAGTCGTCGACATAGACGTGGCGCTTGTCCGGCGGGAAGGTATCGAACAGCGCCAGCGGCCGGTGGTTGCCCTCGTAGACGAAGAGCACGAAGTGGTCGACGTGGCAGATCTGCTGCAGCCACTGGCTGAGGCCGAGCAGGCGCGCGCGCCCGGCGGGTTGGGCCAGCAGCTGGGCGACGCCGCTCGTCCAGTGTTTCAGTTCCTTGTGGCGCATGGGTTGGCTGCCTGAGGGTGGGCTGCACGACCTTCAGTGTAGCCGTTCAGCATTTCGCACAAAAATGCAGGAAATGCGCCAATATGCTGAAACCCCGGCCATGCCCTCTGCCACGGGCCTGGCGTCCCCCGGCCCTGCCCCGACCTGGGTTCGACTGCCAGCCAAGACGTCACCCAATGCCACAGAAAGGTGACGCCGGAGTGCGCCTCAGCCCTTTTTCGGGCGCGGCTTCTCGCCGAACTTGGGCAGCGCGCGCACGGCCTTGACCTTGGGCTTGGCCGGCTCTTCCTCGAACCAGTTGCCCATGTGGATCTTGCCCTTGCCGGCGCCGGGAATCACTTTGACCTTGGGCTTCTTCGGCTTCTTCAGCACCGCGCCGCCGGGGGCGGTCTGCGGCACCCGGTGATCCGGTTCGAAGCCCGGCTCATCCTCGCGGCGGATGATCTGGCCGATCAGCGTCTCGATGGCCGCCAGCAGCTCGACTTCGTCGGCGCACACCAGCGACACCGCCTCGCCCGTGGCGCCGGCACGACCGGTACGCCCGATACGGTGCACGTAGTCCTCGGCGACGATCGGCAGGTCGAGGTTGACCACCCGTGGCAGCTCGCTGATGTCCAGGCCACGCGCGGCCACGTCGGTGGCAGCCAGCACCCGCACTTCACCGGCCTTGAAGCGCTGCAGGGCGCGCAGGCGCGATGGCTGCGGCTTGTCGCCATGGATCGAGTCGGCGGCGATGCCTTCGGCCAGCAGCAGCTGCTCCAGCTCGTCGACGCCCTTGCGGGTCTTGCCGAACACCAGCACCTGATCCCAGCCCTTCTCGCGGTACAGGTGCAGGAACAGCTCGCTCTTGCGCTTCTTGTCCACCGTGGTCAGCCATTGCTTGACGCTCTTGGCCGCCGCGTTGCGCGGGCTGACCTCGATCGACAGCGGGTCGCGCAGCAGCTCCTTGGCCATCAGGCGGATGGCGTCGGAGAAGGTGGCGGAGAACAGCAGGGTCTGGCGCTTGCGCGGCAACGCGCTGAACAGTTCGTCCAGCTCGCGGGCGAAGCCCAGGTCGAGCATGCGGTCGGCCTCGTCCAGCACCAGCGCCTGCAGCTGGTCGAAGCGCACCGCGTTCTGCCGGTACAGGTCGAGCAGGCGGCCGGGGGTGGCCACCAGCAGGTCGATACCCTTGCGCAGCTTCATCATCTGCGGGTTGATGCTGACCCCGCCGTACACCGAGTAGGTGCGCAGCGGCAGGTTCTGCGCGTACTGCTGCACCGCCTGCGCCACCTGCTCGGCCAGCTCGCGGGTCGGTACCAGCACCAGCGCGCGCACCGAGTTGGCCGCTACCTGCGAGCCTTCCATGGTCAGTTTCTGCAGCAGCGGCAGGGCGAAGCCGGCGGTCTTGCCGGTGCCGGTCTGCGCTGCGGCGAGCACATCGCGGCCCTTGAGCACGGCGGGAATCGCCTCTTTCTGCACCGGCGTCGGCGTGCGGTAGTCGAGCGCTTCGAGGGTACGCAGCAGGGGGTCGATCAGACCGAGGGAGGTGAAGCTCATGGCGCAGGGAACCGAAAAAGAAGAACAGGCGTGCAGTTTACCTGCTGCGCCGTCCCAGCGCCCGCCGGCCGTGCACCTGTCCTATCGAGCAGCGCCTGGCAATGCCCGTAGGGCGGGTGACACCCGCGTCAGACAGCGCTCGCGGGTTGCACCCGCCCTACTCTGCCTTCTCAGGCCTTGAACAGGGCCCGCACCTTGGCCGCGGAGAGTTTCTGCAGACTGCACAGATAGGCGTGGCTGACCTCGCCCAAGCCCAGGCGCCGGCGCAGCTGGCCGGCCATGTGCAGGGTCAGGTTGGCCGCCATCTCGGCATCGGCCAGGGCGCGGTGGGCCTGACCGGTGCTGGGCAGGCCGGCCCAGTGGTTGAGATTGCCCAGCTTGTGGCTGGGTGCCTCCGGCAGCAGGCGCCGCGACAGCAGCAGTGAGCAGGCGAACGCCTGCCGGCGCGTACGCCGCAGCAGCTCCAGCTCGGCGTCCCAGAACTTGGCGTCGAAGGCAGCGTTGTGCGCCAGCAGCGGTGTGTCGCCAACGAAGTCGGCCACCTCGGCCATCACCTGGGCCACCGGCGGCGCGCTACGCACCATGGCATTGCTGATGCCGGTGAGCTGTTCGATGAACGGCGGAATCCACGCCCCGGCATTCATCAGGCTCTGGTAGCGCTCGACGATCCGCTCGCCCTCGATGATGGCCACGCCGATCTCGGTCGGCCGGGCATTCTGCGCTGGCGACATGCCGGTGGTTTCAAAGTCGATAACGGCGATGCGTTCCAGCATCGGGACTCCTCAGTTCTTCAGCAACAGGGCGCCTTCAACCGGCACATAGCGGTCGGCGGCACGAATCAGCGAGTTGGCGGTCAGCCCGGCCACGCCATACACGGTACTGCTCACGCCATGGGCGCTGCGCAGCTTGTCCAGCAGCAGGTCGAAGTCGCCGTCGCCGGAAGCCAGCACCACCTCGTCGACCCGCGCCGCGGCATCCAGCACGTCGATGGTGATGCCGACGTCCCAGTCGCCCTTGGCCGAACCGTCGCTGCGCTGGATATAGGGCTTGAGCTTCACCTCGAAGCCGAGGTTGCGCAGGATCTGCTGGAAGGCCCGCTGCTTGGGGTCGCCACGGTCGATGGCGTAGGCGTAGGCTTCGGCGATCTCGCCGGCGGCGCTGACCTGGGCCCACAGCGCGGCATAGTGGAAGTGGCAGCCATGGGCCTGGCGCACGGTGTAATAGAGGTTCTGCACATCGACGAACAGGGCGATCTTCTTCACGCTGGGGCCCACACAGGAAACGGCCGCCATTATGCGCCAAAGCACCCCATGTTCGACGCCCCCGGCCATCGGCTACAGTGAAGTTCTGTAGTACTGCCGCGACTTCTGCCGATGAATCCACTCAGCGTTCTGCGCGATGCCCTGTTCTTCTTCAGCCGCCACCTGCCCAGCATCGTGCCGCTGTGCCTGCCGCTGATTGCCCTGGAAAGCCTGACCCGGGCGCTGGTCTCCAGCCTGGTCGAACCGGCCCACGCGCCGGCCTACGGGCTGCTGGTCGGCCTGCTGTTCTACCCGCTGTACAGCGCCGCGCTGATCCTCTTCCTCGACGCGCGCAGCCAGGGCAAGCGCCCGAGCATCCGCAACCTGCTGGCCGCCAGCCTGCCGCTGTGGCCCTCCTTCGCCGTGCTGTCCGGCTTCACCACCCTGCTGCTGATGCTGGCCGCCAGCGCCTACCTGCTGCCGGCGCTGTGGGTGATGGTCAAGCTGGCCTTCGCCGAATACCTGCTGGTGCTGCGCGGCCTGACGCCGCTGCAGGCGATGCGCGAAAGCTTCCTGCTCACGGTCGGCCACTTCTGGTCGCTGCTGGCCTGCGTGCTGCTGGTGATGGTGCCGCTATGGCTGCTGGACGACTGGAGCCTGCGCCTGCTCGGCGAGCAGCACGACCCGATCGACAGCCTGCTGCTGGACTGCGTCAACAGCTTCCTGCAGCTGTTCGCCAGCGTGGTGCTGTTCCGCTGCTACATGCTCTGCGCCGCGCAGCCGACCCCGGACGGCCGCACCAACTAGGTTCTGAACGAAAAGTCGTTGAGCGAAGGTCAGGCAAGGCAAAAACCGGTGAGGAAGCGCAGTTTACGAGCTGTAAATGAGCATTCCGAACCGGTTTTTAACGCAGCATGGCCGAGCGCAGACACTTTTCGTACAGAACCTGGCTCACTGGGCCGCTGTACCCCAGTAGCGCGCCGCGGTCTGCTCCAGCCAGCCTTCTTCCAGCATCTGGCGCAAGGCGGTGCCAATCAGCGCCTGCTCCCTGGGGCGCGGGCTCTCGCGGGAAAAACCGATGTACAGGTGAGTGGTCGACTGCGGCCGGTAAGCCAGCTTGACCAGACTCCGGGCCAGCTCGGGATCGCGCAGCTGGTAGTCGAGCTGGCAGTCGGTGCCGACCAGCAGCTCGACCCGTCCGCGCAACTGCATCTGCAGCAGCTGCTGCTCGTTCTTCACCCCGACCTTGGTCAGGCTGGCGTCGGCGTCGAAGGGCTGGAAATAGGCCGAGTCGAGCACGTAGCCGATGCGCGGCCCGCGCAGCTGGGCATATTCGGTGATGGCCGCGGCCTGTGGCGGCGGGCCGTAGAAGCGTGGCGAGCAGGCGTAGTAGGACGGCTGCAGGTAGTCGATAAAGGCCTCGCGCTCGCTGGTGCGCGCCAGCCCGGTCATCATCTGCGTATGGCCGCTGCGCATGTCGGCCAGGGCCCGCGCCCAGGGCACCACCTGGATCTCGAACTGCAGGCCGGTACGCCGGCTCAGCTCGTCGAGCAGGTCGATATCCAGCCCCTGCAGGCGCCCACTGTCATCGCTCATGCGGAACGGCGGCCAGTAGTTGTCGACCTCGACGCGCAGTGGCGCCACCTGCTCGGCCCAGCCAGCGCACGGCAGACCCAGCCACAAGGCCAGCCAGGCCCCGCGCCATGCCGGCGCGCTCACGTGCGCCGGCAAGCGGCGTACGTCCTGGCTGGACACTTCGCGACCCATGACCGCCTCCAGACAACCGGTAAGGAATCTGACAGGCATTATGCACGCCGGTGCCAATCGCGACAGCCCGCCAGGCATGCCGGCGCCGGCCTTCTCGGGTATGCTGTGCGCCTTCCTTGCCCGCACCGCTCGCCCATGACCCTGCCTCGTCCGCTGCGTATCAGCCTGCTCACCCTGGCCAGCGCCGCCGCCATTTTCGCGGCCCTGATCTATTGCCTGACCTGGCACCCGGTCGCGCGCGAAGAGGTACCGGTCGCCTGCCATATCGCCGCGCCCCAGCTGCGTCCCGGCCAGGCCCTCAAGGTGATGACCTGGAACCTGCAGTCGCTCGGCGGCCGCGGCCGCGTGCCGCAATACCTGCTCGATGCCACCGCACCGCCGACGCGCCAGGCCAGCGCCACCGTACGCGCTGCCACCCTCGACCAGGTCGTGCGGGTGCTGCGCGAGGAACAGCCGGACATCCTCTTCCTGCAGGAACTGCAGGACGGCGCCCGCGCCAGTGACTACGAGGATCAGCTGGCGCTGCTGATGGAACGCCTCTCCGACCTCTACCCGTGCCGCAGCGAAGCCTTCTACTGGCGCGCCGCCTTCGTCCCGCATCCGCGCATCTTCGGCAGCGTCGGCATGAAGCTGGCCACCCTCAGCCGCTTCCACATCAGCAGCGCCGAGCGCCAGCAACTGCCAATGAGCGACGGCAACCCGCTGACCCGCCCGTTCGCACCCAAGCCGGCCCTGCTGGTCAGCCGCCTGCCGCTGCATGGCGGCGGCGAACTGGTGGCGCTGAACAGCCACTTCGCCCCGGCCGGGCGGCATGCCGACAACCTCTACCTGCAGGCCCAGATGACCCGCAGCCTGCTCGACCACCTGGAACAGAGCGCCACGCCCTGGGTGTTTGGCGGCGACCTCAACCTGCTGCCGCCCGGGCAGTACGCCCAGCTGCCCGCGACCCAGCGCGCCGGCTATGCCGCGCACAGCGAACTGGCCAGTCTCGCCCACCAGCTGCCGAGCATTCCCAGCGGCGCCGATGCCGCCGGCCCCGAACGCCAGCAGTGGTACAGCTTCACGCCATTCGGCCAGGCCAGCGCCGACCGCACCCTCGACCACCTGCTGTACAGCCCGCGCCTGAGCCGCCTCGATGCCCAGGTACGGCGTCACGACACCGCGGAAATCTCCAACCACCTGCCGCTCAGCGCGCGCCTGCTGCTGCCACTCAACTGAGCCCGGCAGGCCACTGGACAAAGGCGGAGGCGCTCGCCATGCTCTGGGCCTGAACCAGCGCAATAACAACAAGACGGCTCACAGCCGCGAAGTGGACATGCCCAGACTCCTTCTCGCCGTCCTCCTGGTGCTGCTGAGCAGTGCCGCCGCCCATGCGCAAGCCCCGGCGCCCGCCAACGTGGTTCACGTCGGCTATTACGAATTCCCGCCCTATTCCTGGACCGACACCGACGGCAAGCCGCAAGGCTCGATCCTCGCCCTCACCGAACGCCTGCTGCGCCATGCCGGCTACCGCGGCGAATACCGCTCGCTGCCGGGCGCGCGCCTGTATGCCGCCGTGCGCGATGGCAGCGTGCAGCTGTGGCCCGGTGCCGGCGGCAAGAGTGAACTGCAGGGTCACACCTTCGAGGCGCGCAACAGCCTGGGCGAGATCAGCCTGGCCCTGTACCGCCGCGCAGGCACCCCGGCGCCGGCGATCCCCCTCGACCTGCGCGACAAGTCGGTGATCGTGATCAGCGGCTACAGCTACTGGAAGTCGGTCAACGACCTGCTCGCCGACCCGGCCCTGGGCATCACCACCCACCGCACCAGCACCCATGCCTCGGCCCTGGAAATGCTCCTGCGCAAGCGCGGCGACTACCTGCTGGACTACCAGGCGCCGGTCGAGCAGACACGCAAGACCCTCGGCCTGTCGCCGCTGCCGGTCACCGTGCTGCAGCGCATGCCGTTGCGCCTGATCGCCTCGCGCCACGCCCCCGGCAGCCAGCAACTGCTGGAGCAGCTGGACAGCGCCTACGACGAGCTGCGCGCCAGCGGCCATGACCTGGATCTGAAGTAGCCCCGCAATTCCTCCTCGTCCCCACTGCGCGCTGTGGCGTAGGGTGCGCCGCGCCGGAGGTTACTTGCGCGGTTTGGCCCGTGCCGTGGGCTCGGCAATCAGCGGGTCATCCGGCCAGTAGTGCTTGGGATAACGGCCCTTGAGATCCCTCTTCACCTCGGCATAGGTGTTGGCCCAGAAACTGGCCAGATCCTGGGTCACCTGCACCGGCCGGCGCGCCGGCGACAGCAGGTGCAGCTTGAGGCCCAGACGGCCGCCGGCGATGCGCGGGGTGGTGGCCAGGCCGAACAGCTCCTGCAGGCGCACCGCCAGCACCGGCGGCTCCTCGCTGTAGTCGATGGCGATGCGCGAACCGGACGGTACCGTCAGGCTGCGCGGCGCCAGCTCGTCGAGACGCTGTGGCAACGGCCAGGGCAGCAGCCCGGCGAGCAGCGCCGACAAGTCCAGGTTGGCGAAATGGCTGAGCCGGCTGACCTTGCCCAGGTAAGGCTGCAGCCAGTTCTCCAGGCTGGCCAGCAGCGCCGCGTCGCCCAGATCCGGCCACTCGCTGCTGCCCTGGGCGGCCAGGTCGAGGCCGCGCAGCAGCGCCACCCGCGCCTGCCACTGGCGCAGCTCGGGTGTCCACGGCAGCAGCTCGAGGCCTTTGCGCCGCACCAGGCCGAGCAGGGCACGGGCACGCGCCTCCTCGTCCAGGCCACTGAGCGCCTCGCGACTGAGCACCAGCTCGCCGACCCGGCGCTGGCGCTCGGCGCGCAACACGCCTTCGCGCTCATCCCACTCCAGTTCGTCGCGCTGGCTGACCTGCTCGGCCAGCTCGCCGTCGAACAGCGCCGGGTCGAGGTCGGCGGCCAGGTAGATGCGCTCCTCGCGCTGGCCCTGACGGCTGCCGAGGTCGGCCACCACCAGCCACTCGTGCTTCATCAGGGCATCCGGCTCGCCGAACAGCGCGGCGCGGCCGTTGGCCAGGCGGTACTCGCCACCGCCGGCGCGGCGCTGGCGGGCCACCCGGTCGGGATAGGCGAAGGCCAGCAGGCAGCCAAGCCAGCGCGGGCGCTCGGGGTCGAGTACCGCCGCATCGGGCTTGCCGCGCAGATAGGAACGGAATTGCCGGGCCAGCTGGCGCGCTCGCTGTACGCCACCCCGCGAGCTGCCCGAGGCGCGCGTCTCGCCGGCCAGCAGGCTCATGCGGCTGTGCAGGTCGGCACCGCCGCCACGCAGGATATCGCGCTCACCAAGCAGCGCCGCCAGGTCGCAGGCCAGCGCGGCCAGGCCCAGGGCCTGGCCGCGCAGCAGCAGGTGGGCAATGCGCGGATGCGCCGGCAGCTCGGCCATGGCCTGGCCATGGCCGCTGAGGCCGCCACGCTCGTCCAGCGCGCCGAGCCGCTGCAGCAGGTCGCGGCCCTGGGCGAAGGCCGCCGCGGGTGGCGCATCGAGAAAGGCCAGCTCGGCCGGCGCCACGCCCCAGCGCGCCAGCTGCAGGGCCAGGCCGGCCAGATCGGCCTGGAGAATTTCCGCACTGCCGTAGGCGGCCAGCTGTTCGTGCTGGGCCTCCGACCACAGGCGGTAGCACACCCCCGGCTGCAGGCGCCCGGCGCGGCCGGCGCGCTGGGTGGCGCTGGCACGGGAGATGCGCTGGGTGTCGAGACGGGTCATGCCGCTGGCCGGGTCGAAACGCGGCACCCGCGCCAGGCCGGCATCCACCACCACGCGCACGCCGTCGATGGTCAGGCTGGTCTCGGCGATGTTGGTGGCCAGCACCACCTTGCGCAGCCCCGCCGGCGCCGGCTCGATGGCCGCGCGCTGGGCCGCCAGGTCGAGCTCACCGTGCAGCGGGCAGAGCAGGATGTCGCCCCGCCCGCCCAGGGCCTCGGCCAGCTGTTCGTGCAGGCGGCGAATCTCGGCCTGACCGGGAAGAAACACCAGCAGGCTACCCGGCTCGTCGGCCAGGGCCTGCAGCACCGTCTGCAGCACCCGCGGCTCGATCCATTCGCCGGGCTGGAACGGGCTGCCCCAGCGGATCGCCACCGGGTGCATGCGCCCCTCGCTGCGCACCACCGGTGCAGCGCCGAGCAAGGCCGAGAGGCGTTCGCCCTCCAGGGTGGCGGACATCAGCAACACCTTCAGCGGCGCCTCGTCACGCAGCAGCTCGCGGCCATTGAGGGTCAGGGCCAGGGCCAGGTCGGCATCCAGGCTTCTTTCGTGGAATTCGTCGAAGATCACCAGGCCGACGCCCTCCAGCGCCGGATCGTCCTGCAGGCGGCGGGCGAGGATGCCCTCGGTGACCACTTCGATGCGGGTCTTCGGCCCGACCTTGCTGTCCAGACGGATGCGGTAGCCCACCGTCTCGCCGACCGCCTCGCCCAGCTCGCTGGCCAGGCGCTCGGCGGCGGCACGCGCGGCCAGGCGGCGTGGTTCGAGCATGAGGATGCTCTGCCCGGCCAGCCACGGCTCGCCCAGCAGCGCCAGCGGCACACGGGTGGTCTTGCCGGCGCCGGGCGGCGCTTCCAGCACGGCCTCATGGCGCTCGCCAAGGGCGGCACGCAGGGCAGGAATAACGGCATCTATGGGCAGGGGATTCATGGCGGCTCCGCAAACGAGGCGGCGATTATAGAGCGCCGGGGCGACGAACCGGGCATGCGCTGTCGCGGTCTCAGAACTGCGCCGGATTTGCGCCGAGCCATCCAACTGCAACAGCGGCCTTGGTATAGTGCCGCATCATTTTCCGGAGGTGCCCATGCACATGAAGTCTCGTGTTATCGGCGGCGTTCTCGCCCTGTCCCTGGTCAGCCAGCTGACCGCCTGCGGCACCCTGTTCTTCCCCGACCGCCGCGGCCAGATCGAAGGGCAGATCGACCCGCTGGTGGCCGGCCTGGATGCCATCGGCATCCTGTTCTATGTGATCCCCGGGCTGATCGCCTTCGGCATCGACTTCGCCACCGGCGCCATCTACCTGGAGAACGACCAGTACTCGGTAGCGCCGGAGAAACTGCAGGACGCCATCGGCGCCAACGGCCAGGTCGACCCGCTCAAGCTGAAGGCCATCATCGCCCGCGAGACCGGCCGCCAGCTGCCCCTCGACGACCCGCGGCTGATCCAGCAGCGCGGCACCCTGCAGCAACTGGCCGCCTTCGGCCTGCGTCCGGCGGCCTGATGCACGGCGCGCTGCAAACCCACCTGCAGCGCCTGCTGGCCTACCACGGCTGGGCCTATGCGCGCCTGCTCACGGCCCTGAATACCCTGGACGAGGCCCAGTACCGGGCGCCGTGCGGACTGTTCTTCGGCAGCATCCACGGCACCCTCAACCACCTGGCCGTGGTCGACCGTATCTGGCTGGCGCGGGTGCGCGGCGAGGCGCCACCTTTCACCCAGCTGGATGTCGAGGCAGTGAGCGAGCGTGCGGCCATGGAGAGCTTTCTGCAGGTCGGCGTCGCCGCCTGGCACAACCAGCTAGACGGCCTGACCGATGTCGAGCTGCTGACGCCCATCGCCTACTGCAACATGGCCGGCGAGCCGTTCCAGCGCCCGCTGCTGGATATCGTCAGCCACCTGGTCAACCACGGCACCCACCACCGCGGGCAGATCACCGCGGCGCTCACCGCCCTCGGCCAGCCAGCGCCGAAGCTGGACTACATCTACGCCCTGACCGAACTGCCATGAACATTGATCCCTCCCACGCACGCCTGATGCGCCTGGCGACCGGCGCCGCCCTGGCCCTGGCCTTGACCCTGGCGATAGCCAAAGCCGTCGCCTGGTGGCTGAGCGGCTCGGTGAGCCTGCTCGCCGGTCTCACCGACTCGCTGCTGGATGGCGCCGCCTCGCTGCTCAACCTGATCGCCGTGCACTACGCCCTGCGCCCGGCAGACGAGGATCACCGCTACGGCCATGGCAAGGCCGAGGCCCTGGCCGGGCTGGCCCAGGCCCTGTTCGTCGGCGCCAGTGCGGTGCTGGTGGCCGTGCAAGGGGTCAAGCACCTGCAAGACCCGCACCCTCTGGGCGCGCCCGGCCTGGGCATCGCGGTAATGATTGCATCGCTGGTGCTGACTGCCGCGCTGCTGCTGTTCCAGCGCCATGTGGTGCGGGTGACCGGCTCCTCCGCGGTACGCGCCGACTCGCTGCACTACCGCTCCGACCTGCTGCTCAACAGCAGCATTCTGCTCGCCCTGCTGCTCGCCAGTTTCGGCTGGCAGCGCCTGGATGCGCTGTTCGGCCTGGGCATCGCCGCCTACATCCTGTGGAGTGCGGTGAGCATCGTGCGCGAGGCAGTGGCGGTGCTGATGGATCAGGAGCTGGCGCCAGAGGTCAGTGAACGCATCCAGCTGCTGGCAGCCAGTGTGCCTGGCGTGCTCGGCACCCACGACCTGCGTACGCGGGTTTCCGGCAGTCACTGGTTCGTCCAGTTGCACCTGGAGCTGTCGGGCAAGTTGCCGCTGTCGGAAGCTCACCACCTATGCGAACAGGTCGAGCGGGCCATCCATGCCGAGTTCCCGCGCGCCGAAGTACTGGTGCATCCCGACCCGGTGGAAAGCGCCGGCCATTGATGGCCGAACCATGCGGGAACACTGCAGGCCGCAGGACAGGCGATGAAACGCACCGCGACCATCTAGAGCAATTACTCTAAAACCCCGTAGACTGGCGCCCCTCCCACAACAACAAGATCGAGGATTCGCGCATGCCACTCACTTCTTCCGCCCTCGCCCTGCTCGGCCTGGTCGCCCTGCCGCTGCTGCTCGTCCTGCTGATGGTCAACCAGCGTGGCCTGCTGGTGCTCGGCGGGCGCATGCAGGTCAACGGCTTCGCCCCCGACGGCAGCAACACCCCCAGCGGCTTCGGCCAGCGCCTGGTGCGCGCCCACGCCAACTGCCTGGAGAACCTGCCGATGCAGGCGGCCGTGCTGCTGTACGCCATCGCCAGCGGGCAGACCGCGCTCACCGACCCGCTGGCCGGCGTCCTGCTCGGCGCGCGCCTGTTCCAGGCGCTGATGCACCTGATCAGCACCAGCGCGCTGTTCGTCTGGCTGCGCTTTGCCGGCTTCCTGGTGCAGCTGCTGATTATGGTCTGGTGGCTGCTCAGGCTGACGGCGCTGGCCTGAGTCGCCAAACGCCCGCACCGGCCGCGACCGATTGGCCCTTACAGGGCACGCCCTACTCGCTAAATTGCAGGCAAGAAAAAGGGGAGGCACCTGGCCTCCCCTTTTTCTTGTCCGGCACTGACGATCGTGTCGCCGCTTTCCTCGCCCGCCTGATTGGGCGGTGCGGACCCGGGAGCCTGCACGACCCGGTAGGGTCGCCGGCGCCGCGGCACCTGATTGGGCGCTGCGGGTGGACATACGTCCGGGCCATGAAACTGAGGGAAAGCTTAACCAGCCAGCGCCGGCACAGGATTGCGAATATTGCTCAACAGATAGCAACTTGCGCAATTTTTCACCCCTGATAAATTCATCAGCGCAATCCATCAAGAAAAAGAGCAACCAATGAACAAGCTTGATCGCTACGACCTGCGCATTCTGGCCGAACTGCAGCGCGATGCGCGCATCTCCAACCAGGAGCTGGCCGAGCGCATCGGCCTGTCGCCGTCGCCCTGCTCGCGGCGGGTCAAGCAGCTGGAAGACGACGGCTATATTGCCCGCCAGGTGGCCCTGCTGGATCGCAAGAAGCTCGGCCTGAGCCTGACCGCCTTCGTCCTGATCGGCATGGATCGCCACACCCCGGAGCGCTTCGAACACTTCCAGTCGGTGATCCGCCAGTGCCCGGAAGTGCTGGAGTGCAGCCTGGTGACCGGGATGGACGCCGACTACCAGCTCAAGGTGGTGGTGCCGGACATGGATCACTACCAGAAATTCCTCCTCGGCCAGCTGACCCGCATCGAAGGGGTGACCAGCGTGCGTTCCAGCTTCGTGCTCGACTCGGTGATCGCCAGCACCGAGCTGCCGCTGGAGCACCTGCGCGGCTGATCGCCGCAGGGCCGACCGATGCCTGCTGCTTAAGCGGACGGGACGCGTATAATCGCCGCCCCGTTGTCCGCTAGTGCCGCCCGAGGTCCCCGATGGAAACCGAACAGTTCGAAAACCTGATGATGTACGTGCTGGTCGGCGGCCTGATGATCTTCATGTTCTTCATCATCTGGGATCTGGCCAAGAAGTCCAAAGCCGGCCGCCTCGGCACCGCCATTCTGTTCCTCGGCCTGGGCCTGTGCCTGTTCGCCTTCCTGGCCAAGCCGCTGATCACCTACATCATTGAAGTGACCCGCGGCATTCACGGCTGAGGCCTCACCGTAGGGTGGGTGTAACCCGCGTAGATCGCACTCGCGGGTTGTACCCGCCCTACGCTTGCCGCTACAGCTGCGGCAGCAGATCCTTCCACTCGCCCGGCTGCAGGCCATCCAGGCTCCACGGGCCGATCCGCACCCGCACCAGACGCAGGGTCGGCAGGCCCACGGCAGCAGTCATCCGCCGTACCTGACGGTTGCGCCCTTCGCGAATCACCAGTTCCAGCCAGGCGGTCGGCACGCTCTTGCGAAAACGCACCGGCGGGTTGCGTTCCCACAGCTGCGGCTCATCCAGGCGGCGCGCCTCGGCCGGCAGGGTCGGCCCGTCGTTGAGCTGTACGCCTTCGCGCAGCTGACGCAGCTGTTCCTCGCTCGGCTCGCCTTCCACCTGCACCCAGTAGGTCTTGGCCAGCTTGTGCTTGGGGTCGGCAATGCGCGCCTGCAGGCGGCCATCGTTGGTCAGCAGCAACAGGCCTTCGCTGTCGCGATCCAGGCGCCCGGCCGGGTAGACGCCAGGCACGCTGACGAAGTCCTTGAGAGTGGCGCGGCCCTGCTCGTCCTGGAACTGGGTGAGCACGTCGAACGGCTTGTTCAGCACGATCAGCCGCGGTTCGCTCGGCGGTGCCTTGGCCTCCCGGCGTGGAGCCGGTTTGCCGGCGGGGCGGCGGGGAGCGGAGGGGCGAGGCGGACGCGACATGGCAGGTTCGATCAGGCAAGGGGAAGCGCAGTGTAACCGAGCCGACCGATGCCTTATCAGCGCCATTGATCATGCCCCGCTAGAGCGCCAGGGCGGCTATGCTGGCGAGATCGTTTTTCCGCCCGAACCAGGAGCCACAGATGAGCAGCGAGTCCGTCCTCGACACCTTCACCGGCTGGGCCGCCAAGGCCGCCGGCGCCGCCCTCGAACCCTACGACTACAACCCCGGCCCGCTGGGCGCCGAGGAAGTCGAAGTGGCGGTGGAGTTCTGCGGCATCTGCCACTCCGACCAGTCGATGATCGACAACGAGTGGGGCAATGCACGCTTCCCCTTCATTCCCGGCCACGAGGTGGTCGGCAAGGTGGTTCGCGTCGGCGACCAGGTGCGCGGCCTCAAGCTCGGCCAGCGGGTCGGCATTGGCTGGTACAAGGGCAGCTGCATGCACTGCCACTCCTGCATGGAAGGCACCCACCAGCTGTGCCGCACAGTGAAACCGACCATAGTCGGCAGCAACGGCGGCTTCGCCAATCGCCTGCGCTCTCACTGGGCCTGGGCTATCGCCCTGCCGGACAACCTCGAGCCGAGCGCCGCCGGCCCGCTGTTCTGCGGCGGTTCCACGGTGTTCGCGCCGCTGCTGGAGCACGACATCAAACCCACCGACCGGGTCGGCGTGGTCGGTATCGGCGGTCTCGGCCACCTGGCCCTGCGCTTCCTCAATGCCTGGGGTTGCGAAGTCACCGCCTTCACCTCCTCGCTGAGCAAGCAGGAAGAAGCCCAGCGCCTCGGCGCGCACAAGGTGGTGGCGTCCACCGACAGCGCCGCGCTGAAGGCGATTGCCGGCACCCTGGATTTTCTGCTGATCACCGCCAGCGCCGACCTGGACTGGAACGCCCTGCTCGCCACCCTGCGCGGCAAGGGCCGCCTGCACTTCGTCGGCATCGCGCCGAATGCCATTCCGGTGCACGTGTTCAGCCTGATCCCGCAGCAGAAGAGCCTGTCCGGCTCGCCGGTGGGTTCACCGGCACATATGGCGACCATGCTGGAGTTCTGCGCCCGCCATCAGATCCTGCCGCAGGTGGAGATCTTCCCGATGAGCCAGGTCAACCAGGCCATCGACCACCTGCGTGCCGGCAAGGCACGCTACCGGGTGGTGCTGGACGCCAGCAAGTGACAGACGGGGCGGATCGCCGGCATGATCCGCCCCTGTTTTTCTGCCCCAGGTGATCCCCCTTATGCCGCACCTGATCGAAACACCCAGCAGCAGCGACCTGCCGCGCCTGCTCGAGGTCTGGGAGGCAGCGGTGCGCGCCAGCCATGACTTTCTCGAAGAACACGACATCCAGGTGCTCAAGCCGCTGCTGGTCGAGCAGTACTTCCCCCAGCTGCAGCTGAGCTGCGTGCGCGCCGCGGATGGCCGGGTCGCCGGGACGCCGGTCGCCGGCTTTCTCGGCTATGCCGAGGGCAAGGTGGAAATGCTTTTCGTCGAGCCTCAAGCCCACGGCAGCGGCATCGGCAGCGCGCTGCTGGGCGATGCCATCGAGCGCCTGGGCGCGACCCTGGTCGACGTCAACGAGCAGAACCCCAAGGCCCTGGGCTTCTACCTGAGCCAGGGCTTCAGGGTGCTGCGTCGCTCAGCAGTGGATGGCGGCGGCCGCCCCTTCCCGATCCTGCACCTGGGCCTTTGACGGCCGCGCCCTAAGAGCCTTTTCAAAGGCTCGCGAGCTAGAGCCAGGCAAGGCGAAATTGGGCGAAGAAGCGCAGTTTACGAGTAGTAAATGAGCATTCTGAGGCCGATTTCAACGCAGCATGGCCGACGCGCAGCAGCCTTTGAACAGGCTCTCAGCGGAACGGCGGCTCGTCGAAGCTGCGCAGCTTGCGCGAGTGCAGCGAGTCGAGCTGGCAGCGCAGCAGGTCGAGGGCGGCAATGCCGATCGACAGGTGCTGACTGACCGCGCGCTGGTAGAAGCCGGTGGCCGAGCCGGGCAGCTTGATCTCGCTGTGCAGCGGCTTGTCCGACACGCACAGCAGGGTGCCGTAGGGCACCCGCAGGCGGTAACCCTGAGCGGCGATGGTGCCGCTTTCCATGTCCACCGCCACCGCTCGGGCCAGGTTGATCAGCGGCCGCTCGTGGGCCCAGTGCAGCTCCCAGTTGCGGTCGTCGTAGGTCAGCACGGTGCCGGTACGCAGGCGCTTCTTCAGGGTCTCGCCCTTCTCCCCAGTGACGGTCGCAGCCGCCTCCTGCAAGGCCTGCTGCACTTCGGCCAGGGCCGGGATCGGAATATGCGGCGGCAGTACCCGGTCGAGGATGCCATCGCGGCGCATATAGGCGTGGGCCAGCACGTAATCACCGATAGTCTGCGATTGGCGCAGGCCACCGCAGTGACCGATCATCAGCCAGCAGTGCGGGCGCAGCACGGCCAGGTGGTCGGTGATGTTCTTGGCGTTGGACGGGCCGACGCCGATGTTGACCAGGGTGATGCCGTGACCGTCGTTGGCGATCAGGTGGTAGGCCGGCATCTGGTAGCGATGCCAGACCACCGCGTCGGCCACCGCCTGGGCGTCTTCTTCCGAGGTGCCGCGTTCGATGATCACGTTGCCCGGCAACACCATGCGCACGAAGCGCGGGTTGTCGCGCAGCTGCTCCAGGCCATGGCGGATGAACTGGTCGACGTAGCGGTGGTAGTTGGTCAGCAGGATCCACGGCTGCACATGGCGCCAGTCGCTGCCGGTGTAGTGCTGGATGCGCTTGAGCGAGAAGTCGGTGCGCGCCGCGTCGAACAGCGCCAGCGGCAGGTCGCTGCTGTCGCCCCAGCCATACAGGCCGTCGGCCACCGAGTCGGTGGCGGCGGACAGGTCGGTGCTGGGGAATACCCGCGCCAGCTCGGCGGCGGTCACCCCGGAACCGGCCAGCTCGTCACCCTGCTCGACCACGTAGGGATAGGGAATGTTCTGCTGGCTGAAGCCGACTTCCACGGTCACGGTGAAGTCTTCCATCAGCGGGCGCAGCTGGTCGAGCAGGTAGCCACGGAAGGCATCCGGCTGGGTCACGGTGACCCGGTAGGTGCCCGGCACCTGCACCTTGGCATAGGCACGCACGCTGCTCGGCACCTCGCCCTGGCACAGGTAGGTCAGGCGCAGCTCGGGGTAACGGAACAGCGCGCGCTCGGCCTCGCCGGGCTGCACGCGCTCCTTGAGGTAATTGCGCAGCGCCTGGCTCAGCGCCCCGGTGGCCTGGCGGTGCAGGGCGGCAAGGTGCTCGACGGCTTCCTCGGCGGTGGCGGCGACAACAAATTCACTGGAGGCGATGGCAGACACGGGGCAGCTTCCTGGCGGCTGGGATGGCCCTATCTTGCGCCTATCCGCCGCCGCGCCGCCAGCCGGGCAAGTGCAGGAGGGACAGCCCCGCTCACTCCTTTTCGCCACTCCCCCTCCCTGCCGGGAGTAGCCCCGCACCCCGGCGAAAACCCTCTTTGGCACGATTGGAGCGCGGCCCCTGTTGCTCCTAGATTGCGCAGCCGGATGCAGTCTCCCGGCCTCAACAAGAACAATATGCGGAGACCCAACACATGCCCAACCTCAACAAGCTCGCCCTGGCGGGCGTGGCCAGCCTGGCCTGCCTGAGCCTCGCCCAGCCGCTCCAGGCGGCCGGCTACACCCAGACCAAGTACCCCATCGTGCTGGTCCATGGCCTGACGGGCTATGACAGCATCGCCGGACTGTACGACTACTTCTACACCGTGCCCTTCAACCTCGAGCGCAGCGGCGCCAAGGTGTATGTCGCCAGCGTGGCTGCCTTCAACAGCAGCGAGCAGCGCGGCGCAGAGCTGGTCAAGCAGATGATCCCCTGGGCCGCGGCGGGCGGCGGCAAGGTCAACCTGATCGGCCACAGCCAGGGCGCTCCGACCGCCCGCGTGGCTGCCGGCCTGCGCCCGGATCTGGTGGCCTCGGTGACCTCGGTCGGCGGTGTCAACAAGGGCGCCAAGGCCGCCGATGCCCAGGGCACCAGCATCTGGACCACCGCCTACGCCGAAGCCACCGGCTACCTGGTCGGCATCCTCTCCGGCAACTACCACCAGCAGGACGCCGAGGCCGCGCTCTACAGCCTGAGCACCAGCGGCAGCGCGGCGCTGACCAAGAAGTATCCCTGGGGGGTGAACACTGCCAGCAGCTGCGCCAAGTCCAGCGAGCTACAGAGCGTCAACGGCTATCCGATCCGCTACTACTCGTGGACGGGCAACGCGCCCTACACCAACGCCCTGGACGTGATCGACGCGTCCCTGCTGACCCTCAGCGCCCTCTACGGCAGCGAGAAGAACGATGGCCTGGTCGGCGTCTGCAGCAGCTACCTGGGCCTGGTGATCGGTGACAGCTACAACATGAACCACATGGACGAGGTCAACCAGATGTTCGGCCTGCGCGGCCTGACCGACCCCGTGTCGCTGTACCGCCAGCACGCCAACCGCCTGCAGGGCAAAGGCATCTGACCCCCACGCGCCGCCGCCCGGCGGCGCACTTTCAGGAAGCACGCATGCTCAATCCCAGACTGCTTGCCGTACTGGCTGCCGCCCTGCTGCTCGGCGCCCTTGTGCCCCTGGCCATGCCCCTGCTGCTGGCCCCCGAACTGCCGCAGCCCAGCCCGCTGCCACGCCTGGCGAGCAGCGCGGCGGCAGCGCCCGCCGTCACGACCACGCCGCTCCAGACAGCCCCCGCCGCCAGGGCTGCCGCTCCCGGCGATACCCACACCGATGGCGCCGTACGCGAGGACGAACACGGCGACCTGCTGATCGACCTCGCCCTGCGCGACTACCTCGACTACTTCCTCAGCCGCGCCGACCTGGTCGGCCTGCCCCGGGCCACCGCCGCCCTCTATGCCGACGCCCAGCCACGGCTCGCACCCAAGGCCCGCCAGCAGCTCGGCCAGTTGCTCGACCACTACCTGCAGTACAAGCAGGCCGTGCTGGCGCTGCTGGACGCCCCGCTCAGCGCCGAGCAGCAGCACGACCCGGCGGCCCAGCTGGCACTGCTGCGCCAGGTCGGCGAACAGCTGCAGCAGATGCGTCGCCACTACCTCGGCGCAGAGGTGGCGCAGGCCTTCTTCGCCGACGAGGAGGCCTACGGCAACTACAGCCTGGCGCGCATGGAGCTGCTGGCCGGCAACAGCGACCCGGCCAGCCGCGAGCAGGCCCTGGCCGAACTGGAGCGCCAGCTGCCGCCGGCGATCCAGGCCAGCCGCCAGCGCTATGCCGAGCAGCAGCAACTGGCCGAACAGACCCGCCAGCTGCTCGACAGCCCGCAGGATGCTCAGCAGCTGCGCGGCCAGCTGGGCCAGCTGTACGAGCCGGAGGTGGTCGAGCGCCTGCTTGCCGAACGCCAGGCGGAACAGGATCTGCAGCTGCGCTACCGCGACTACCGGGTGCAGGCCGACAACCTGCGCCACGCGGCCCTGGCCAGCGAGGATCGCCAGCGCCAACTGGACGAGCTGCGCCAGCAGATGTTTCGTGCCGATGAGCAGCGGCGAGTGGAAATCATGGACAGCACCCCGGTGAACTAGTCACGGACGGACTGAATACCACCTGCCGGTTACGGATTGACCCGCACCGGCAGGCAGCCTAGACTTCGCGCCCCTCGCAGCCCGACCCACAGCGCCCCGATGCTTTCGCTCGCCCACCAGCCCTGCTCTGCCCAGCCCGACCCGCGGCTGCTGGCGCGCACCTGGCCGCGCGACGCCAAGCTCAAGCGCCGGCGCAGCGTGCTGTTCGCCTTCACCTTCTCCCCGCCCGCCAGCCTGCGCTGAGGCACTCGGCCGCGCGCCCCGCGCTGCCGCTCCCGTTGCCGTCATTCCCTGTGCCGCCGTGCCCTGCCGCGTCGGTATCCGTCGCATTTTGGCCAGGCCCGGGCCGTAACGGGCAGGAGAAACACATGAACCGTTGGTTGCTCGGCGTCCTCATCTTCGCCGTGTCCGTGATCGGCCTGAGCATGGGCGCAACCCTGCCGCTGGTGGCCCTGCGCCTGCTCGAAGGTGGCGCCTCGCCGCTGCAGATCGGCCTGCTCTCGGCCATGCCGGCCGCCGGCATGATCCTCGCCGCGTTCCTGGTCGCCCCGCTGAGCAAACGCCTGAGCGGGCGCCGCCTGTACCTGCTGTGCTTTGCCCTGTGCGCCTTCAGCACCAGCGCCCTGGAGTGGTTACCCGACTCGCTCTACCTGCTGGCCGGCGCGCGCCTGGTGCTGGGCATCGGCATGGGCGTGGCGGTGATCCTCGGCGAATCCTGGGTCAACGAATTGTGCGAGGAGCGCAAGCGTGGCCAGCTGGTGGCACTGTATGCCGCCTGCTTCACCGGCTGCCAGCTGCTCGGCCCGGCGCTGATCAGCCTGCTCGGTGCGCAGAGTCCCTGGCTGGTGGCCGTGGTCACCCTGGCCAACCTGCTGGCCCTGGCGCTGATCTGGCACAGCCTGCCGGCCAGCTGGGCCGAGCCGGCCCACGACGAGCCGCGCAGCTTCTCCCTGGCCGGCTTCTTCCGCGTCGCCCCGGCGCTGTGCACCGGCGTGCTGTTCTTCGCCTTCTTCGATAGCGTGGTGCTGTCGCTGTTTCCGGTGTACGCGGCCGGCCACGGCTATGCCATCGGCATTGCCGCGCTGATGGTCACGGTGATCCTGCTCGGCGACATGCTCTGCCAGGTGCCGCTGGGCTGGCTGTCGGATCGCTGGGTGCGCAGCCACCTGCACCTGCTGTGTGGCGTGCTGGCACTGCTGATCGGCTGCGCGCTGCCCTGGCTGATCGAGACGCCGGCCCTGCTGTGGCCGGCCCTGGCGTTGCTCGGCGCGGTGGCCGGCGGGGTCTACACCCTGGCTCTGGTGCTGATCGGCGAGCGCTTTCGCGGCGCCGACCTGGTCACCGCCAACGCCAGCGTCGGTCTACTGTGGGGCGTCGGCAGCCTGCTCGGCCCGCTACTCAGTGGCAGCCTGATGGCCAGCAGCCCGCAGGGTCTGCCGCTGGCCCTGGGCCTGGCGGCGGCGCTGTTCGTGGTCACCGCCATCGGCACTGGCCAGCGCAGCACGGTCGCCCGCATCGCCTGAGCGGCAGGACGCGCCGCGGCGATCTAGGCTTGGCCTATGCCCGCTTAGGAGTTCGCCCGTGCGCGTCCTGTCCATCCTGTGCCTGCTCACCCTCCTCCAGCCCGCCCTGGCCAGCGAGCTGGACGGCCATTACCAGGCCACCCTCGACGGCCAGCCGGCCGAGCTGATCCTGCACAGCCAGGACGCCGAGGTCAGCGGCGAGTACATCGAGAACCACCGCCTGCGCCTGAATCTGCGCGGCCAGTTCGACGGCCAGACCCTGCAGGCGCAGATCAGCGACCCACGCAGCGGCCAGGTGCTGGCCAACATGAACGCCAACTACGCCAGCGACATGCTCAATGCCAGCATCGCCGCGCGCGATCCGGGCAATGGCCAGACCCTGGTGCGCGAGGCGCTGTTCCAGCGCATGGCAGTGGCTGACGAGCCGCCCCCGAGCGCCGGCCCCACTGCGGTAGCGGCCACCGAGCTGGCCACGGTGCCGGTCAACCCGGATCAGGATCCGGCGCTGGTGGGCACCTGGATCTACGAGCAGATGACCACCAGCAGCGGCGAGGAATTCGCCTCACTGAGCAGCGTGACCACCCTGCGCATCCGCGCCGACGGCAGCATCGACCAGTGGCGGCGCACGGTGGCCGGCGGCAGCGAATGGAGTTACGACCGCCCCGGCGAGCTGCAGTACAGCGGGCGCTGGCGCAGTGCCGACGGCCTGCTGCTGGTGCAGCTGCAGGGCAGCCGCGAGTACCAGCCGGCGGCCCGCTACCACTTCAGCGAGCCGTTCCTGGTCACCGAAAGCAATACCGGGCAGATGACCTGGCAGCGCCGCTGAGCACCGGCCCGCTCCTCCCGCAGGGTGCGCCAGGCGCACCCTGCGGGCCTCTCGGAGCGCACCGCGGACCCTACGCAACAGTCCCCCGGCAACCCGCGACTGGCCGCCCGCCAGCGAATCGGGCATAACAGCGCAAGCGGCGTGCGGGGGCACGCCCACGTCACGCAGGGTGCCTGCCCATGATCCACAAACTACCGCGCTGGGTGGAGGTCGGCGGCTTCTGCCTGGCGCTGATCGCCGGCGGCGTCAACGCCATCGCCCTGCTCGGCTTCAACCACCAGGGCGTGTCGCACCTGTCCGGCAGCTCCAGCCTGCTCGGCGTCGAGCTGGCCCGGGGCGACGCGGCGGCGGCCCTGCACCTGCTGCTGATCCTGCTGAGTTTCGTGCTGGGGGCAGCCATCAGCGGCTGCGTGATCGGCAACCAGTCGCTCAAGCTCGGCCGCCGTTACAGCGTGGCGCTGCTGGCCGAGAGCCTGGCCTTGCTGCTGGCGATGCTGATGCTGGAGCGCGGCAGCGACTTCGGCCACTACCTGGCCTCGGCCGCCTGCGGCCTGCAGAACGCCATGACCAGCACCTACAGCGGCGCGGTGGTGCGCACCACCCACGTCACCGGGCTGTTCACCGACCTCGGCATCATGCTCGGCCTCAAGCTGCGCGGACAGCCGGCGGATCGCCGGCGCATCCTGCTGTACCTGATCCTGATCGCCGGTTTTATCGGCGGCGGCCTGCTCGGCGCCCTCGGCTACGGCGCCTGGCACTACCGCGCCCTGCTCGGCCCGGCCGGCATGGCCGCACTGCTGGCGCTGGTCTACCTGCTCTACTGGCGGCAACAGCGCCACGCCTGAGCGCCGACAACGAGCGTCCTTAGGGGGCGCCGACGCTGCTCAGACCAGATGCGGGGTGCTGCGCGCCACCAGCGCCTCGACATCGACGCCGCGCGGCAGGGTGCCATAGACCCGGCCACGCCCCTCCAGGCGGCTGGCGATAAAGGCATCGCTCACCGTGCTGTTACCGGCCTCCAGCAGCAGCTTGGCCTGCAGGCCGACGGCCACGTCCTCGGTGAGCTGACGGGCGCGGTACTGGATCTCGGCGGTATCGCTGAAGTCGGCCTTGAGCCGCTGGATATGCGCCTTCAGGCGCGCGTCGCCATGGCCGTCGCCCAGCTCGGCGAACAGCACGTCGAGCACCCCGGCCTCCTTGGACAGGGCGCGCAGCACGTCCAGGCACTGCACGTTGCCCGAGCCTTCCCAGATCGAGTTGACCGGTGCCTCGCGGTACAGCCGCGGGAGGATGGTCTCCTCGACATAGCCGGCACCGCCCATGCACTCGCTGGCCTCGTAGACCATCTCCGGCGCGCGCTTGCAGATCCAGTACTTGCCGATGGCGGTGACCAGGCGGGCGAACTTGTCCTCCTGCTCGTCATGCAGGTGGTCGAGGGCGCGACCCATGCGCATCGACAGGGCCAGGGCGGCCTCGCTCTCCAGCGCCAGGTCGGCCAGTACGTTCTGCATCAGCGGCTGGTCGGCCAGCAGCTTGCCGCCGACCTTGCGGTGCGCGCAGTGGTGCGCGGCCTGGGTCAGGGCCTGGCGCATCAGGCTGCTGGAGCCGACCATGCAGTCGAAACGGGTCATCGCCACCATCTCGATGATGGTCGGCACGCCGCGACCTTCCTCGCCGATCATCCAGGCCAGGGCGCCGCGGTATTCCACCTCGCTGGAGGCGTTGGCCCAGTTGCCCAGCTTGTTCTTCAGGCGCTGCACGTAGAACTGGTTGCGCGTGCCGTCCGGGCGGTGGCGCGGCAGCAGGAAGCAGGACAGGCCCTTGTCGGTCTGCGCCAGGGTGAGGAAGGCGTCGCACATCGGCGCCGAGCAGAACCACTTGTGGCCGACCAGCTCGTAGGCCTGGCCCGGGCCGCCGATACCCACCGGGTAGGCGCGGGTGGTGTTGGCGCGCACGTCGGTGCCGCCCTGCTTCTCGGTCATGGCCATGCCGATGGTGACGCCGGCCTTCTGTTCGATGCCGACATTACGCGGGTCGTACTCGGTGGAGAGGATCTTCGGCACCCACACCTCGGCGATCTCCGGCTGCAGGCGCAGGGCCGGCACGGCGGCGAAGGTCATGGTCAGCGGGCAGCCGCTGGCGGCCTCGGCCTGGCTGTGCAGGTAGGTGAGGCCAGCACGGGCGACATGCGCACCGGCGCGCGGGTCGACCCAGGGCAACGACGGCAGACCGTGCTCGACGGCCGTGCGCATCAGCTCGTGATAGGCCGGGTGGAATTCCACCAGGTCGATGCGATTGCCGTAGCGGTCGTGGGTCTTGAACTGCGGCTTGTGCTCGTTGGCCAGGAAGCCGGCCTGCATCAGCGGGCCGCCGGCCAGGGCGCCGTAGGTGTTCAACTTGTCCTCGGCCCAACCGCCGTCGTAGCGGCGGATCCACTCCTGCAGCGGCAGGTCGACGCGGTACAGGTTGGCGCCATCCAGCGAGGGCACCTGATTGAACACGTCGTGGGTTTCGGCGAACTGCTGCAGGGACATTTCAGGACTCCGGGGCGCCGACGGCGCGCAGACAGAAAGTAGTGAGGGATTGGCTGACGGTGGCCAGATCCACCGCCGGCAGGCCGGCATCGCGGGCCGCCCGCGCCGGTGGCGACAGCGGGCCGACCAGGGCTTCGGCAATGGCACCGACCAGGCAGGCAGCCACCAGGGGCAGCTGGGTCACGCGGAACTCGCCACTACGCACGCCCTCGGCGAGCAGTTCGATGAACAGCTCGGCATAGGCTTCGCGAAACAGCAGGCGCTGCTCGTCGACTTCCGGTTCGACCGGCTCGGCAATCAGCGCAAAGGCCAGACGCCGGCTGTGCCAGGCGCGGGCGGCGAACTGCTCCAGCCCGGCTGCCAGGCGCGCGGCCGCCGTGCCGGGGCCGCGCAGCACCTCGCCGAGCACCTCGACCTCGATGCGGCAGGCGTTGCTGAACACTTCAGCTGCCAGCTCGCCCTTGCCACTGAAGTGGCGGTATAGGCTGCCGGTGGCGATGCCAGCGTCCTCGGCCAGGGCCTGCATGGTAAGGCTGGCGAAGCCGCCTTCGGCGACTCGGGCATGGGCGCAGGCAACGATGCGTTCACGCAGTTCCTGGGCGCGATCGAGACGCGCGGCGGTGGTGCGATAGGCCATGAGCTGAATCCCTGTTCATGAATTCAGCTCAGTGAATCACGATTCACTTCTTGAGAGAAACGACGAATCGGCCAAATTGCGGCCGAATCGTTGTTAACGATAGGAAAGCCTCAGCTGGGCGCCTGGCACAGCACCCAGTCGTGCAGCAGGGTCTGCAGCTCGAGGAACTTCACCGGCTTGGCCATGTAGTCGCTCATGCCCGCGGCCAGGCAGCGTTCGCGGTCGCCGCTGTGGCTGTGGGCGGTGATCGCCAGCACCGGCAGGCTGGCGCAGCCGGGCATGGCGCGCAGCGCGCGGCAGGTGGCGAAGCCGTCCATCACCGGCATCTGGCAGTCCAGCAGCACCGCATCCACCGCTTCCTCGCGCAACCGCTCCAGGGCCTGGGCACCGTCATCGGCGGTGCGCACCCGGTAGCCGAGCTTGAGCAGCATGCCGCGGGTCACCAGTTGGTTGATCGGGTTGTCCTCGACGATCAGCACCGTGCACTGCTCCGGATGCCGGCGCGGCACCCCGCCGCCGCGGCGCTGGCTGGCCAGCGGCTCGCGCGGCTGGATCGGCAGGTTGAGCGCCAGGGTCACGGCAAAGGCGCTGCCCTGGCCGGGGCTGGACTGGTGCTGCAGGCTGCCGCCGAGCAGCTCGACCAGCTGCCGGCAGATCGCCAGGCCGATACCGAGGCCGCCGTACTGACGGGTCATCGAGCCGTCCAGCTGCTTGAAGCGCTGGTACAGACTGCCATCGGCCGGCGCACTGAAACCGATGCCGCTGTCGATCACCTCGATGCGCAGCGGCAGCTCGCCGGACAGCGGCCCGGCCGCGCCGACCCGCAGCAGCACGTGGCCCTGGGGAGTGAACTTGATGGCGTTGTCGAGCAGGTAGCCCAGCGCCTGGGCCAGCTTGGCGGCGTCGCCTTCGAGGGTGTCGGGCAGGCCGTCCTCCAGCTCCAGGGTGAAGGCCAGCCCCTTGTCCTGGGCACGCGTGCTGTACTGCGCACGCAGGCCGTCGAACAGGCCGCGCAGGCTGAACGGCTCGCGCCGCGGGTAGAGCTTGCCGGCCTGCAACTCGGTGAGGGCGAGTATGTCATTGACCATGCGCATCATGTCACGCGCCGAGCTGGCGGCGGTTCTCTGGTACTGCTCCAGCTCGACGTCGAGCTTGACCGTCTGCATCAGCTCGAGGGAGCCGATCACCCCGTTCATCGGCGTGCGCAGCTCGTGGGTCACGGTGGCGAGGAACTCGTCCTTCAGGCGGTTGCTGTCGGCCAGCTCGCGGTTGAGCTGCTCCAGTTCGCCGCTGGCCTGCTGCAGGATGCGCGTGCGCTCTTCCTTCATGGCGTTGATGCGGTCGGCCAGGGCCAGGGACAGCAGCCCCACTTCCAGCGCCGAGCCGAACTGGCTGGCGTACATGGTGAAGAAGGTATAGGGCAGCAGGCCCAGCACCATCAGGGTGTTGATCACTCCGCCGATCAGGAAGGCGCTCCAGGCGAAAATGAAGTAGCGCGCCACCCGCATGCCGCGCAGCCAGGCGCGAATCCCGGCAGTAAAGATCACCACGGTGAACAGCAGGGCCAGGTAGGTGGCGACCCGCAGCGACACCGCATAGCTGACGCTGAGCGCCAGCAGCATGACCAGCGCACCGATGGCCATCAGCAGGCGCAGGGAGCGGTCGATCCACGGGCTGTGCTCGGCGGTGTGCAGGAAGCTGCGGGCGAACTGGCAGCCGAACAGCGCCGCCGAACCGATCAGGAAGGGTGTGGAGACGTTCGCCCACCAGGGACTGTCAGGCCAGAAGTACTGCACCCCGGCGCCGTTGACCGAGACCTGGTACAGGCCGAACGAGGCGATGTAGAGGATGTAGTAGAGGTAGCTGGTATCTCTGACGCTCAAGAAGATGAACAGGTTGTACACCAGCATCACCAGCAGCACGCCGTAGATGATGCCCAGCACGTAGATGCGCGCCGGCTGCTCCTCGATGAACGCCTGGCCCGACCACAGGCCGAGCGGCATCTGCATCGACCCCTGGCTCTGCACCCGCAGGTAGACGCGCTGCAGCTGGTTCGGCGGCAGGTCGAGGGCGAACAGGTAGTTGTTCTGTTTGATCTGCCGGCTGGCGAACGGCAGGGTGTCGCCGGTGCGCTGGGCCAGGCGGTAGCCGCCGGCGCCATCGGGCAGGTAGAGGTCGAGGTGATCCAGCGGCGGGTAGGCCAGCTCCAGCAGCCAGGGCGGCGAGGCGCCGGGGCCGAGCGGGCGGTACAGCAGGTCGACACGCAGCCAGAACACCGAGCGCGAATAGCCGGCGTTGAGCACCGGTTTGCCGTTGGTACGGAAGCTGGCGTCGAGCGCGGCCGAGCTGACCTCTTCGATGGTCGCATCGCCGCGCACATCCTCGAACACCTGCATCAGCGGGCCGAGAGTGATGTAGCGCGTGTGTTCGTCGAATTCGACGGCGACCGCCAGCGAACTGAACAGCCAGAAAATCAGGATGAGACCGTAGCGCATGCCGCCCCGCAATGACTCTGGCGACCAGCACCGGAGAGCCCTCCTCTCGCGCAGGGTGTGGCGCAGCGTCCATCTATTCTAATGGCGGCACTCTAGCACAGCGCCCGGATGGAAAAAGCCACCCACCGGGACAACTTTCATGCCCGCGGTTTGGGCGCTCCGCCGCCAAGTGGTAAGCTCGCCGGCCATGAACAGACACAACTCCCGCCCCGTCGTCCTCTGCCTGTCCGGCCACGATCCATCTGGTGGTGCCGGCCTGCAGGCGGACATCGAAGCCCTGCTCGCCCAGGGTTGCCATGCCGCCCCGGCGGTCACCGCCCTGACCGTGCAGGACACGGTCAATGTCAGCGACTTCCGCGTGCTCGACCGCGAATGGGTGCTGGCCCAGGCCCACGCCATCATTGCCGACCTGCCGGTAGCAGCGGTCAAGCTGGGCATGCTCGGCTCGGTCGAGATGGTCGACACCGTGGTCGAGATCATGCAGTTGCTGCCGGGTGTGCCGCTGGTCTGCGACCCGGTGCTGCGCGCCGGCGGCGGCGGCTCGCTGGGCAAGGACGATGTCGGCTACGCCATGCGCGAGCGCCTGCTGCCGGTGGCCGCCATCGCCACGCCGAACCTGCCGGAAGCACGCATCCTCGCCGAACTGCCGAACGGCACAGCCGACGAATGCGCCGAGAAGCTGCTGCCGAAGATCCAGCACCTGCTGATCACCGGCGGCCACGGCGACGAGTCGGAAGTACACAATCGTCTGTACTCGCGCGATGGCAGCCGCCACACCTTCACCTGCCAGCGCCTGCCCGGCAGCTACCACGGTTCCGGCTGCACCCTGGCCAGCACCCTGGCCGGCCGCCTGGCCCTCGGCGAGAACCTGGCCAGCGCCGTGCGCTCGGCCCTGGATTACACCTGGCGCACCCTGCGCGACGCCGAGCAGCCGGGCCGCGGCCAGTTCGTGCCGCGCCGCCTGCCGCTGGACTTCGCGCAATGAAGAGTCGCCTGTGAAGAAGTTGCGTGGCCTCTATGCCATCACCGATAGCCAGCTGCTCGACGGCGGTCGCCTGCTGCCCTACGTGGAGGCGGCACTGAAAGGCGGCGTGCGCCTGCTGCAGTACCGCGACAAGTCGGACGACAGCGCCCGCCGCCTGCGTGAGGCCGAGGCCCTGCGCGAGCTGTGCAACCAGTACGGTGCCGAGCTGATCATCAACGACGATGCCGAACTGGCCGCGCGCCTCGGCGTCGGCCTGCACCTGGGCCAGGGCGACGGCTCGCTGGCCGCCGCCCGCGCCCTGCTCGGCCGCCAGGCGATCATCGGCGCCACCTGCCATGCCCAGCTGGAGCTGGCCGCCGTGGCCAATCGCGAAGGCGCCAGCTACCTGGCCTTCGGCCGCTTCTTCAACTCGCAGACCAAACCTGGCGCCCCGGCAGCCACGGCCGACCTGCTGGCCCAGGCCCGCGCGCACTTCAACCTGCCGCTGGTGGCCATCGGCGGCATCACCCTGGACAACGCCGGCCCCTTGATCCTCGCCGGCGCCGACCTGCTGGCCGTCGTCCACGCCCTGTTTTCCGCCCCCTCCACCGCAGAGGTGGAGAGGCGCGCACGCGCCTTCAGCGTGCTGTTCCCGTCATCCTGATTCGAGAGAGAGCTGCCATGTCCCGTTCCGAAATCCTGTTCGCCAACGCGCAGAAACACATCCCCGGCGGCGTCAACTCGCCGGTGCGCGCATTCAAGAGCGTCGGCGGCACCCCACTGTTCTTCAAGCACGCCGAAGGCGCCTACGTCACCGATGAAGACGACAAGCGCTACGTCGACTACGTCGGCTCCTGGGGCCCGATGATCCTCGGCCACGGCCACCCGGACGTACTCGAAGCGGTGCGCAACCAGCTGCAGCACGGCCTGTCCTACGGCGCGCCGACCGCCATGGAAACCGAGATGGCCGACCTGGTGTGCAGCATCGTGCCGTCCATGGAGATGGTGCGCATGGTCAGTTCCGGCACCGAGGCGACCATGAGCGCCATCCGCCTGGCCCGCGGCTACACCGGCCGCGACGCGATCATCAAGTTCGAGGGCTGCTACCACGGGCATTCCGACAGCCTGCTGGTGAAAGCCGGCTCCGGCCTGCTGACCCAGGGAGTACCGAGCTCGGCCGGGGTGCCGGCAGACTTCGCCAAACACACCCTGACCCTGCCGTTCAACGACCTGGCCGCCGTCGAGAAGACCCTGGCCGAAGTTGGCTCGAGCGTCGCCTGCATCATCGTCGAGCCGGTGGCCGGCAACATGAACTGCGTGCCGCCGGCGCCGGGCTTCCTTCAGGGCCTGCGCGAGCAGTGCGACAAACATGGCGTAGTGCTGATCTTCGACGAGGTAATGACCGGCTTCCGCGTCGCCCTCGGCGGCGCCCAGGCGCACTACGGCGTGACTCCGGATCTGTCGACCTTCGGCAAGATCGTCGGCGGCGGCATGCCGGTCGGCTGCTTCGGCGGCAAGCGCGCGATCATGGGCTGCATCGCCCCGCTGGGCCCGGTCTACCAGGCCGGCACCCTGTCCGGTAACCCGCTGGCCATGGCCGCCGGCCTGACCACCCTCAAGCTGATCAGCCGCCCAGGCTTCCACGCCGAACTGAGCGACTACACCAGCCGCATGCTGGCTGGCCTGCAGGAACGCGCCGATGCCGCCGGCATCCCGTTCGTCACCACCCAGGCCGGCGCCATGTTCGGCCTGTACTTCAGCGGTGCCGACGACATCGTCACCTTCGACGACGTGATGGCCAGCGATGCCGAGCGCTTCAAGCAGTTCTTCCACCTGATGCTGGAAGGCGGCGTGTACCTGGCCCCGAGCGCTTTCGAGGCCGGCTTCACCTCCATCGCCCATGGCGCCAAGGAGCTGGAAATCACCTTCGCCGCCGCCGAACGCGCCTTCGCCAAGCTCAAGTGATGCAGTACAGCACGGCGCTCAGCGACGGCCTGCTGGCCCTGGCCTGCCTGGCCAGCCTGCTGTGGCTGCGCCCGCACTTCGCCGGCCAGCCGCTGCTGCGCGCCCTGCTGCTGGGTTTCGGCCTGACCGCCACGGCGGCGCTGTGCGGCGTCGTGCGCTACGGGCTGGAGCCGGGCTGGGTCGAGATACACCGCGCGCTCAGCCAGCTCAGCAGTGCCCTCGGCCTGCCCCTGCTGGGCCTGGCCGCGCTCTGCCTCGGTCGCGGCAACGCCTGGGGACGGCCGACCTGGACAGCCCTGGTGCTGGGCCTGGTAGCCCTACTGATCGGTGCCCGCTGGCTGGGCGTGGACTCGGGTTATCGCCTGGGGGTCAACCTGGCCAGCCTGCTGCTGATCCTCCATGCCGGCCTGGCGCACTGGCCACGGCGCCAGCCGGGCCTGCTCGGCGCTGGCGTGGTGGCGCTGTTCCTGATCGCCGGCCTGGCCGTCGGCAGCGACGGCTTCATCGGCCCGCTGCCGCGGGTGGATCTGTTCCACGGCCTGCTGACCCTGGCCTATCCGCTGCTGGCCTGGCAGCTGCTGAGCCTGGCGCGCCTGCCCCTTGCGACAGAAATCCCGGTAAAGACTTTGTAAGGACGCCCCGGCTTATCACATAATGTGATGGCCGGCGCGTTTCGTCGGCCGGGCATGAAGCCCGTCTGGTTCGCGAGGCGCTGTGATTCCCATGAAATGCACCGGCCGCGCCCTGTCTCTGGGCTGCCTGCTGCTCATTTCCCCCCTGCTGGCACAAGCGGGCGGCAACTCGTTGCTGATCCCCACCAGCGGCCGCTGCTCGCTGAACACCGCCCCGGAAGACCTACCGCAAGCTCTCGCCGCCTGCCAGCAGACCGCCCAGCAGGGCGATCCAGCGGCCCAGTACGAGCTCGGCGAGTTCTATTACGACGGCCAGCGCACCGCGCGCGACCTGCCCCAGGCCCTGCACTGGTTCGAGCAGGCCTCGCTGCAGGGCAACGCCCAGGCCCAGTTGCGCCTGGGCACCATGTTCGCCAATGGCGAAGGTGTGCCGGCCAACAATGTGCAGGCTTACATCGTACTGAAGATGGCCGCGGTGAACGGCTCGGACGAGGCCATGGACAGTGCCGACCAGGTCGAGGTGCGCATGGGCCGGGAAGAGCTGGAACTGGCCAGCCAGGTGCTCGGGCAGATCTTCCGCAGCTACCTGCTGGAACTACAGAACATCGACAGCAGCGGCCCCAGCCTCACTCCGGATCCGATCCAGAGCCCGGGCATGACCCCGCAAGCTCCGGCCTTCGCACCGTAAAACCGGCTTACGCCCTCAGGGTTCCAGCGCAAAAGATCGCCAACAGGCCAACCGACCGCTTACTTCTCCGGCATCGGCATGGGGAACGGCATCACGTTGCCGCCGCCCTTGGCCTCGCTGATCTTCGGCGTGCCCAGGCGCTCGACCTCGTCGATGCGCACGATGGAGTGCATCGGCACGAAGCTGCGCACCACGCCGTCGAACTGCGCCTTGAGCTTCTCCTCGCTGGGATCGACCACCACCTGGGTGCGCTCGCCGAAGACGAACTCCTCCACTTCCAGGAAGCCCCACAGATCGCTCTGATAGATCTGCTTGGCATACATCTCGTACACCTGGCCCTGGTTGAGGAAAATCACCTTGTAGATGGGTTCGCGCTTGCTCATGGATGCCAGACAGGAAGGAGGGAATTTCGGGGGCGCGCATCATAGCATAGCCAATGGGCGGGCAACCCTAGGAAGCGCGCCGCCTGCACCCTATAATGCGCGGTTCTGACGAACCCACCCGCGACGAAGTACAGATGGCCAAGAAGCTCTATATCGAAACCCACGGTTGCCAGATGAACGAGTACGACAGCTCGCGCATGGTCGATCTGCTGGGCGAACACCAGGCCCTGGAAGTCACGGAGAACCCGGCAGAAGCCGACGTGATCCTCCTCAATACCTGCTCGATCCGCGAAAAAGCCCAGGATCGGGTGTTCTCCCAGCTGGGTCGCTGGCGCGAGTTGAAGCAGGAAAAACCCGACCTGGTGATCGGCGTCGGCGGCTGCGTGGCCAGCCAGGAAGGCGCCGCCATCCGCGACCGCGCGCCCTACGTCGACGTAGTCTTCGGCCCGCAGACCCTGCACCGCCTGCCGGAAATGATCGACGCCGCGCGCTCGACCAAGACCGCCCAGGTCGACATCAGCTTCCCCGAGATCGAGAAGTTCGACCGCCTGCCCGAGCCGCGCGTCGACGGCCCCAGCGCCTTCGTCTCGGTGATGGAAGGCTGCAGCAAGTACTGCACCTTCTGCGTGGTGCCCTACACCCGCGGCGAGGAAGTCAGCCGCCCGCTGGACGACGTGCTGGCCGAGATCATCCACCTGGCCGAGCACGGCGTGCGTGAAGTCACCCTGCTCGGACAGAACGTCAACGGCTACCGCGGCGACACCCGCGACGGGCATATCGCCGACTTCGCCGAGCTGCTCTATCTAGTGGCTGCCATCGACGGCATCGACCGCATCCGCTACACCACCAGCCACCCGCTGGAGTTCTCCGATGCGCTGATCCAGGCCCACGCCGAGATTCCCGAGCTGGTACGCCACCTGCATCTGCCGGTGCAATCCGGCTCCGACCGGGTGCTGGCGGCGATGAAGCGCAACCACACTGCACTGGAATACAAGTCGCGCATCCGCAAGCTCAAGGCAGCGGTGCCGGACATTCTGATCAGCTCGGACTTCATCGTCGGCTTCCCCGGCGAGACCGAGAAGGACTTCGAGCAGACCATGAAGCTGATCGAGGACGTCGGCTTCGACTTCTCCTACTCCTTCGTCTACAGCGCGCGCCCCGGCACCCCGGCCGCCGACCTGCCCGACGACATCGCCCAGGAAACCAAGCGCGAGCGCCTGGCGCGCCTGCAGCACAAGATCAGCCAGCAGGGCTTCGAGAACAGCCGCCGCATGGTCGGCACCGTCCAGCGCATCCTGGTCAGCGACTACTCGAAGAAGGATCCGGGCATGCTCCAAGGCCGCACCGAGACCAACCGGGTGGTCAACTTCCGCTCGGACAACCCGCGCCTGATCGGCCAGTTCGTCGACGTACGCATCGACGACGCCCTGCCCCACTCGCTGCGCGGCAGCCTGCTCGAACCGGCCTGATAGACCAATGGCTACCCTCTATCCCCACGCCCGAACTTTCACCCTCGGGCGTGCGGGGTTATCCTTCGCTCATCACCCCAGCCGACTGGCGGCCACCACACCACATTGAACGCACCCATAGAACCGCATCGTTTTATCCTCGAACCCTTCGAAGCACGCCGCTTCGCCAACCTCTGCGGGCAATTCGACGAGCACCTGCGCCTGATCGAACAACGCCTGGCCATCGAGATCCGCAACCGCGGCAACCAGTTCGAACTGGTCGGTGCGCCCCAGCACACCCATTCCGCAGAAAACCTCCTGCGTCGCCTGTACCGCGAGACCAAGAGCACCGAGCTGTCGCCGGACATGGTGCACCTGTTCCTGCAGGAATCCGGCATCGAGGAACTCAACAACAACCCGCGCGGCGAGGCCAGCGTCACCCTGCGTACGCGCAAGGGCGTGATCAAGCCACGCGGTGCCAACCAGCAGCGCTACGTCAAGTCGATCCTCGACAACGACATCAACTTCGGCATCGGCCCGGCCGGTACCGGCAAGACCTACCTGGCCGTAGCCTGCGCGGTGGACGCACTGGAGCGCGAGCAGGTACGACGCATCCTGCTGGTACGCCCGGCGGTCGAAGCTGGCGAGAAGCTCGGCTTCCTGCCCGGCGACCTGGCGCAGAAGATCGACCCTTACCTGCGCCCGCTGTATGACGCGCTGTACGAGATGCTTGGTTTCGAGACCGTGGCCAAGCTGATCGAGAAGCAGGTGATAGAGATCGCCCCGCTGGCCTACATGCGCGGCCGCACGCTTAACAACAGCTTCATCATTCTCGACGAGAGTCAGAACACCACCCTCGAGCAGATGAAGATGTTCCTCACCCGTATCGGTTTCGGCTCGACGGCCGTGATCACCGGCGACATCACCCAGGTCGACCTGCCGCGCGGCACCAAGTCCGGCCTGAGCCATGTGATGGAAGTGCTGAAGGACGTACCGGGCATCAGCTTCACCCACTTTAAGCCCAAGGACGTGGTGCGCCACCCCCTGGTGCAGCGCATCGTCGAGGCCTACGAGCGCTTCGAAGGGCGCCAGGACAAGGCTCCCGGCGATGCTTGAACTCGACCTGCAGAACGCCTCCAGCGCCACTGATCTTCCCAGCGAAGCGCAGCTGCGTGCCTGGTGCGAGCTGGCCCTGCGCCAGCGCACGGCCGACTCCGAGCTGACCATCCGCCTGGTCGACGAAGCCGAAGGCCGCGAGCTGAACCACACCTGGCGGCACAAGGACTACGCCACCAACGTGCTGTCCTTCCCGGCCGACGTGCCAGAGGAATTCCTCGACATCCCACTGCTCGGCGACCTGGTGATCTGCGTGCCGGTGGTCGAGCGCGAGGCGGCCGAGCAGGGCAAGAGCCGTGAGGCGCACTGGGCACACCTGGTCATCCATGGCTGCCTGCACCTGCTTGGCTACGACCACCTCGAAGACGAGGAGGCCGAAGAAATGGAATCCCTGGAACGGGAATTGCTGGCCGAACTGGGTCATCCCGACCCCTACGCCGAAGAATAGGAAGGCACCGAGACACACCATGAGCGAAGACCGATCGAGCAACGAGCAGAAGTCCTGGCTGAACAAGCTGACCCAGGCTTTTGCTCATGAGCCGAGAAACCGCCAGGAACTGCTGGAAGTCCTGCGCGATGCGCACCAGAACAAGCTGCTCGACAGCGAAGCGCTGACCATTGTCGAGGGCGCCATCCAGGTCGCCGACCTGCAGGTGCGCGACATCATGGTGCCGCGTTCGCAGATGGTCAGCATCAAGGCCGCGCACAGCCCGCAGGAATTCCTCCCGGCGATCATCGATTCGGCCCACTCGCGCTACCCGGTGATCGGTGAAAGCATCGACGAAGTGATCGGTATCCTCCTGGCCAAGGATCTGCTGCCGCTCATCCTCAATGGCGACAAGCCGTTCGACATCAAGCAGCTGCTGCGCCCGGCCACCTTCGTGCCGGAGTCCAAGCGCCTCAACGTGCTGCTGCGCGAATTCCGCGCCAACCACAACCACATGGCCGTGGTCATCGACGAATACGGCGGCGTGGCCGGCCTGGTGACCATCGAGGACGTGCTCGAGCAGATCGTCGGCGACATCGAGGACGAGCACGACGTCGAGGAAGACAGCTACATCAAGCCGCTGCCGTCCGGCGACTTCCTGGTCAAGGCGCTGACGCCGATCGACAACTTCAACGAGACCTTCGACACCGAGTACCCCGACGACGAGTTCGACACCGTCGGCGGCCTGGTGATGAACGCCTTCGGCCACCTGCCCAAGCGCAACGAAGTGACCGAGATCGGCGAATACCGCTTCCGCGTGCTCAACGCCGACAGCCGGCGGGTGCACCTGCTGCGCCTCACCCCACTGGAACGCTAAACCCGGCTCCCCCTCTCCCCTCGGGAGAGGGGCCAGGGGTGAGGGGCCTGCAAGCCACTCCGAGCCGCTGACACCCCCTCACCCTACGCGGGCCGCCTCAGCCCTCTCCCAAAGGGAGAGGGAGCTATCCTGCCGACTTTCTAGCCTCTCCAGCTTCCAGTACCCTTGCCCGCCTGATTCCCCGATCAAGGACGCACGATGCGCTGGATCACCCAACCCGGCTGGCCGGGCAACCTGCTGGCTCTCGCCGGCGGCGCCTGCACCACCCTGGCCCTGGCTCCCTTCGATATCTGGCCGCTGGCTCTGGTCGCCATCGCCCTCTTCTATCTCGGCCTGCGCGAGCTGAACCCACGCCAGGCCCTGCTGCGTGGCTGGTGCTACGGCCTCGGGCTGTTCCTTGCCGGCACCAGCTGGATCTACGTCAGCATCCACGACTACGGCGCCGCCTCAATGCCGCTGGCAGCCTTCCTCACCTTCGGCTTCAGCGCCGGCGTGGCGCTGTTCTTCGCCCTGCCCGCCTGGCTGTGGGTGCGCTGGCTGCGCCGCAACGATGCGCCACTGGCCGACGCTGCGGCCTTCGCCGCCCTGTGGTTGGCCCAGGAAGCTTTCCGCGGCTGGTTCCTCACCGGCTTCCCCTGGCTCTACGCCGGCTACAGCCAGCTGCACGGCCCGCTGGCCGGGCTGGCTCCGGTCGGCGGCATGTGGCTGCTTTCCCTCAGCCTGGCGCTGACCGCCGCCCTGCTGGTCAACCTGCCGCGCCTGCGCCGGCACAAGCCGCAGCTGGCCGCCGGCCTGCTTCTGCTGCTGGCGCCCTGGGCCATCGGCCTGGCTCTTGGCGGCCATGCCTGGACCCAGGCCAAGGGCGCACCGCTCAAGGTCGCCGCCATGCAGGGCAACGTCGCACAGAACATGAAGTGGGATCCCGAGCAGCTCAGCGCCCAGCTGGCGCTGTACCGCGACATGACCCTGAACAGCCAGCCGGCCGACCTGATCGTCTGGCCGGAAACGGCCGTGCCGGTACTCAAGGAACACGCCGAGGGCTACCTGCAGTTCATGAGCCACGTCGCCGCCGAGCGCCAGTCCACTCTGATCACCGGCGTGCCGGTGCGCCAGCTCAACGAGCGCGGCGAGAAGCGCTACTACAACGGCATTACCGTGGCTGGCAGCGGCGGCACCTATCTCAAGCAGAAGCTGGTGCCCTTCGGCGAATACGTGCCGCTGCAGGAAGTACTGCGCGGGCTGATCGCCTTCTTCGACCTGCCGATGTCCGACTTCGCCCGCGGCCCCTCCGACCAGGGCCCGCTGCAGGCCCACGGCCTGAACATTGCGCCGTTCATCTGCTACGAGGTGGTCTATCCGGAATTCGCCGCTGGCCTGGCCGCGCAGAGCGACCTGCTGCTGACGGTGAGCAACGACACCTGGTTCGGCACCTCCATCGGCCCGCTGCAGCACCTGCAGATGGCACAGATGCGCGCCCTCGAAGCCGGGCGCTGGATGATCCGCGCCACCAACAACGGCGTCACCGCGCTGATCGACCCCCAGGGCCGCATCAGCACGCAGATTCCGCAGTTCCAGCAGGCCGTGCTGTATGGCCAGGTGCAGCCGGTAGAGGGCCTGACACCCTACCTGCGCTGGCGTGCCTGGCCGCTGGCAGGCCTGTGCCTGGCCCTGCTGGGCTGGGCCCTGTGGGCACGCCGGCGCGGTACCTCCAGCGCGGCGCGCATGCAGACCGCCTGACGCCACACCATACCGCAGGGGGCGCCATGCGCCCCCATGCAAACGCCGCAATACCAGCGGTAAAACCGCCCCTCAGCGATACAGCAGCGGATAGAGCAGCAGGCCGAGCGCCTCGTTGAGCAGGCGCGTGCTCTGCCACAGCGCCTTGCCTTCCGGCAGCCACCCCCCCAGCGGCCGCTCGTTGGCCACGCCGAGAAAGCCCAGCGGGGCGGCCACCACTTGCAAGCCCTGGCGCTCGAAGCACCAGCGCGCCCGCGGCATATGCCCGGCCTGGGTCACCAGCAGCACCCGCTGCACACCCTGGGCACGCAGCAGCTCGGCGCTGAACACGGCATTCTCCCAGGTGGTGCGGCTGCGCTCCTCGCGCCAGTGGGTGGCCACGCCGAAATCGCGCTGCAGCACCTCGGCCATCAACGCCGCCTCGCTGGGCGGCTGGCCATAGTGCAGGCCGCCGCTGATCAGCAGCGGCAGGCCCGAGGCCCGCTGCAGGCGCGCCGCATAGCGCAGGCGCTCGATGGCGGTGACACTCGGCTGATCGCCACCCCAGGCCAGATCCGACTCCTCGCGCCCCGAACCGAGCACTACGATGGCATCGGCGCGCCGGGCCAGTTCCGGCCACTGCGCCTCGGCCAGCGCCGGGTCGCGCTCCAGCCAGCGCGCCGCCTGCTCGACCACCACCGGCAGGCTCATCAGCCACAGGCCACCCAGGCCCAGCAGCAGGCACACGGAGGCAAGCTGCGGGCGCCGTACGCGCGCCAGCCAGGCCAGGACAATCAGTAGGAACAAGCCGCCAGGCGGTAGCAGCAGTTGCTTGAGGATGAAACGCAGCTCCATGGGCACCTCCCAGTGCCCGGGCAGACTACCAGACGAGCGGCCCTAGGCGCTGGGCGGGCCGGCGCGGAACAGCTTGGAGCCGCAGGCCGTGCACGGCAGCACACCTTCGCCGGGTTGCCACTGCGCCACCCCGCCGCACAGGGCGCAGCACAGCTGCTGGCGGCGCTTGAGCGGCGCCCGCCGCCCGCTATTCCTGGGAGTCACCTTGAAGCCCTGACGCACCGGCTTGCTCAGCGGCGCATCCTGCTGCTCGATCAGCGCCAGCTCCTCGGCGGCCGCATGCCAGCCACGCAGCCAGTGCAAGTCGCGATCCAGGTAAGCCTTGATCAGCTCCAGCTCGGCCGGCGTCAGCCCACGCAACTCCAGTTCGACGGGCGGCGTGGCCTGCAGGCGGGTCGCCGTGTCCGCCTCGTCGAGGGCCAGAGCAAGGCGCTGCAGCAGACGCTCGTAAAGCCCGCCCCCCTCCTCCGCACGCCGTAACTCAGCCATCCATCACCTCTGTCGGGCGCAGAAACGCGCACCCTTACAGCGAAGCTTAGCGCCCACCCCACCGGCGGCCGCGCGCTGCGACAAACGGCGGCCCGCCGCGCCTCCCGCGATAATCAGGGTTTCCCTGAATCCGGGGGGGTCATGTATGCTACGGCGTTTATCGCAAGCCCTCTTTCCCAGCGCCGAAGCCCATGCACGAACAGTATCAGCCCCGCGAAATCGAAGCCGCCGCACAGTCCCACTGGGACGCGCAGAACTCCTTTGTTGTGGGCGAGCAGCCCGGCAAGGAAACCTTCTACTGCCTGTCGATGTTCCCCTACCCGAGCGGCAAGCTGCACATGGGGCACGTGCGCAACTACACCATCGGTGACGTGATCGCCCGCTACCAGCGCATGCAGGGCAAGAACGTGCTGCAGCCGATGGGCTGGGACGCCTTCGGCATGCCGGCGGAAAACGCCGCGATGAAGAACCAGGTGGCGCCGGCCAAGTGGACCTACGAGAACATCGCCTACATGAAGTCCCAGCTGAAATCGCTGGGTCTGGCGGTGGACTGGACGCGCGAAGTCACCACCTGCAAGCCCGACTACTACCGCTGGGAGCAGTGGCTGTTCACCAAGCTGTTCGAGAAGGGCGTGATCTACCGCAAGAACGGTACCGTCAACTGGGATCCGGTGGATCAGACCGTACTGGCCAACGAGCAGGTCATCGACGGCCGCGGCTGGCGCTCCGGCGCGCTGATCGAGAAACGCGAAATCCCCATGTACTACTTCAAGATCACCGCCTACGCGGATGAACTGCTGAGTAGCCTGGACGAGCTGACCGGCTGGCCGGAACAGGTCAAGACCATGCAGCGCAACTGGATCGGCAAGAGCTTCGGCGCCGATATCGTGTTCGACTACGACGTCGCCAGCATCGGCATCGACGGCCAGCTGAAAGTCTACTCGACCCGCCCCGACACCCTGATGGGCGCCACCTACGTGGCCGTGGCCGCCGAGCATCCGCTGTCGCAGCGCGCCGCCGAGAGCAATCCGGCCATCGCCGCCTTTATCGCCGAATGCAAGGCCGGCTCCGTGGCCGAGGCCGATATGGCCACCATGGAGAAGAAGGGCGTGGCCACCGGCCAGTTCGTCATCCACCCGCTGACCGGCGACAAGCTGCCGGTATTCGTTGCCAACTACGTCCTGTGGGGCTATGGCGAAGGCGCGGTGATGGCCGTTCCGGCCCATGACGAGCGCGACTTCGAGTTCGCCAACAAGTACAGCCTGCCGATCAAGCAGGTCTACGCCGCCGCCGACAAGGCCTACGACGCTGCCACCTGGCAAGCCTGGTATGGCGACAAGGAAGGCCTGGCCACCATCAATTCCGGCAAGTACGACGGCAAGGATTTCACCACTGCCTTCGACGCCATAGTCGCCGACCTGGAAGCCAGCGCCCACGGCGCGCGCAAGACCCAGTTCCGCCTGCGCGACTGGGGCATCAGCCGCCAGCGTTACTGGGGCTGCCCGATCCCGATCATCCACTGCGCCAGCTGTGGCGACGTGCCGGTGCCGGACGACCAGCTGCCGGTAGTGCTGCCGGAAGACGTGGTGCCGGACGGCGCCGGCTCGCCGCTGGCCAAGATGCCCTCGTTCTACGAGTGCACCTGCCCGAAATGCGGCAGCGCGGCCAAGCGTGAAACCGACACCATGGACACCTTCGTCGAGTCGTCCTGGTACTACGCGCGCTACGCCTCGCCGAACTACACCCAGGGCATGGTCGATCCAGCCGCCGCCAACCACTGGCTGCCGGTCGACCAGTACATCGGCGGCATCGAACACGCGATCCTGCACCTGCTCTACGCGCGCTTCTTCCACAAGCTGATGCGCGACGAAGGCCTGGTGACCTCCAACGAGCCGTTCAAGAACCTGCTGACCCAGGGCATGGTGGTCGCCGAGACCTACTACCGCACCCTGGATAACGGCGGCAAAGACTGGTTCAACCCGGCCGACGTGGAAGTCGAGCGTGACGCCAAGGCCAAGGTCATCGGCGCCAAGCTGAAGTCCGACGGCCTGCCGGTGGAAATCGGCGGCACCGAGAAGATGTCCAAGTCGAAGAACAACGGCGTCGACCCGCAGTCGATGATCGACGCCTACGGCGCCGATACCTGCCGCCTGTTCATGATGTTCGCCTCGCCGCCCGACATGAGCTGCGAGTGGTCGGACGCCGGCATCGAAGGCGCCAACCGCTTCCTGCGTCGCGTCTGGCGCCTGGCCCACAGCCATGTCAGCGCCGGCCTGCCGGGCGCGCTGGATGTCGCCAACCTGTCCGACGAGCAGAAGGCCGTGCGCCGCGCCATTCACCTGGCCATCAAGCAGGCCAGCAACGATGTCGGCCAGCACCACAAGTTCAACACCGCCATCGCCCAGGTGATGACCCTGATGAACGTGCTGGAAAAAGCCGCGACCGCCAGCGCCCAGGATCGCGCCCTGCTGCAGGAAGGCCTGCAGACCGTGGCCCTGCTGCTGGCGCCGATCACCCCGCACATCTGCCACGAGCTGTGGCAGCAGCTGGGCAAGGCCGGCGCGATCATCGACGCACAGTGGCCGCAGGTCGACGAATCCGCCCTGGTACAGGACAACCTGACCCTAGTAATCCAGGTCAACGGCAAGCTGCGTGGCCAGATCGACGTGCCGGCCTCGGCCTCCCGCGAGGAAGTCGAAGCCGCCGCCCGCGCCAACGAGAACGTGCTGCGCTTCACCGAAGGCGTGACCATTCGCAAGGTCATCGTGGTACCGGGCAAGCTGGTCAACATCGTTGCCAATTGAAATCGGTCGCCAACTGATTAAGCTCGGCGCCATGCCGCATGGCGCCGTGACTCTCCAAGGGGATAGAAGAGAATGATGAAACGGAATCTGGTGGTAATCGGCCTGAGCCTGCTGCTCGGCGCCTGCGGCTTCCAGCTGCGCGGCACCGGCAGCAACGAATTCGCTATCAAGGAAATCGACCTGCAGGCACGCAACGCCTACGGCCAAACCGCCAAGCAGCTGCAGCAGCTGCTGGAGAACAGCGGCGTCAACGTCCACAGCGGCGCCCCGTACAAGCTGTACCTGGCCAAGGAAGAGGAAACGCAACGCACCGCCAGCTACACCAGCACCGCGCGCAACGCCGAGAACGAGCTGAGCACCCGCCTGACTTACGAGATCCGCGGTGCCAAGAACGCCCTGCTGTACACCGACCAGCTGGAAGTGCTGAGCACCTACGTGCACGATGAGAACAACCTGATCGCCTCCGACCAGGAGTCCGTCCAGCTGCGCCAGGAAATGCGCCGCGAACTGGTACAGCAACTGGCCATGCGCCTGCAGCTGATCACCCCGGCCCGCCTGGAACAGCTGCAACAGGAAGCCGACGCCCGCGCCCAGGCCGAAGCCGAAGCTGCAGCCGCGGCCCGCCGCGCCGAACAGGAATCGGCGCCGCTGCAGTCGCCGATCCAGCTGCCGATCAGCCAGTAAGCAGACAAGGGCCGGGAAACCGGCCCTTTTCGCAAGTGACGAAGTTCGACCCGCGATGAAACTCAACCCCGCGCAACTCGGCAAACACCTGCAAGGCAGCCTCGCCCCGGTCTACGTGATCAGCGGCGACGAACCGCTGCTGTGCCAGGAAGCCGCCGACGCCATCCGCGCCGCCACCCGTGCCCAGGGTTTCAGCGAGCGCGAGGTGTTCCACGCCGAAGCCAACTTCGACTGGGGCCTGCTCTACGAGGCTGGTGCCAGCCTGTCGCTGTTCGCCGAGAAGCGTGTCATCGAACTGCGCATCGCCAACGGCAAGCCTGGCGACAAGGGCACTGCGGCGATCCTCGAATACCTCGAGCGGCCGCCGGAAGACACCCTGCTGCTGATCAGCGTGCCCAAGCTCGACGGCGCCACGCAGAAGACCAAGTGGGCCAAGGCCCTGATCGACGGCCCGCACAGCCAGTTCCTGCAGATCTGGCCGGTGGACGCCGCCCAGCTGCCGCAGTGGGTTCGTCAGCGCCTGGCCCAGGCCGGCCTGAATGCCAGCCAGGAAGCGGTGGAACTGATCGCCGACCGGGTGGAAGGCAACCTGCTGGCTGCCGCCCAGGAAATCGAGAAGCTCAAGCTGCTGGCCGAAGACAACCAGATCGACGCTGCCACCGTGCAGGCGGCAGTGGCCGACAGCGCGCGCTACGACGTGTTCGGCCTGATCGACGCGGTGCTCGGCGGCGACGCCGCGCATGCCCTGCGCATGCTCGAAGGCCTGCGCGGTGAAGGGGTCGAGGTGCTGTTCATCCTGGTCATGCTGGCCCGCGAGCTGCGCCAGCTGGCCGCCATCGCCCAGCAGATTGCCCAGGGCGTGCCACAGGACAAGGCCTTCGCCTCTGCCCGCCCGCCGGTCTGGGACAAGCGCAAACCGCTGGTCAGCAAGGCCCTGCAGCGCCACAGCGCGGCGCGCTGGAACCAGCTGCTGCTGGATGCCCAGCGCATCGACGCGCAGGTCAAGGGCCAGGCTCCGGGCGATGCCTGGAGCAGCCTGGCGCGCCTGGCCCTGCTGATGGCCGGGCAGCGCCTGACGCTGAGCGAATAGCGCCACTGGACAATATTCGTACAGCGGCGCATAGTCCGCGCCGCCCGCACTGTCGCGGGCCCGGCGAGGACAACTCTGATGAGCAGAAAAGCCCCCAAGCGGCCGAACCAGGCCAAATCCCTAGTCGCCCAACCGCTGTTCCGCTGCCGCCAGGAACAGCCGAAGAAAGGCAAAGGCAGCTACCGCCGCGAAGCCTCCCAGCAAAACTGGGAGGCTTCTTGCTTTATGGGCGCCTGAAAACGGCTTGCCATGCTAAGGTCGCGGTCTGTTTGGCAAGACCGAGACTGCCCCGATGTTCCACCCTGCCGCCAAGGCCCGCCTGGGCTGCCTGTTCACTGCCAGCGCCCTGCTGCTCTGCGCCTGCGCCGAAACCCCGACACCCGCTACCGATGCCCCGCTGGCCAGTCCCGCGCCGGCGACCACGCCCAGTGCACCGCGCCAGGTCGAGGTAGCCGTCAGCCCGGCAGCGAGTTACCGCAGCTTCACCGACTGGCGCGACGCCTTCCGCCGCAAGGCCCTGCGCGCCGGCATCCAGGCCGACCTGTTCGACCGTGCCTTCGCTGGCATCGCCCCGGATCAGGCAGTGGTCGATGCCGACCGCAGCCAACCCGAATTCACCCGCCCGGTGTGGGAATACCTGGAAGGCGCCACCTCGCCAGTGCGTGTGCGCAAAGGCCAGGCTCTGCTCGCCGAGCACGCCGCCACCCTCAGCGCCATCGAGCAGCGCTACGGCGTCGACCGCGAGACCCTGGTGGCGATCTGGGGCATGGAGAGCAGCTTCGGCCAGTTCATGGGTGACAAGTCGGTGATCGGCTCGCTGGCCACCCTGGCCTATGAAGGGCGTCGCCCGCAGTTCGCCGAGGAGCAGCTGCTGGCCGCCCTGCAGATCCTGCAGAGCGGCGACACCAGCCCGAGCGGCCTGCGCGGCTCCTGGGCCGGGGCCATGGGCCAGACCCAGTTCATCCCCACCACCTACCTGACCCACGCAGTGGACTTCGACGGCGACGGTCGCCGCGATATCTGGAGCTCCAGCGCCGATGCCCTGGCCTCGGCCGCCCACTACCTGCAGGCCTCCGGCTGGCGCAAGGGCCAGCCTTGGGGCATGCAGGTGGCCCTGCCCAGTGGCTTCGACTATGCCCTGGCCGATACCGAGGTGCGCAAGACCTATGCCCAGTGGTACGCGCTGGGCGTGAAGGGCACGCCACAACAGGTCGACCCGAACGACAGCGCCTACCTGCTGCTGCCGGCCGGCCACCGCGGCCCGGCCTTCCTGGTGTTCGCCAACTTCCGCGCAATCCTCAAGTACAACAACTCCTCGTCCTACGCCCTGGCCGTCGGCCTGCTCGGCGAGCGTTTCGGCGGTGGCGGCCTGGTACAGGGCGACTGGCCGCGTGACGAGCGCCCGCTCAGTCGCAGCGAGCGCATCGCCCTGCAGGAAGGCCTGGCCGCCCGCGGCTTCGACCCGGGGGCGGCGGACAGCATCATTGGCGCCAACACCCGCCGCGCCATCCGCGCCTTTCAGCAGAGCCTGGGCTGGCCGGCCGACGGCTACCCCACCGAGAAGCTGCTGCAGCAACTGCGCTGAGCAAGGCTGCTGCGCGTCGGCCGGGCATTGCTGGAAGGCAGCCTCGGGGGCTCGCCAACTCCGCGCGCCTAGCCCGGCTCTAGCTCGCGAGCCTGCGTGCTAGGCCATAGCCCAGAGATGGGCGGCGACCAGTGCGCGCCAGGGCGCGAACGCGGCCAGCCAGTCGCGCACGAACGGCTGGTCGAGCTTGTCTGCCGCACCCAGCAGGCGCTGCAGCTGCCGGCGCACCGCAGCATCGCCGTGCAGCGAGCCATCGAGGCGGGCAAAACCGCGCAACAGGGCGTAATCCGCCGTCCACGGGCCGATGCCCTTCAATGCCAGCAGGCGCTCACCGATCGCCTCGGCCGGCTCGTCAGCCAGCCACTGATCGAGCGGCAGACGCCCCTCGACCACCTCGCGGGCGAGCAGCAGCAAGGTCTGGCTCTTGGCCCGGGAGAAGCCGGCCTGGCCCAGGGTGTCCGCGTCCAGCGCCGCCACCGCTGGCGCATCCGGATAACACAGCAAGCCGCTGGAGTGCTGCCGCCCGCTCAGGCGGATCAACTGGCGGCGCAAGGCAATCGCCACCGGCAGGCTGATCTGCTGGCCACTGATGGCCCAGGTCAGCGCCTCGAACGGCGTGGCCGACTGCGGCACGCGCAAACCTCGGTTGGCGGCGATCAGCGCCCCCAGCAAGGGATGATCGGCATGGGCCGCCTCGAAGGCCGGCACCGGCTGGGTCAGCCCCAGCATGCGCTCGGCCAGCCCCTGCAGCGCCTGGCTATCGCCCGCTACGGCGCCATCGAGCTGCAGCGTCACGCGTACCCGCCCGGCGGCGAAGCGCAGCCCCAGGCAGGCCGGCTGCCCGTCCCAGAGAATGCCCTTGTCCAGGCCGTCGTCCGTGACCCGCTCGGCCACAGCCTGGGCATCGCGGCGGTGGAAACTCAGCAGGTCGGCCACTCGGTAGTCGGCAGGCAACGGCAAGTCACATTCGAGAAGGCTCATTCCGTACTTTCACCCTACATAAGTGGCAACGCTGTCCGCCGCCAGGCAACTCGGCCGCCGGACTACACTGGCTAGACCACTGAGCCCGCAGACGCGGTCGCACAGCGCCTCAGGCACGCAAGGACGCGCTGCCGAAAAGCAGCCATGGAGTGCCAGGCCCCCAATCCACAAGGTGCCCTCGCGATGTTCAACAGCAAACTGAAGGAAGAGCTGCAGCAGCTACGCAATGAGCTGGCCAGCATGCGCCAGATCAAGGACTCGATCTACAGCGAAATGCTGGTGCTGGAAATAGACCCCGAAGGTCGGATCCGCTATGCCAACGACGACTTTATTAACACCATGCTCTATCAGCGCGAAGCCCTGCTGGGACGCCCGCTGGACAGCCTGATTCCCGAGTCCTTCCGCCGCGAAGACAACTACCGCAAGCTGCAGCAGGCCCTGCGCAGCTACGAACACCTGTGCGGCGCCTATCGCCTGCTGCGGGGCGACGGCGAGGAAGCCTGGTTACGCGCCATCTGGCAGCCAGTCATGAACAGCCGCAACCAACTGGCCTACTTCACCCTGTGCGCCACCGACCTGACCCGCACCATCAGCACCTCCAAGGAACACGAGGGGCTGATCGGCGCCCTACTGCGCTCCACGGCGGTCATCGAATTCAATCTGGCCGGCGAGGTACTCACCGCCAACCAGCGCTTCCTCGATGGCATGGGTTACCGCCTGGAACAGATCAAGGGCAAACACCACCGCATGTTCTGCTCGGCCGAGGAATCCGCCTCGCAGGAATACCGCGACTTCTGGGCCCGCCTCAATCGCGGCGAATTCGTCGCCGGACGCTTCAAGCGGGTCGACAGCCATGGCCGCGAAGTCTGGCTGGAAGCCTCCTACAACCCGGTACGCGACCATCACGAACGCCTGTACAAGGTGGTCAAGTTCGCCACCGTGATCACTGACCAGGTCAACCAGGAACAGGCCGTGGCCGAAGCGGCAAACATCGCCTACAGCATCTCCCGGCAGACCGACGACAGCGCCAACAAGGGCGCTGCCGTGGTCAGCCAGACCGTCAGCGTGATGCAACGCATCGCCCGCCAGCTGCAGGAAGCCAGCGATGGCATCGAGGCCCTGGACAAGCAGTCGCAACTGATCAGCAGCATCATGCAGACCATCCGTGGCATCGCCGACCAGACCAACCTGCTGGCCCTCAACGCCGCCATCGAAGCCGCCCGCGCCGGCGAGCAGGGTCGTGGCTTCGCCGTGGTGGCCGACGAGGTACGCCAGCTGGCCGGGCGCACCAGCCAGGCCACCGAGGAAATAGTCGAGGTAGTACAGAAGAACCAGAGCCTGGCCCAGGGCGCCGTGGCCAGCATGGCCAGCAGCAGCCAGCAGGCCGAACAGGGCCTGAACCTGGCCAACGAGGCTGGCGCGGTGATAGTCGAGATTCAGGACGGCGCCCAGCAGGTGGTTCAGGCCATCGGCCAGTTCGCCAACCAGCTGAAGAACTGACGCCGCCGGCAGGCGCCTGGCAATGCCGCCACTGGGCGCCGCGGACGGTGCCGGCAGCCATCTATGGTAGACTGGGCCCTGGCCAAAAGCCCTCCTACCGAAGCCCCTACCGGAGCCGAGACTTCGATGTCCGATACCGCCTCGCCCAAGCCCGTATCCAGCGGCGAAAAATTCCGCAACTCCCAGGGAATCACTGCGATCAAGGATGGCCAGAAGCGCCGCGCTTCGGCCGAGCCGCAGACCGTCGAACCCAAGCCGAGCTGGTTGCGGGTCAAGGCGCCAAGCGGCAGCCGCTTCGAGGCGGTCAAACGCAACGTCAGCGAACATCGCCTGAGCACCGTCTGCCAGGAATCCCACTGCCCGAACATGGGCGAGTGCTGGTCCAACGGCACCGCCACCATCATGCTGATGGGGTCGGTCTGCACCCGCGCCTGCCGCTTCTGCGCGGTCGACACCGGCAACCCGAACGGCTGGCTGGATCTGGAAGAGCCGCAGAATACCGCCAAGTCGGTGGAGCTGATGGGCCTGCGCTACATCGTCCTGACCTCGGTGGATCGCGACGATCTGCCCGACGGCGGCGCCGCTCACTACGCTGCCTGCGTGCAGGCGATCAAGGCCAATACGCCGCAGGTGGTGGTGGAAGCCCTGACCCCGGACTTCGATGGCGACCATGAGGCTATCGCCCGCGTGGTGGACTCCGGCCTGGAGGTGTTCGCCCAGAACGTCGAGACGGTCAAGCGCCTGACCCACGTGGTGCGCGACCCGCGCGCCGGCTACGAGAAGACCCTCAAGGTGCTGGAGCACGCCAAGCGCCATCGCCCCACGGTCATCACCAAGACCAGCCTGATGCTGGGCCTGGGCGAGACCGACGAGGAAATCCTGCAGACCATGGATGACCTGCGCGCCATCGGCGTCGACATCCTCACCCTCGGCCAGTACCTGCAACCGACCCGCAACCACCTGAAGGTGCAGCGCTGGGTCAGCCCCGAGGAATTCAACCGCTTGCGCGACATCGGCCTGGAAAAGGGCTTCATGGAAGTCGCCGCCGGCCCGCTGGTACGCTCCAGCTACCGCGCCGACCGGGTGTTCGAGAAGAACAACCTGGGCCTGGCCGCCCCGGCTCCGGTACCCGGCCAGCAGCAGGACGGCAGCCTGATTCCGACGCTCAACCTGAACTGACCCGCAGTCCAGATACAAAAAAGGCCCTGTGGCATCCGCCCCAGGGCCTTTTGCTTGGCGTCTATCTCAACCTTCAGAGGTAACCCAAACGCTCGCGCAGGGCGCGCTCCAGGCGCTGCGCCACCTCGTCGAACGCGGGCGGCGTGGCGAGCAGATCCTTGAGCTGGATCATCTTCAGGCCGGCATAACCGCACGGGTTGATGCGGCGGAACGGCGCCATGTCCATGTCGACATTCAATGCCAGGCCGTGGAACGAGCAGCCATTGCGCACCCGCAGGCCCAGCGAGGCGATCTTGTCGCCCTTGACGTAGACGCCCGGGGCGTCGGCCTTGGGCGCCGCCTCGACACCATAGCCGGCCAGCACATCGACCAGCGCCCGCTCCATGGCAGTGACCAGCTCGCGCACCCCCAGCTTCTGCCGACGCAGATTGAGCATCAGGTAGGCCACCAGTTGGCCGGGGCCATGATAGGTAACCTGGCCACCGCGCTCGACCTGCACCACCGGGATATCGCCAGGCGCCAGCAGGTGCTCGGGCTTGCCGGCCTGGCCCTGGGTGAACACCTGCGGATGCTGCAGCAGCCAGATTTCGTCTGGGGTCTGCTCATCACGCTCGGCGGTGAAGCTGCGCATGGCTTCCAGGGTCGGCAGATACTCCACCAGCCCCAGGTAACGCACGACGAGCTCTGCCACTAGAGCACCATGTGCACGCGGCCAGTGGCCTTCAGGTCGAGGTGAATGGCCTGCAGCTGCTCGACGCCGGTGGCGGTGATCAGCACCTGCACCGAGAGGAAGCGGCCGTTGCGGCTGTCGCGTACCACCAGGCTGGTGGCGTCGAGGCCGGGGGCGTGGCGCTGGATCACTTCGACCACTAGGTCGGCGAAACCATCGCCTGCCTCGCCGATCACCTTGATCGGATAGCGCTCGCAGGGGAATTCGATTTTCGGGGCTTGTACGTCGGTATCGGTCATGGCTACTCCGCGGGCTTATGGCCCTGGAACCTGCCGGCGCACTGGCGAGCAGGTTCTGAAAAGCAGAACGCCCCGGTTAGGGGCGTCCTTGGTATTAGTTGAACAGTCCGTAGAAGAACAGGCGGATGCTATCCCACAGGCGGCGGAAGAAGCCACCTTCGTCGACAGCCTCGAGGGCCACCAGGTCGGCGCTGTGCACCAGCTCCTCGCCCAGTTTGACCTCGACCTTGCCGATCACCTGACCCTGCTGGATCGGCGCGACCAACTGCGGCTCCAGCACCATGCTGGCCTTCAGCTGTTTGACCTGGCCCTTGGGCAGGGTCATGGTCAGATCCTCGGCCAGGCCGGCCTTGACCTGACGCGCGACACCTTTCCACACGCCAGCCTGGGCCAGCTCTTCACCTTTTTTGTAGAAGGTCTGGCTCTCGAAGAAGCGGAAGCCGTAGGTCAGCAGCTTCTGGGTCTCGGCGGCACGGGCCTGCTCATTGGCGGTACCGAACACGGCGGTGATCATCCGCGCGCCTTCGCGCACGGCGGAAGCCACCAGGCAGAAGCCGGCCTCGGCGGTGTGGCCGGTCTTCAGGCCGTCGACGGTCTTGTCGCGCCACAGCAGCAGGTTGCGGTTACCCTGCTTGATGTTGTTCCAGTAGAACTCTTTCTGCGAGTAGATCGCGTAGTGATCGGCGTCTTCGTTGATGATGGCGCGGGCCAGGATCGCCATGTCATGGGCGCTGGAGTAGTGCTCCGGATCCGGCAGGCCGGTGGCGTTCATGAAGTGCGAGTTTTTCATGCCGAGCTTCTCGGCGGTCTCGTTCATCATGTCGGCGAAGGCGTCTTCGCTGCCGGCGATGTACTCGGCCAGGGCGATGCTGGCGTCGTTGCCGGACTGGATGATGATGCCGTGCAGCAGGTCATCGACCTTCACCTGGCTGTTCAGCGGCAGGAACATGGTGGAGCCGCCGGAAGCGGCACCGCCGGTGCGCCAGGCGTGCTCGCTGACGGTCACCAGATCCTGCTCGCCGATCTTGCCCTTGCGGATTTCCAGGGTAGCGATGTAGGCGGTCATCAGCTTGGTCAGGCTGGCCGGTGGCAGGCGCTGGTCGCTGTTGTTTTCCACCAGCACCTTGCCGCTGGCGGCGTCCAGCAGCACGTAGGACTTGGCGGCCAGTTGCGGGGCGGACGGAATCACCTGCTCGGCAGCCCAGGTGAGCGGCGCAGTGAACAGCAGGGCGAACAGGGATAGGCGTTGGGCAAAGCGGGAGATATTCATCCGTCTCTCTGAAAGGTCGGTTCAACAGTTATGCCGCCGCACCGCAGTGCGACGGCCTTCAGCACCGTCCCGGAATACCCGGCCGGTACACGAATCAAGCCTCAGTCGGGGCGCACCAGGGTCGGCTGACCGAGGTTGGCCAGGCGCACGCTGTCCTGTAGCTGCTGCGCTTCACCCGGCGTTCCGATCGGCCCCAGGCGCACGCGGTGCAGGATCTGCTGGTTGCGCACCACCGAGCTGATAAAGGCCGGGGCAGCCACGGTCTGGCTCAGCTTCTCCTTGAGAAGCTCCGCAGCGTCCGGATTGGCGAAGGCGGCCACCTGGAGATACAGGCCAGACGCTCCGACTGAATCGTTTTTTTTTGCGTCGATCTGCACCGGCACCACGGCCGCGGCGTGCTGTTCGACCGGCGGGGTGTACTGCTCGACCGGCTGTGCCGAAGCCAGGGTGGTGCTGGCCGGCTGGGCCACCGGCGTGCTGGCCATCTTCGGCTGCGCCAGCACCATCGGCACCGGACGGCCCTGCTGGGCCCACCACTCGTGGGGGTCGATACCCTCGACCTTGACCCGCGCGGTGCCAACTTCGGCATAGCCGAGCTTCTTCGCCGCGGCGAAGGACAGATCGATGATGCGATCCGAGTAGAACGGGCCACGGTCGTTGACCCGCACGATCACGCTCTTGCCATTCTCCAGGTTGGTCACCCGCACGTAGCTGGGCAGCGGCAGGGTCTTGTGCGCGGCGGTCATGCCGTACAGGTCATAGGCCTCGCCATTGGCGGTGGCCTGGCCGTGGAACTTGGTGCCGTACCAGGAAGCGGTGCCCAGCGCGCTGTAGCGGCGGGCATCGTTGAGCGGGTAGTAGGTCTTGCCCAGCACCGTGTAGGGGTTGGCCTTGTAGGCACCGTAGTGCGGCATCGGCACGGCGTCGGGGATGCGTGACACGTCGACGTCCCACCAGGGCGCGCCGTCGCGATGCGGACGGTTGAAATCGCTCGGCCCGGAAATCGGCTGCGAACCCGGCGCCACCGGCTGCGGCGCGCGCTGGCTGGAACAGCTCACCAGGGCCAGGCCGACGGCGACCACAGCCACTCGCGACAGGCTCAGCTTCATTGCAGGCCTCGCTTGGCGAGCAGCTCGCCGGACAGCTGGTGCACCGCCATGGCGTACATGGCGCTGCGGTTATAGCGGGTGATGACGAAGAAGTTGGGCAGGCCCATCCAGTACTCGTCACCGTCGGCACCGTCGAAGCGGAAGGCAGTCACCGGTACATCGTCACGCAGCACATCGCCACTGATCCAGCCCAGGGCGCGCAGCTGGCCGACAGTCAGCACCGGGTCGAGGCCAACGGTGAGGCCGCTGTCGACCTGCTCGCCCTTGACCTGGGCGCGGCTGACCACCGGCGCGCCCATCGTCCAGCCATGGCGCTTGAAGTAGCTGGCGACGCTGCCGATGGCGTCCACCGGGTTGTTCCAGATATCGATGTGGCCGTCGCCGTCGAAGTCCACCGCGTAGGCACGGAAGCTGCTCGGCATGAACTGCGGCAGGCCCATGGCCCCGGCGTAGGAGCCCTTGAGGCTGAGCGGGTCGACCTGCTGCTCGCGCGACAGGATGAGGAACTCCTTGAGCTGCTGGCAGAAGAACTCGGCCCGCGGCGGGTAATCGAAGCACAGGGTCGACAGCGAATCGAGCACGCGCCAGCTGCCGGTATTGCCGCCGTAGAAGGTTTCCACGCCGATGATCGCGACGATCACCTGGGCCGGCACACCGTATTCCTTCTCGGCCCGAGCCAGGGCCTCGGCATTCTGGCTCCAGAAGCTCACGCCCTTGCTGATGCGCGCCTCGGTGATGAAGATCGGCCGGTAGTCCTTCCACGGCTTGACCTTCTCGGCCGGGCGCGAGATGGCATCGAGAATCGCCTGTTTGCGCTCCACCTGATTGAACAGCGTGGTCAGCTGCTCGCCGGCGAAACCATAGTCGCGGGTCATCTCGGCGACGAAGGTTGCCACCTGCGGCGAACCTTCATAATCCCCGGCCATAGCGCTCTGTCCCAGCATGCCTGCCAGCCCCACCCAGAGCACGCTGCGAACCCAGCGGCGCAATGCTTGCTTCAAATTCTTCACTCTTATCAAACCTGGGCGATCCACTTGCGATGCGTGTGAACCGCCATCAAAACCCCAAACCCTGACAACAGCGTCACCAAATGAGTTCCGCCGTAGCTAATGAAGGGCAGAGGCACCCCCACCACCGGCAACAGGCCACTGACCATGCCGATATTGACGAACACGTACACGAAGAAGGTCATGGTCAGGCTGCCGGCCAGCAGCTTGCCGAACAAGCTCTGCGCCTGGGCCGTGATGATCAGGCCGCGGGCGATCAGCAGCAGGTACACCAGCAGCAGGATACACACCCCGACCATGCCGAACTCTTCGCTAAGCACGGCAATGATAAAGTCCGTATGACTTTCCGGCAAAAAATCCAGATGAGACTGGGTACCCAGCAGCCAGCCCTTGCCCAGCACGCCACCGGAACCGATAGCCGCCTTGGACTGGATGATGTTCCAGCCGGTGCCCAGCGGATCGCTCTCCGGGTCGAGGAAAGTCAGCACGCGCTGCTTCTGGTACTCGCGCAACACGAAGAACCACATGGTCACCGCCACCGGCACCACCGCCGCCAGCGCACCGAGAATCCAGCGCCACTGCAGGCCGGCCATGAACACCACGAAGCCGCCGGAAGCCAGGATCAGCAGGCCGGTACCGAGATCCGGCTGCTTGGCGATCAATACGAAGGGAATCACGATCAGCACCAGGCTGACCACGATGTGCTTGAGCTTGGGCGGCAGGTTGTGCCGCGCCAGGTACCAGGCGATGGTCGCCGGCATGATGATCTTCATGAATTCCGAGGGCTGGAAGCGGATCACCCCGGGAATGTTGATCCAGCGCGTGGCCCCCATGGCCGTGTGGCCCATGACCTCGACCACGGTCAGCAGGCCGACGCCGACCACATAGGCCAGCGGCACCCAGCGCGCCATGAAGCGCGGCTCGAACTGGGCGATGACGATGGCGGCGAAGATGCCCAGGCCGAAGGAGCTGGCCTGCTTGATCACCAGATCCCAGTTCTTGCCGCTGGCCGAATACAGCACGAACAGGCTGCCGGCCCCCAGCACCAGGAGGATCAGCAGCAGCCAACCGTCGATGTGCAGGCGCTGCAGCAGGGTGGCGCGGCGCTTGAACACGTCCTCCTGGGAGATGGTGCGGTCGAAGTTACTGTTCATGCACGACACTCACGGGTGCCGCCTCGGGCTGCGGCGGGCGGTATTCGGGTTTCAGCTGGCCGTCGGGGCCCAGCAGCCAGGCGTCCATGACCTGCTTGGCCACCGGCGCGGCAACGCTGGAGCCGCCCTCGCCGTTCTCGATCATCACCGACACGGCGATCTTCGGGTCGCTGGCCGGCGCATAGGCGATGAACAGCGCGTGGTCGCGGTGGCGTTCGTTGATCTTGCTGCGGTCGTACTTCTCGCCCTGCTTGATCGCCACCACCTGCGCCGTACCGCTCTTGCCGGCGAAGCGATAGACCGCCGTGGCACCGACCTTGGCCGCAGTACCGCGCGGGGCGTTGACCACCATTTCCATGCCGTTGCGCGCGTAATCCCAGAACTTCGGGTCACGCAGCACGATATCCGGCATCGGGTTGGGGTCTACCGGCTTGCTGCCCTCGATGTCCTTGGCCAGGTGCGGGCGAATCCACTTGCCGCGGGTGGCCATCAGCGCCGCCGCCTGGGCCAGCTGCAGCGGCGTGGCCTGCATGTAGCCCTGGCCGATACCGAGGATCAGGGTCTCGCCGGGGAACCAGGCCTGACGGTAGCGCGCGCGCTTCCAGTCGCGCGAGGGCATCAGCCCTTCGGCTTCCTCGTTCATGTCCAGGGCGACCTTCTGGCCGAAGCCGAAGCGGCTCATGTTGTCGTGCAGGCGATCGATGCCCATCTTGTGCGCGACATCGTAAAAGTAGGTGTCGTTGGAGCGCATGATCGCCATCTCCAGGTTCACATAGCCGTCGCCCGTGCGGTTCCAGTTGCGGTACTTGTGGCTGTTGCCAGCCAACTGGTAGTAGCCCGGGTCGAACACCCGGGTCTGCGGGGTGACCACGCCGGTCTCCAGGGCGGACACCGCGACCATCGGCTTGACCGTCGAGCCTGGTGGGTACAGGCCGCGCAGTACGCGGTTGTACAGCGGCCGGTCGATCGAGTCGCGCAGCTCGGCATAGGCCTTGAAGCCGATGCCGGTGACGAAAGGGTTGGGGTCGAAACTCGGCTGGCTGACCATCGCCAGCACCTCGCCCGAGCTCGGCTCGATCGCCACCACCGCACCACGGCGCCCGCCCAGGGCCTGCTCGGCAGCCTCCTGCAGGCGCACATCGAGGCTCAGGGTGATGTCCTTGCCCGGCTGCGGGTCGGTGCGCTTGAGCACGCGCAGCACGCGGCCGCGGGCATTGGTCTCGACTTCCTCATAACCCACCTCGCCATGCAGCTCGGCCTCGTAGAAACGCTCGATGCCGGTCTTGCCGATATGGTGGGTGCCGCTGTAGTTGACCGGATCGAGCTCCTTGAGCTCCTTCTCGTTGATCCGCCCGACATAGCCGACCGAGTGGGCGAAGTGCTCGCGCTGCGGGTAGTGGCGCACCAGCTGGGCCGCCACGTCCACCCCCGGCAGGCGGAACTGATTGACCGCGATGCGGGCGATCTGCTCCTCGGTCAGCTCGAACAGGATCGGCACCGGCTCGAACGGCCGCCGCCCCTGGCGCATGCGCTTCTCGAACAGGGCGCGGTCGTCCGGGGTCAGCTCCAGCACCTCGACTATCACGTCGAGCACCTGCTGCCAGTCGCCGCTGGAGCGCTCGCGGGTCACCGTCAGGCTGAAGCTCGGCCGGTTGTCGGCGATGATCACCCCGTTGCGGTCGAAGATCAGCCCGCGGGTCGGCGGGATCGGCTGCACGTGGATGCGATTGTTCTCCGCCAGGGTCGAGTGGTAGTCGTACTGGATCACCTGCAGGTAGTACATGCGCGCGATCAGCACGCAGGTCAGCAGCACCACCGCCACGCCGCCGACCACGACGCGCCGACGCACCAGGCGGGCATCCTTCTCGTGGTCCTTCAGGCGGATCGGTTGCGGCATCGAAGACTACTTAGCAGGGCGGCAGGTTATTTGTGATACGGGTGGCCGGACAGCACCGTCCAGGCCCGGTAGATCTGTTCACCGATCAGGATGCGTACCAGCGGATGCGGCAAGGTCAGCGGCGACAGCGACCAGCGCTGCTCGCTGCGCGCGCACACTTCCGGCGCCAGCCCCTCGGGACCGCCGACCATCAGGTTGACCGTGCGCGCATCCAGGCGCCAGCGTTCCAGCTCGGCAGCCAGCTGCTCGGTGCTCCACGGCTTGCCTGTGACCTCCAGGGTCACGATGCGTTCACCGGGCTGCACCTTGCTCAGCATGGCCTCGCCTTCCTGGCGGATCATCCGCGCCACGTCGGCATTCTTGCCGCGGGTGGTCAACGGAATCTCGACCAGGTCGAGGCTCAGCTCGGGCGGCAGACGTTTGGCATATTCCTGCCAGCCATCCCCCACCCAGCGCGGCATGCGCGAGCCGACAGCGATCAGCTTGATACGCACGTCAGCGGCTTATTCCGGCTGATCCAGATGGTGCGCGCGGCTCTGCTCGGCACCCTGCCACAGGCGCTCCAGGTCGTAGAACTGGCGAGTGGCGACCTGCATCACATGCACCACCACATCGCCCAGGTCGAGCAGGGCCCACTCGCCGCCGTCCAGACCCTCGCTGCCGATCGGGCGCACGCCCTGCTCCTTGACCTTCTCCAGCACCTCGTTGGCCATCGACTTGACGTGACGGCTGGAGGTACCACTGGCGATCACCATGAAATCGGTGACGCTGGTCTTGCCGCGCACATCGATGGTGGTGATATCGGCGCCTTTCATGTCTTCCAGGGCCGCAACGGCGACCTTGACCAGTTCTTCGTTTTGCATCGTTACCTCATGACTCGGTTTGCCCACGGTACAGCCCGTGAGCATGGATATAGGCCAGCACGGCGTCGGGTACCAGAAAACGTACCGAACGCCCCTCTGCCAGCAAATGGCGAATCTGCGTGGCAGACACCGCCAGCGGTGTCTGCCAGACAAAAGCAATCTGCCCGCCAGCCCCTGCCAGGGCCTGCGGGTCGTTCACACTGCGCGCCGCCAGCAGGTCGCGCAGTGCTTCCGGCGCCTCGCTGTCGGCGTCCGGCCGCTGCAGCACGAGGATATGGCAGTGCTCCAGCAATTCCTGCCAGCGGTGCCAGGTCGGCAGCCCGCAGAAGGCATCCCAGCCCAGCAGGAGAAACAGCTGGTCGTCCACCGCCAGTTCACCCCGCACCGACTCCAGGGTGTCGTAGGTGAACGACGGCTTGGCCCGCCGCAGCTCGCGGTCATCCACCGCCAGTCGCAGCTCGCCAGCCACCGCCAGCTCGACCATGGCCAGGCGCTGCTCGGCCGTGGCCTGCGGCGCCTCGCGGTGCGGCGGACGGGCGCTGGGGATCAGCCGCAGCTCATCCAGCCCCAGCTGCTCGGCCACCTCGAGGGCGCCGCGCAGATGGGCGATGTGCACCGGGTTGAAGGTGCCACCCAGAATCCCGATGCGCCGCGCCATCAGGTGCGGATGTGTCCGTCGCCGAACACCACGTACTTCTCGCTGGTCAGGCCTTCCAGGCCGACCGGGCCGCGGGCGTGCAGCTTGTCGGTGGAGATGCCGATCTCCGCCCCCAGGCCGTACTCGAAACCATCGGCGAAACGGGTCGAGGCATTGACCATCACCGAGGCGGAATCCACTTCGGTGAGGAAGCGCCGCGCATCACTGAAGTTCTCGGTGATGATCGCGTCGGTGTGCTGCGAGCCGTACTGGTTGATATGCGCGATGGCCGCGTCCAGCGAGTCGACGATGCGAATCGCCAGGATCGCCGCGTTGTACTCGGCGTACCAGTCATCTTCAGTGGCTTCCAGCACATCGCTGCCGAGCAGGGCGCGGGTGGCGGCGTCGCCACGCAGCTCGACGCCCTTGTCGCGGTAGATGGCGGCCAGCGGCGGCAGCACGCGGCCGGCGACGGCCTGGTGCACCAGCAGGGTTTCCATGGCGTTGCACGGCGAGTAGCGCTGGGTCTTGGCGTTGTCGGCCACGCGAATGGCCTTGGCCTCGTCGGCGGCGACGTCGATGTAGACATGGCAGACGCCGTCCAGGTGCTTGATCACCGGCACCTTGGCGTCGCGGCTGATGCGCTCGATCAGGCCCTTGCCGCCGCGCGGGACGATCACGTCGACGAACTCCGGCATGCTGATCAGCGCGCCGACGGCGGCACGGTCGGTGGTTTCCACCACCTGCACAGCGCTGGCCGGCAGGCCGGCTTCGGCCAGGCCGAGCTGGATGCAGCGGGCAATCGCCTGGTTGGAATGGATCGCCTCGGAGCCGCCGCGCAGGATGGTGGCGTTGCCGGACTTCAGGCACAGGCTGGCGGCATCGATGGTCACGTTGGGACGCGACTCGTAGATGATGCCGATCACGCCCAGCGGCACGCGCATCTTGCCGACCTGGATGCCGGACGGCATATAACGCATGCCCTGGATCTCGCCGATCGGATCCGGCAGGGTGGCGACCTGGCGCAGGCCTTCGATCATCGAGTCGATCACTGCCGGAGTCAGCGCCAGGCGGTCGACCATGGCCGGTTCCAGGCCATTGGCGCGGGCGGCGGCCAGATCCAGTTCGTTGGCGGCGGTCAGCTCGGCGCGGGCAGCGTCGAGGGCATTGGCGGCGGCCTGCAGGGCGCTGTTCTTCTGCGCGGTGCTGGCGCGGGCGAGCACCCGCGAGGCTTCGCGCGCGGCGCGGCCCAGGCGGGTCATGTAGTCGAGCACGGACTCGGTCATGGTCGGCGGACGTCTGGCAGTGAGAAAAAGGGGCTGATTATAGCGACAGCGCCGCCCCGCGCCCAGCACTGCCGGGCGGACGGCCAGGCATCGGCAACATCGCGCCACAAGATTCGTCCCGCACGCCGGCCGGCATTGCTAAGATCGCGCCACTTCGCCCGCCCGGATCCCCCATGCGCCCCCTGCCCTGGCCTGCCGCCCAGCCGCTGCCCGACAGCTTCTTCGACCGCGACGCGCAGACCCTCGCCCGCGCCCTGCTGGGCAAGGTCATCCGCCATCGCCACCAGGGCCACTGGCTGGCCGCGCGGATCATCGAGACCGAGGCCTACTACCTGACGGACAAGGGCAGCCACGCTTCGCTCGGCTACACCGCCAAGCGCCACGCGCTATTCATGGATGGAGGGCACATCTATATGTACTACGCGCGCGGCGGCGACTCGCTGAACTTCAGCGCCCACGGCGCCGGCAACGCGGTACTGATCAAGTCCGCCCAGCCCTGGGTCGACGAGCACTGCGCCGCCGATGCCCTGGCGCGGATGCAGGCCAACAACCCGGCCGCCGACGGCAGCCCGCGCCCGGCCGAGCGCCTGTGTGCCGGGCAGACCCTGCTGTGCAAGGCCCTCGGCCTCAAGGTGCCGGACTGGGATGGGCAGCGCTTCGACCCGCAGCACCTGTTCGTCGAAGATGCCGGCGCGCGCCCGGCGCAGATCATCCAGACCACCCGCCTGGGCATTCCCCATGGCCGCGACGAGCACCTGCCCTACCGCTTCGTCGATGCCGCCCAGGCCCGTCACTGCACACGCAACCCACTGCGTCGCGGCCAGCTTGAAGGGCGCGACTATCACTTGCTGGACAACGAGGACGCCTGAACATGGGCCACTGGTTCGACACCCTGACCCTCTGGCTGGAAGCCAACCCGCAATGGCTGGGCCTGAGCATCTTCGCCGTGGCCTGCCTGGAATGCCTGGCCGTGGCCGGCATCCTGATCCCCGGCACCCTGCTGCTGTTCACCCTCGGCGTACTGGCCGGCAGCGGCTCCCTCGGCCTCGGTGAGACCCTGCTGCTGGCCTATGCCGGCGGCTTGCTCGGCGATGCGATTTCCTATGGCCTGGGCCGCCGTTTCCACCAGGGCATTCGTGGCCTGCCGGTGCTGCGCGACCACCCCGAGTGGCTGGGCAGCGCAGAGAAGTACTTCCAGCGCTACGGCGTGGTCAGCCTGCTGGTCGGCCGCTACATCGGCCCGCTGCGACCGATGCTGCCGCTGGTGGCCGGCATGCTCGACATGCCCTTCGTGCGCTTCGCCCTGGTCAGCCTACTGGCCGCCGCCGGCTGGGCGGTGGCCTACATGCTGCCGGGCTGGGCCACCGGCGCGGCCCTGCGCCTGCCGCTGCCGGAAGGTTTCTGGAGCGCCGCCGGGCTGGTCGCCGCCGGCCTGGCCGTGTTGCTGCTGGTGGTGATCCACAGCAGCCTGCGCGAACAGCGCTGGGCCACCATTCTGGCCGCCGGCCTGAGCGGCAGCCTGCTGCTGGCCCTGCTGCTGGGCTGGCCGCACCTGAGCAGTCTCGACCAGGGTCTGATGACCCTGGTGCAGGAACAGCGCAGCCCAGCCCTGGACAGCCTGGCGCTGCTGGTCACCGGGCTGGGCAATTTCGCCACCCAGCTCGCCGCCGGCGTGCTGCTGACCCTGCTGCTGTTGCTCTGCCGGCGCCAGGCGGCCGCCCTGTTCGTCGCCGGCTGCATGCTCGGCACCGCCCTGCTCAATACCGCCCTCAAGCAGCTGTTCGCCCGCGCCCGCCCGGAGGTGCTGCTGCAGCCGCTGGACAGTTTCAGCCTGCCCAGTGGCCACAGCTCGGCGGCCTTCGCCCTGTTCCTCGCCCTCGGCGTGCTGGCCGGGCGCGGCGCGCCGGCACGCACGCGCCTGACCTGGCTGCTGCTGGCCAGCCTGCCGGCGCTGGCGATTGCCCTGTCGCGGGTCTATCTGGGGGTGCACTGGCCCACCGACATCCTCGCCGGCGCCCTGCTCGCCGGCAGCGTGTGCGCCGCCAGCCTGGCCCTGCTGCAGCGGCGCACGCTGATGGCGCCACTGGGCGCGCGGGTATGGTGGCTGATTCTGCCGGCGACCCTGGCCCTGCTTGCCGGCGTCAGCCTGTGGGCACTGCCGGAGGCGCTCCTGCAGTACCGCTACTGAGCACGCCTCAGGCAGTCAGCTCGCCCTGCAGCTGATCGAGGAACGCCTGGATCAGCTCCAGGCGCTGCTGCGGCTGATCCTGTTGCAGCACCTGCAGCTTCTGCTCGATGGGGAACGGCAACAGGTAGGCCAGCTGGTTGGCCAGCACCTGCTGGCCGCCGACCGCTCCGCCCATGCCCAGGCTGGCCACCAGCGGATGCTCGGCCAGGGCGGCCAGCAGCGCCGCCAGGTCGGCATGGTTGCCCTGCAGCGGCACTTCCTCGGCCTCATCCAGCCAGTCCACCGCGGCCAGGGTCAGCTGGTCGGCCTGGGCCGCGCTGTGCTGCACGTGAAAGCGCCGGCCGCCCTCGACACGGATGCCGAGCAGGCCGTTGGGGCGTTGCTGGAAGTCGCGGATCAGCGCCTCGCAACCGACCGCGGCAAAGCGCTGCGGCGCCGCGCCGACTTCCGTGCCGTCGAGGATGCCGACCACACCGAAGCCGCTGCCACGGCGCATGCAGGCGCTGATCATGTCCAGGTAGCGTGCCTCGAAGATCTGCAGATCGAGGATGCAGCCGGGAAACAGCACGGTATTGAGGGGGAACAGCGGGTAGTCCGCGGTGCCGCTCATGCGATCAGCACCACGGCCAGCGGCAGGATCACCGCAGTGAGCATGCCCATCAGGCTCATCGCCAGGGCGGCGAAGGCGCCACACTCGTCGCCCTCCTGCAGCGCCCGCGCCGTACCCACCGCATGGGCGGTGATGCCCAGCGCCAGGCCCTGGGCCGCCGGGTGATGCACGCCGATGCGCCGCAGCAGCTCGGGGCCGCACATGGCGCCGAGCACCCCGGTGATCAGCACGAACACTGCGGCCAGGGCCGCCACCCCGCCGATCTGCTCGGCCACCAGCATGGCGATAGGTGAAGTCACCGACTTCGGCGCCAGGGTCATCAGCATCATGTGGTCGGCGCCGAACGCCCAGGCCAGCGCCACTCCCAGCACCGTGGCCAGAGTGCCGGCCACGCCCAGGGTGATCAGCACCGGCCACAGCAGCGCGCGGATGCGCCGCAGGTTGAGGTACAGCGGTACGGCCAGGGCCACGGTGGCCGGGCCGAGCAGCACGCTGAGCAGCTGGGTGCTGCTGCGGTACTCCGGGTAGCTCAGGCCGCAGGCCAGCAGCACGCCGATCAGCACCGCCATGGATACCAGCACCGGCTGCAGAAACACCCAGCGGGTCTTCTCGTAAGCGGCCAGCGCCAGCTGGTACACCGCCAGGGTGATGCCGACACCGAACAGCGGATGGTGGATCAGCGCCTGGCCGGCGCCCTGCCAGTCGGGGCTCATGCCTGCTCCTCGGCGCGCTTCTGCCGCTCGATCAGCTTCTGCATCAGCCAGCCGGCGAACAGCAGCGACAACAGCAGCGACAGTCCCAGCGCACCGGCCAGGGCCCAGAAGTCGTCGGCGATCTGCCCGGCGTAGACCATCACCCCCACCGCCGGCGGCACCAGCAGCAGCGGCAGGTAACGCAGCAGCGCGGCCGCCGACTCGCTGAGCGACTCGCTCACCCCGCCACTGAGCAGCAGGTAGGCAAACAGCAGCAGCATGCCGATGATCGGCCCCGGCAGCATGGGCAGGAACAGGCTATTGCAGGCAGTGCCGAGCAGCTGGAACAGCACCAGCCAGGTCAGGCCGCGTAACAGCATGGAAGGCTCTCCGACAAGGGTGGCGCCCATTATAGGCATGCCTTTGGGGGCGTCATAAACCGCGACTTTCGGCTTGACCGGCCTGCCGCCCCATGCTGTTCTAGGGCCAGCCTGGTTCATCGTCAAAAACAACAAATAACCTCGCATCCTCAAGGAGGATCTATGCCGTTAGTACCCGTATCGCAACTGCAAGACTACGTAGGCAAAGAGCTCGGACGCTCGGAATGGCTGACCATCGATCAGAACCGCATCAACCAGTTCGCCGAATGCACCGGCGACCACCAGTTCATTCACGTCGACCCGGTCAAGGCCAAGCACACCCCCTTCGGCAGCACCATCGCCCATGGCTTCCTCAGCCTGTCGCTGATCCCGGTGCTGATGGAAAAGCTGATGCTCGCCCCCGAAGGCCTGAAGATGGCCGTCAACTATGGCCTCGACAGCGTGCGCTTCATCCAGCCGGTGAAGGTCGACTCGCGCGTGCGCCTGGCCGCCAAGGTGCTCGAGATCACCGAGAAGCGTCCCGGCCAGTGGTTGTTCAAGGTCGAGGCCACCCTGGAGATCGAGGGGCAGGAAAAACCGGCGTATATCGCCGAGTCGCTGTCCCTGTGCTTCGTCTGAGGCAGTAGCGGGCATAAAAAACGGGGCGCTGAGGCGCCCCGTTTGCATTGCACTTGGGCATACTCGAACCATGTCACCGACCAGGATGTCCGCCATGCCCCGCCTGCTTGCCCCCTTGACCCTCGCCCTGCTGCTCGCTGCCTGCGGCGATGGCGAACCGCTGCTGCCGGCCAATGCCGTGCTGCCGGACGGCGGGCGCTACCGCGGCGAGGTGGTCGACGGCCTGCTGCAGGGCCAGGGTCGCCTCGACTACGCCAGCGGTGCCTGGTACGCCGGCGGCTTCAAGGACGGTCTGCAGGAAGGCCGCGGCGAATGGCACAGCGCCGATGGCAGCCACTATGCCGGCGAGTTCCACCAGGGCCTGTTCGCCGACCACGGCAAACTCACCTACAGCGACGGCAGCTGGTACGAAGGCCAGTTCAAGCTCGGCCGCATGGACGGCGAAGGCCACCTGCAGCAGAACGGCCTGGAGTACCGCGGCGAGTTCCGCAAGGATCGCTACCACGGCCAGGGCACCCTGAAGTGGGGTGACGGCAGCAGCTACCAGGGCCATTTCGTGCGCGGCGAGCCGGACGGCGAAGGCATGCGCAGCGACGGCGAGCAGCGCTACAGCGGCACCTTCAAGCGCGGCGTGCTGAGCGGCGCCGGCCTCTACCAGGGCGCCGACGGCGAGCACTACAGCGGCGAATTCCGCAACGACCAGTTCCACGGCCAGGGACGCTACCAGGACGGCAGCGGCAATGTCTGGAGCGGCCAGTTCAAGGACGGCGCGCTGAGCGGCCAGGGCGACTACCTGGGCGCCGATGGCGAACGCTACAGCGGCGAGTTTCGCTACTGGCGCTACCACGGCCAGGGTACCCTGCACCTGGCCGACGGCAGCAGCTACCAGGGCCACTTCGCCCGTGGCGAGTACGCCGGCCAGGGCACCCTGACCGCCGCCAACGGCGAGCAGACCCGCGGCACCTGGCAAGCCGGCCAGCTGCTGCCCGACCCGCTCGAGCTGGGTCTGCTGCAACAGGGCGAACTGCTGCAGCAGGCCATCGCCAAGCTGCCGGCCTCGACCCCGGCGGTGGAGCTGTACAGCCTGACCCTGGCCGGCGACGGCAAGCAGAGCGTGTTCCTGCGCGAAGCCGACTACGTGGCCAAGCTGCTCGGCGAGCGCTTCGGTGCACGCGGCGGGATCAACCTGAGCAACCACCGCGACCACTTCACCGACCGCCCGCTGGCCACCCGCGAGAACCTCACCCGCGCCGTGCGCGCCCTGGCCGAGCGCAGCGGCGCGGAAGACCTGGTGTTCATCTACCTGACCAGCCACGGCTCGCGCGACCACCAGCTGAGCCTGGATCAGCCGCGCCTGCAGCTGGACAACCTGCCGGCCAAGGACTTCGCCAGCCTGCTGCAGCCGCTCAAGGATCGCTACAAGGTGGTGGTGATCTCGGCCTGCTATTCCGGCGGCTTCATCCCGCCGCTGCAGGACGACAAGACCCTGGTGATGACCGCCGCCCGCGCCGACCGGGTGTCGTTCGGCTGCTCCGAGGAAAACGACTTCACCTACTTTGGCCGCGCCCTGTTCGCCGAAGCCCTGGGCGAAACCGACGACCTGCAGCGCGCCTTCGAACTGGCCAAGGCGAAAGTTGCCGAACGAGAGAAGGCCGAGGATTTCCAGGCCTCCGAGCCACAGCTTTGGGCGCCCAAGGCGGTGCTGCAGCACTGGCGCCAGCTGCGCGAAAGCCAGGCGCGCCAGGCCCTGACCGCCGCCAGCGCAGCGCCCGAGAAGCTGCAGTGATTGCGCACTGCGCCCGGCTGAACAGGCCAATTCGATCTAAGCTGGCTGTATCAGCGGAGAAACACCCATGTACCTGACGCCCCAGCACATCCTCCTCGCCGGCGCCACCGGCCTCACCGGCGAACACCTGCTCGACCGCCTGCTCAGCGAGCCGACCATCAGCCGCGTGCTGGCCCCCAGCCGCCGGCCGCTGGCCGAGCACCCGCACCTGGACAACCCGGTGGGCGAACTGGCCGAGCTGCTGCCGGCATTGCAGGGGCCGATCGACGCAGCCTTCTGCTGCCTGGGCAGCACCATCAAGCAGGCCGGCTCGCAGGAGGCCTTCCGCGCCATCGACTTCGAGCTGGTGCTGAGCTTCGCCCGCCGCGCCCGCGAGCTGGGCGCGCGCCACCTGCTGGTGATCAGCGCGCTGGGCGCCGATGCCAACTCCTCGGTGTTCTACAACCGGGTCAAGGGCGACATGGAGGCCGCCCTGCGCGCCATGGACTGGCCGCAACTGACCATCGCCCGCCCCTCGCTGCTGCTCGGTGCACGCCAGGAGCCACGCATCGGCGAGCTGCTGGCCGCGCCCTTCATGCGCTGGCTGCCCGGCAAGTACCGCGGCATCGAGGCCGCTGCCCTGGCCCGGGCGCTGTGGCGCCTGGCCCTGGAGGAAGGCGACAGCGTGCGCCTGGTGGAGTCGGACGAACTGCGCCGCCTGGGGCGCTGAGGCATGCAGTTCTACGACCAGCACATCCTGCCGCGGCTGATCGATTTCGCCTGCGGCATGGGCCAGGTGATGAAGACCCGCTCGAAGGTAGTGCCCCAGGCCACAGGCCGGGTGCTGGAAATCGGCATCGGCACCGGGCTCAACCTGAGCTTCTACGATGCGCAGAAGGTCAGCGCCATAGTCGGCGTCGACCCCGCCGCGCAGATGCAGACCCTGGCCCGCCAACGCGCCGCAGCCATTGGCATCCCGGTGGAAATGGTCGCTCTCGAACTGGGGCAGATCCAGGCCGCCGACGCCAGCTTCGACAGCATCGTCTGCACCTTCACCCTCTGTACCATCCCCGATCCGCTGGCCGCCCTGGTGGAAATGCGCCGGGTGCTCAAGCCCGGCGGCAAGCTGCTGTTCAGCGAGCACGGGCGCGCGCCGGATCTCAAGGTGCGCCTGTGGCAGGATCGCCTGACGCCACTGTGGAAGCCGCTGGCCGGCGGCTGCCACCTCAACCGCGACATCCCTGCGCTGCTCAAGGCCGGTGGCTTCCAGGTGCGGGAAGTCCAGGCCGGCTACCTGCCGGGCCCGCGGCCGATGACCTGGGTCTGGTACGGCTGGGCCGAGTAGCCCGGCGCACCTTTAGAGCCCAACGACGACCGGCGCAACCAGGGCGTGTTCGTCACGCGGGTTGCACCGGCCCTACCCGGCTGTAGTACTCGCCCGTTACTCCGTCATTCCCGCGAAGGCGGGACAGCAGCTTTATCGCTGAACAGCGCGTGCGCTGGCCCGCAGGGGAATAATCCAGAAAGGCAGCTCGATGAGGCAGGAATGAACGGCATCGCCGGCCGCTGGATCCCCGCCTTCGCGAGGATGACGGAGTGATAGGAAGGTTTCGCGCCCCCTACACCTCGTCATTTCCACAAAGGCGGGACGGCCGCGACGAAGCGTCAATGGCCCCGTCAGTTACCACCCTGGATCCCCAGGTTTACGCCCAGCTCGGCGGCCAGGGCCAGCGGCAGCAGCAGGGTATCCAGCACAGCACTGGCCGGCAGATCGAGCCCGGCGTACTTGGGCGCCTCGGCGCCAAAACGATCACGCGGGCAGCAACCGCCATTCAGCGAATACCAGTCCAGTCGCGTTCCGGAATAGATGATCGGCGCCCCCGGCTTGGCCGCATCCAGGGTACGCACGCTGGCGCAGCCGGACAGCGCCAGCAGCAGGCTCAGGCCCAGCAGGCCGGCGCGTTCAGTCATCGCTGGACAGGTGGTGCTCGCCCCAGCGCGGCAGCATGTCCTGGGGAATGTCCAGGCAGTTGAGGATGCGCGCCACCACGAAGTCGACCAGGTCGTCGAGGGTCTGCGGCTGGTGGTAGAAGCCCGGCGAGGCCGGCAGGATGGTGACGCCAAGGTTGGACAGCTTGAGCATGTTCTCCAGGTGGATGCTGGAGTACGGCGCCTCGCGCGGCACCAGGATCAGCTGGCGGCGCTCCTTGAGCACCACGTCGGCGGCGCGCTCGATCAGGTTATTGCAGGCGCCGGTAGCGATCGCCGACAGGGTGCCGGTGCTGCACGGCACCACCACCATGGCGCCCGGCGCACCGGAGCCGGATGCCGGTGGTGCCATCCAGTCTTCCTTGCCGTACACGCGGATCTGCCCGGGAGCGGCGCCGGTGTACTCGGAGAGGAACTGCTGCATGGCCTGCGGCTTGGCCGGCAGGGTGACGTCGGTCTCGGTGGCCATCACCAGCTGCGCGGCCTTGGAGATCAGGAAGTGCACCTCGCGGTCTTCCTGCACCAGGCAGTCGAGCAGGCGCAGGCCGTACTGGGCGCCAGAGGCGCCGGTCATGGCCAGGGTGATGCGTGCGGGACCGTTCATTCAACCTCCAAAGAACTAGATTCCCCTCTCCCCTTGGGAGAGGGGCCAGGGGTGAGGGATGTTCCAGGCAACTCGCCCCTCACCCCAACCCTCTCCCGGAGGGAGAGGGAGCTATCTGCCACAACTATTACGCCAGAGCCGCCGCCAGCTTGCCGTGCAAGCCGCCGAAACCGCCGTTGCTCATGACCACCACCTGGGTGCCGGGCGCGGCGTGGGCCTTGACCCCGGCAATGATGGCCTCCAGCGAGTCGCAGACTTCGGTCGGCACCGTCGAGCCGGCCACCGTGGCAGCCAGATCCCAACCGAGGTTGGCCGGCGCGTACCAGTACACCCGGTCGGCCTGCACCACGGAAGCCGGCAGGCCGTCGCGGTGGGCGCCGAGCTTCATGGAATTGGAGCGCGGCTCGATCACCGCGATCACCGGCGCGTCGCCGACGCGCTTGCGCAGGCCGTCGAGGGTGGTGGCGATGGCGGTCGGGTGGTGGGCGAAGTCGTCATAGATGGTCACGCCCTTGACCTCGGCGACCTTCTCCATGCGCCGCTTGACGCTCTTGAAGCTGGACAGGCCGGCGATGCCCAGCGCCGGCACCACGCCGACGTGGCGGGCGGCGGCCAGGGTGGCCAAGGCGTTGGCCACGTTGTGCTGGCCGGTCAGCTCCCACTCCACCGTGCCTTCGACCTGGCCGTTGAAGATCACCTCGAAGCGCGAGCCGTCCGCGCTGAGCAGGCGCGCCTGCCACTGGCCACCGTCTCCGGTGGTCTGCACCGGCGTCCAGCAGCCCATCTTGACCACCCGCGCCAGGGCCTCTTCGGCCTGCGGATGGATGATCAGGCCCTCGCCCGGCACGGTACGCACCAGGTGGTGGAACTGCCGCTCGATGGCCGCCAGATCCGGGAAAATGTCCGCGTGGTCGAATTCCAGGTTGTTGAGGATCGCCGTGCGCGGACGGTAGTGCACGAACTTGCTGCGCTTGTCGAAGAAGGCGCTGTCGTACTCGTCGGCCTCGACCACGAAGAACGGCGTGCCGCCCAGACGCGCGGACACCCCGAAGTTCTGCGGCACACCGCCGATCAGGAAGCCCGGGCTCATGCCGGCATGTTCCAGCACCCAGGCCAGCATGCTGGTGGTGGTGGTCTTGCCGTGGGTGCCGGCCACGCCCAGCACCCAGCGGCCCTGCAGCACATGGTCGGCCAGCCACTGCGGGCCGGATACATAAGGCAGGCCCTGGTTGAGCACGTACTCCACCGCCGGGTTGCCGCGACTCAGGGCGTTGCCGACCACCACTAGGTCGGGCGCCGGCTGCAGGTGCGCCGGCTCGTAGCCCTGCATCAGCTCGATGCCCTGGGCTTCGAGCTGGGTACTCATGGGTGGGTAGACGTTGGCGTCGGAGCCGGTAACGCGATGGCCGAGCTCTTTCGCCAGCACCGCCAGGGAGCCCATGAAAGTGCCGCAGATACCGAGAATATGGATGTGCATCGATGACCTCGAAACGCGCCGGGACGCCCCGGCAGAACTGGCCGCAGGTTAGCACAGCGGCGCCCATCTCCCGAGCGCCGGGCGCGTCGGGATTTATCGACTAGAGTTGCTGTGTCCCGAGACAACTCGGGAGGCATGTTGTTCATTCGCCGTTCATGCCCCTGGAGCCGATTCACGATCTCTTGCCCCTCGGCCAGACCGTGAAGCGACTCTGACCTGCTAGCGATTGCGCGTTTGTCTGCGGTTCAGCCGATCCAAGGAGTCGTTCTTTGGTATCCGAAAGAACAGCCAGCAGCCACGGCGAGGCGCTTTTTCCTCTCGCGGTGAGCCTCCAACGGAACGGCCTGCACCGTGCCCCGATCCACCACGCCCAATCTCTTCCCCCGCGCTCCCCGCTGGCAGCTGTACTCCATCCCGTCGACAGCCAGGCAATTCCAACAACAAATCACGCCAACGCGAATGCAGGAGCGGATCATGAAACAGGAATCGGGAGTCAGCTACACCACAGTCGATAACAGTTACTTCGAAAAACGCGGCCTGCGGCGCTATGCCGGGGTCTGGTCACTCTGGGCCCTGGGGGTCGGCGCGGTAATCTCCGGGCATTTCTCCGGCTGGAACTTCGGCCTGGCCAATGGCTGGGGCAGCATGCTGATCGCCGCCATCATCATCGCGGTGATGTACCTGGGGCTGACCTTTTCCCTGGCGGAAATGTCCCCGGCCCTGCCCCACACCGGCGCCGCCTACTCCTTCGCCCGCAGCGCCATGGGCCCCTGGGGCGGCTTTCTCACCGGCCTGGCGGAGAACGTCGAGTACGTGCTCACCCCCGCGGTGATCGTTTTCTTTATCGGCAGCTACATGGGCAGCATCTTCGGCACGCCCAGCGAGTACCAGCCGCTGTGGTGGATCGGCTTCTACCTGGCCTTCGTCTGGCTCAACGTGATCGGCGTCGAGCTGTCGTTCAAGGTCACCCTGGTGGTCACCCTGCTGGCCCTGGCCTGCCTGGTGATCTTCTGGTTCAGCGCGCTGCCGCATATCGACTTCGCCCGCTACGCGATGAACGTCGGAGCCGACGGTGCCGAGCTGCCCGAAGGCGGCGGTCCGTTCCTGCCCAAGGGCCTGGTCGGCATACTCGCCTCGCTGCCGTTCGCCGTGTGGCTGTTCCTCGCCATCGAACAGCTGCCGCTGGCCGCCGAGGAGTCGGTCGATCCCAAGCGCGACATGCCCCGCGGCATCATCGCCGGCATGTTCACCCTGATCGTCTCGGCGTTCATGATTCTCTGGCTCAACCCGGCCACCAACGGTGTCGGTTCCTTCGCCCTGGGCACCTCGGGCGAGCCGCTGCTGGACGGCTTCAAGGCGATCTACGGCGACAACATCGCCAAGCTGCTGGCCCTGGTGGCAGTGCTCGGCCTGGTCGCCAGCTTCCATACCATCATCTTCGCCATGGGCCGCCAGGTGTACTCGCTAAGCCGCGCCGGCTACTTCCTGCCGTGGCTGTCGGTGACCCACGGCCAGCGCAAGACCCCGCACGTGGCGATGATCGGCGGCAGCCTGCTGGCCCTGGCGGTGATGATGGCGCTGTGGTTCATCTTCGGTGAGGAAAAGGGCGGCGCGGTGATCGGCGGCACCCTGCTCAACATGGCGGTGTTCGGCGCCATGTTCTCCTACTTCATGCAGGCGCTGTCGTTCATCCTGCTGCGCAAGAACCTGCCCAACATCGAGCGTCCCTATCGCAGCCCGCTGGGCGTACCGGGGGCAATGCTGACCATGCTGATCGCCGCCGTGACCCTGTACTACCAGCTCACCGGCGACCCGGCCTACACCGTCGGCGTGCTCTGGGTGGCCGGCTTCTTTGCCCTCGGCATCCTCTACTTCGCCATCGTCGGTCGCCATCGCCTGATCCTCTCGCCCGAAGAGGAGTTCGCCATGGAGCAACGCGAGAAAGACAAGAACAACTAAGCCCTAGACCTGTACCGGGGCACGCGAGCTAGAGCGAGACAAGGCAGGAACGGGCGCCCCCGTTTCTGCCGCCATATCGCCGACGCGCAGCCGCCCCGGATTTCCCGGAGTGATTACGGATGACTGCCCACCTCAGCCTCACCGGCCTGCGCGAACTCGCCGTGGCCGGCAAGATCGACACCGTCCTGGCCTGCATGGTCGACATGCAGGGCCGCCTGATCGGCAAGCGCTTCCAGGTCGAGTTCTTCCTCGACAGCGCCTTTGAAGAGACCCACGGCTGCGACTACCTGCTGGCCGACGACATCGACATGGAGCCGGTGCCCGGCTACGCCGCCGCCAGCTGGAAGCAGGGCTACGGCGACTTCGTGTTCAAGCCCGACCTCACCACCCTGCGCGTGGTGCCCTGGCTGGAAGGCACCGCCCTGGTGCTGTGCGACGTGCAGGATCACCACCACCACGACCTGCCGCACAGCCCGCGCGGCATCCTCAAGCGGCAGATCGCCCGGCTCACCGAGCGCGGCTACCAGGGCATGTTCGCCTCCGAGCTGGAGTTCTACCTGTTCGACCAGAGCTACGAGGGCATCCACACCCAGCACTACCAGAACCCCAAGACCGCCGGTTACTACATCGAGGACTACAGCATCCTGCAGACCATCCGCGAGGAGCCGGTGATGCGCGCCATCCGCAAGCACCTGCAGGCCGCCGGCATCCCGGTGGAAAACTCCAAGGGCGAATGGGGGCCGGGCCAGGAAGAGATCAACGTGCGCTACGCCGAGGCCCTGGTGATGGCCGACCGCCACAGCATCATCAAGCACGCCTGCAAGGAGATCGCCCTGCTGCAGGGCAAGGCCGTGACCTTCATGGCCAAGTGGAACTACAACCTGGCCGGCTCCAGCAGCCATATCCACAACTCGCTGTTCAGCCTCGACGGCAGCCAGGCGCTGTTCTTCGACCCCGAGGCCGAACACGGCATGTCCAAGCTGATGCGCCAGTGGGTGGCCGGCCAGCTCAAGTACGCCAGCGACATCACCTACTTCCTGGCGCCCTACATCAACTCCTACAAGCGCTTCCAGGCCGGCACCTTCGCCCCCACCCGCGCGGTGTGGAGCTGCGACAACCGTACCGCCGGCTTCCGCCTGTGCGGCGCGGGCAGCAAGGGCATCCGCATCGAGTGCCGCATCGGCGGCGCCGACCTCAACCCCTACCTGGCCTATGCCGCGCTGATCGCAGCGGGCCTCGCCGGCATCGACGAACAGCTGGAGCTGCCACCGGCCTTCTCCGGCGATGCCTACGAGCATGACGAACTGCCCGAGGTGGCCAAGACCCTGCGCGGCGCCACCGAGGCCCTCGACCGCTCGACACTGCTGCGCCAGGCCCTGGGCGACGACGTGGTCGAACACTACCTGCACACCGCACGCTGGGAGCAGCTGGAGTACGACCGCCGGGTGACCGACTGGGAGCTGCGCCGCGGCTTCGAACGCTATTAGGAGCACCACCGTGGAGCGGGCAAGCGCCAGCGCGCCGGGCCCGGCGAACAAGAATGAAGGAGGCTCGATGAATACCATTCGCCTGATTTCCCCGGTGGACGGCAGCCTGTACGCCGAACGCCCCTGCGCCAGCTCGACCCAGCTGCAGCAGGCCCTGAGCGAAGCCCAGCAGGCCCAGCGCGCCTGGCGCGAGCTGAGCATCGAACAACGCGCCAGCTATTGCCTGAAGGCGGTCGACGCCATGCTGGCGATGGGCGCCGAGATCGCCCCGGAACTGGCCTGGCAGATGGGCCGCCCGGTGCGCTACGGCGCCGGCGAGCTGCGCGGCTTCGAGGAACGCGCGCGCTACATGGTCGGCATCGCCGGCCGCGCCCTGGCCGACGTGGTGCCGCCACCGAAAGACGGTTTCCGTCGCTATATCCGCCGCGAGCCGCTGGGCACCGTGCTGGTCATCGCGCCGTGGAACTACCCCTACCTGACGGCGGTGAACGCCATCATCCCGGCCCTGATGGCCGGCAACGCGGTGCTGCTCAAGCACGCCAGCCAGACCCTGCTGGTCGGCGAGCGCTTCGCCCTGGCCTTCGAGCGCGCCGGCCTGCCCCATGGGCTGTTCCGCAACCTGGTGCTGGATCACGGCCAGACCGCCACCCTGATCGCCTCCGGCCAGGTACAGCAGGTCAACTTCACCGGCTCGGTGGCCGGCGGCCGGCTGATCGAAAGCGCCGCTGCCGGGCACTTCATCGGCGTTGGCCTGGAGCTGGGCGGCAAGGATCCCGCCTATGTGCGCGCCGATGCCAACCTGGCCCACGCCGTGGAAAACCTGGTGGACGGCAGCTTCTTCAACTCCGGGCAGAGCTGCTGCGGCATCGAGCGCATCTATGTGGACAAGAAGCTCTATCCGGCCTTCGTCGACGGCTTCGTCGAACTGACCCGGCAGTACGCGCTGGGCAGCCCGCTGGAAGAGGCCACCACCCTCGGCCCGCTGGTGCGCAGCAGCGCCGCCGAGTTCGTTCGCGGACAGATTGCCGAAGCCAAGGCAAAGGGCGCCAAAGCCCTGATCGACGCCAAGACCTTCGCCGCCGACGCACCCGGCACCGCCTACATGGCGCCGCAGGTGCTGGTGCAGGTCGATCACCAGATGGCGGTGATGCGCGAGGAAAGCTTCGGCCCGGTGGTCGGCATCATGCCGGTGGACAACGACGCCCAGGCCATCGCCCTGATGAACGACAGCCCCTACGGCCTCAGCGCGGCGATCTGGAGCGAGGATCTGGACGCCGCCGAGCAGCTCGGCCAGCAGCTCGATACCGGCACCGTGTTCATGAACCGCTGCGACTACCTCGACCCGGCCCTGGCCTGGACCGGAGTCAAGCACACCGGGCGCGGCGCCAGCCTGTCCAGCCTCGGCTACGAACACCTGACCAGGCCCAAGTCCTTCCACCTGCGCCACCAGCTCTGACAAGGAGTCCGCCATGAGCAAGACCGCCAACTGGAACTACCCGACCTCGGTGCGCTTCGGCGCCGGGCGGATCAAGGAACTGCCCGAGCTGTGCCGCAGCGTCGGCATGCAGCGCCCGCTGCTGGTCACCGACCGCGGCCTGGGCAGCGCACCGATCACCCTCGCCGCCCTCGACTCGCTGAAAGAGGCCGGCCTCGGCGCCGCGCTGTTCTGCGAGCTCAAGCCCAACCCGGTGGAAAGCAACCTGGACGCCGGCCTGGCCGCCTACCATGCCGGCAAGCACGACGGCGTGGTCGCCTTCGGCGGCGGCAGCGGCCTGGACATGGGCAAGCTGATCGCCTTCATGAGCGGCCAGGCCCGGCCGGTGTGGGACTTCGAGGATGTCGGCGACTGGTGGACGCGCGCCGACCCGCGCGGCATCGCCCCGGTGATCGCCGTGCCGACCACCGCCGGCACCGGTTCGGAAGTCGGCCGCGCCGGCATCCTCACCGACGAGCGCACGCACACCAAGCGCATCATCTTTCACCCGCTGATGATGCCGAAGATCGTCATCAGCGATCCGGAGCTCTCCGTCGGCATGCCGGCCTTCATCACCGCCGGTACTGGCATGGACGCCTTCTCCCACTGCCTGGAAGCCTACTGCGCCCCAGGCTTCCACCCGCTGGCCGATGGTGTTGCGGTGGAAGGCATGCGCCTGGTGGCCCGCGCCCTGGTACGCGCCGTGCGCCAGCCGGGCGATCTCGACGCGCGCGCCGACATGCTCGCCGCCGCCGCCATGGGCGCCACCGCCTTCCAGAAAGGCCTCGGCGGCATGCACGCCCTGGCCCACCCGATCGGCGCGCTGTACGACACCCACCACGGCATGACCAACGCCACGCTGATGCCCTATGTACTGAAGTTCAACCGCAGCGTGATCGAGGAACGCATCACTCGCCTGGCCGCCTACCTGGGCCTGGCCGATCCCGGTTTCGACAGTTTCCTCGCCCTGGTCATGCAGCTGCGCGCCGACACCGGCGTACCGCACAGCCTGGCCGAACTGGGGGTGGATGCGGCGCAGACCGCGCTGATCGCGCAGATGGCAGTGGTCGACCCCTCTGCCGGCGGCAACCCGCGGCCGCTGAGCGAGGCCGATGTCATCCAGATCTTCACCGCCGCCCTGCACGGCCAGCTGTAAGGCGCCAGGGCGGCCCGCAGGCCGGGCCGCCCGAGCGATTCCTACACCCGGACAAAATCAAACGCTTGCTTGGATTGCGCTTTCCAGCTGCTTTGGGCAGCATCGGAACTGACCGCTGGCACAGCATCTGCTAGCCAGTCATGCCCCTCCACAGACTTCGAGGCCCGCCATGCGCATCGTCCAAGCCACCCTGGAGCACCTGGACCTGCTGACCCCGCTGTTCATCAAGTACCGCGAGTTCTACGGCGAGCTGCCGCTGCCGGACTCGTCGCGCAAGTTCCTGGAGAACCGTCTCAAGCGCAAGGAGTCGGTGATCTACCTGGCTCTGGCCGACGACGAGGACAAGGCGCTCGGTTACTGCCAGCTGTTCCCCAGCTTCTCTTCGCTGTCGCTCAAGCGCGTATGGATTCTCAACGACATCTTCGTCGCCGAGGATGCCCGCCGCATGCTGGTCGCCGACCGCCTGCTGCAAACCGCCAAGCAGATGGCCAAGAGCACCAATGCGGTGCGCATGCGCGTCGCGTCCAGCATCAACTTCGAGACCGCGCACAAGACCTACGAGTCGATCGGCTTTCGCGAAGACACCGAGTTCAAGAACTTCGTTCTACCCCTCGGCGACGACTGACCGCAGCCCCGCCCAGAGCGGCGGGGACTGGCTGAACTCCGGCCGCCGGGCGTTATACTGGCGGTTCGGACTCATGCCTGGTGCTCAATGGACTTCAATCCGCTCGACCTTATCCTGCATCTCGATATCTACCTGAACCTGCTGGTCAGCAACTACGGCACCTGGATCTACGCCATCCTGTTTCTGGTGATCTTCTGCGAAACCGGCCTGGTGGTGACGCCCTTCCTGCCCGGCGATTCGCTGCTGTTCCTCGCCGGTGCCCTGGCTGCCACCGGCAGCATGGATCCCTTCCTGCTGGCCGGCCTGCTGATGCTTGCCGCCATCAGCGGCGACAGCCTCAACTACCTGATCGGCCGCACCAGCGGCGAGAAGCTGTTCCGCAACCCGGACTCGAAGATCTTCCGCCGCGACTACCTGCAGCGCACCCACGACTTCTACGAGCGCTACGGCGGCAAGACCGTGACCCTGGCGCGCTTCCTGCCGATCCTGCGCACCTTCGCCCCCTTCGTCGCCGGCATGGCACAGATGGCCTATCCGCGCTTCCTCGCCTTCAGCGTCGCCGGCACCCTGGCCTGGGTCGGCGGTCTGGTCAGCCTCGGCTATTTCTTCGGCAACGTGCCGTTCATCCAGCAGAACCTCACGCTGATGATCGTCGCTATCATCCTGCTGTCGCTGCTGCCCATGCTGATCGGCATGCTGCGCCACCGCCTGGCCGGCCAGCGCGCGGCCAAGCAGACCGGCTGAGTCCATGTGGTCGTTCCGCGCCTGGCGCCGGCGACGCATCCTCGCCCGCGCGCCCTACAGCACCCTGCACTGGGCCACGGTGCGCCAGCGCCTGCCGATCCTCGACGGCCTCAGCGAAGCCGAGGAACAGCGCCTGTTCCAGCGCGCCGTGCTGTTCCTGCACCGCAAGCACCTGAGCGCGATGCCCGGCGTCGAACTGAGCCTGGAAGACCGTCTGAGCCTGGCTGCCCTGGCCGAACTGCCACTGCTGCACCTGGCCGACCTCGACTGGTACCAGGGCTTCCATGAGATCGTGCTATACCCGGACGACTTCCTCAGCCCGCAGCGCCACCGCGACGCCAGCGGCGTGCAGCACGAATGGGACGACGAACGCAGCGGCGAGGCCTGGCACCAGGGCCCGGTGATCCTGGCCTGGCCGGGGGTACAGAACAGCGGTGGCTGGGACGCCTACAACCTGGTGATCCACGAGCTGGCGCACAAGCTGGACATGCTCAACGGCGACGCCAACGGCCTGCCGCCGCTGCACCGCGACATGCGCACCAGCGACTGGGCCACGGCCATGCAGGCGGCCTACGACGGGATGAACGCCCAGCTCGACGCCAACCCCGAGGCAGAAACCGCCATCGATCCCTATGCTGCGGAAAACCCCGCGGAGTTCTTCGCGGTGACCAGCGAATACTTCTTCAGCGCCCCGGATCTGCTGGCCGAAGCCTTCCCCGCCGTCTACACCCAGCTGGCGGCCTTCTACCGCCAGGATCCGCTGGCCCGCCTGCGCCAGTTGCAGGCCAATCATCCGGATTACCGAGACACGACCAAAGGCTGAGCCGATTGGCGTAGTAACGCCGGCCGAATGTGCCTATAATCCGCCCACTTTTTTTGGCCCACCCTGGGGAGTCGCCCATGAGCTACAGCAAAGTTCCGGCCGGCAAAGACGTGCCGAACGACATCTACGTCGCCATCGAGATTCCGGCCAACCACGCGCCGATCAAATACGAAATCGATCACGACACCGACTGCCTGTTCGTCGATCGCTTCATGGCCACCCCGATGTTCTACCCGGCCAACTACGGTTTCATCCCGCACACCCTGGCCGACGACGGCGACCCCCTCGACGTGCTGGTCGTGACCCCGTATCCGGTAGCCCCGGGCTCGGTCATCCGCTGCCGTCCGGTTGGCGTGCTGAACATGACCGACGAAGCCGGCGGTGACGCCAAGCTGATCGCCGTACCGCACGACAAGCTGAGCGTGATCTACAAAGACGTGCAGGAATACACCGATCTGCCAGCCCTGCTGCTGGAACAGATCAAGCACTTCTTCGAGAACTACAAGGATCTCGAGAAGGGCAAGTGGGTCAAGGTCGAAGGCTGGGGCAACGCCGACGAAGCCCGCCAAGCAATTCTGAAGGCGGTAGCGGCTTACCAAAAATAAGCCAGTACCACCCCCTGAAGGCCGGCCACAAGCCGGCCTTTTTATTGCCCGCAGGAAAGTCGCCCCGCCCTACTCCCCCGCCACTCCATCCGCTCCGGCAATGTATCCGCAAAACTACATTTGATATTGATTTTCAATAGCAAGATAATTTGCGAATTATTCCTATGTAGCATCTGGAGTCGTGGCACCCCATGTTCAAACTCACCCCGTTGACCGTGCAGATCCTGTCCATCATCGCCCTGGGTAGCGCCAGCGCCCAGGCAGCGGAGTCCGTCAGCCTGCCGGCCACCAGTATCGTTTCCAGCGCCGAGGGCAGCGAAGAAGCACAGAGCTACCAGGCCAAGCCGGCCAGCACCACCACGCGCCTGGGCCTGACCCCGCGCGAGACCCCTCAGGGCGTCTCCAGCGTGCCCCGCCAGCAGCTCGACGACTTCAAGCTCAACAGCATCAAGGATGTCCTGGCCAGCAGCCCGTCGGTCACCGTGGAGAAGGTCGAGACCGACCGCACCTACTTCACCTCGCGCGGCTTCGATATCACCAACTTCCAGTACGACGGCACCGGCATGCCGTTCTCCTTCGGTCTGCTCGACGGTGACGTGGATCTGGCCGCCTATGAGCAGGTCGACATCCTGCACGGCGCCAACGGCCTGATGACCGGCGCCGGCAACCCTTCGGCCACCGTCAACTTCGTGCGCAAGCGCCCGACCTACACACCGCAGGCCAAGGTCGACCTGAGCGCCGGTTCCTGGGACAAGCGCCGCGTCGACATCGACGTCTCCGGCCCGCTCAGCGAATCCGGCAACGTGCGCGGCCGGCTGATCTATGCCAACGAGAAGGGCAACTCCTACCTGGATCGCTATTCCAAGGAGAAGAACGTGCTCAGCGGCCTGCTGGCCTTCGACCTGAGCGATGCCGATACCCTGACCGTCGGCTACGAAGACCAGAAGAGCAACCCCAATGGCGTGAGCTGGGGCGCCCTGCCGCTGACCGACGCCAGCGGCAAGCCGCTGCACTACGGCAGCGCCAGCGACAGCATCGCCCAGGACTGGGCCTACTGGGATGTCCACACCCAGCGCGCCTTCGCCGAATGGGAACATGAGTTCGCCAACGACTGGAAATCCAAGCTGTCCGTCACTGGCGTGGACAGCCGCGAAGACTCGCAGATGTTCTACATCTACTCCGACTCCTACTCGGCCACCGGCTTCTCCGGCCTGCCGTCGCAGTACAAGGACAAGACCCGCCAGCTGCTCGGCGACCTGTCCCTCAGTGGCCCGTTCAGTCTTGGCGGCCGCGAGCACCAGCTGACCGTCGGCGCCAACTGGGGGCGCTCGCGCACCGAGGAAGCCTCCCGCTACAACTCGGGCAGCTATTACACCCCGGTATCCCTGGACGATGCCCTCAACGGCGACATTGCCCTGCCGTCCGACTTCGACATCCATGGTGGCGACAGCTTCGGCTCGTCCTTCACCGACCGCCAGAAGAGCCTGTACAGCGGCGCGCGCTTCAGCCTCAGCGACGACCTCAGCCTGATCGCCGGTGCCCGTATGCTCAGCGCCGACAGCGACGGCCTGTCCTACGGCGCGCCGCGCGAAGTGCGCATCCACGGCAAGGTCACCCCGTACGCCGGCCTGGTCTATGACCTCAACGAGGAATACTCGCTGTACGCCAGCTACACCGAGATCTTCAACCCGCAGTACTACCGCGACAGTTCCGGCTCGGTGCTCGACCCGCTGGAAGGCCAGAGCTACGAAGCCGGCATCAAGGGCGAACTGCTCGACAAGCGCCTCAACGTCTCGGCCGCGGTGTTCCACGCCAAGCAGAAGAACGTCTCGTCCTATGCCGGCTACGACGCCAGCATCGGCGGTTCCTACTACGCGGCGCAGGACTACGACAGCAGCGGCATCGAGCTGGAAGCCTCCGGCGAAGTGGCGCCCGGCCTGCAACTGGTCGGCGGCTACACCTACGTCTACATCACCGATGCCGAAGACGACCGCGCACGTAAATACGTGCCGCGTCACTCGTTCAAGTCCGCGCTGACCTACCGCCTGCCGATGCTGCCGCAGGTCAAGGTGGGTGGCAGCGCCAGCTGGCAGAGCAAGGTCGAGAGCGACAGCAACGCCGCCGCCAACCAGGATGCCTATGCCCTGCTCGGCCTGATGGCCAGCTACGACATCGATCAGAACTGGAGCACCGCGCTCAACCTGAACAACCTGACCAACGAGAAGTACCTGCAGACCCTGTACACCGGCAGCCAGAGCAACTACGGCGACCCGCGCAACGTCACTGCCAGCCTGAGCTGGAAGTACTGAGTCCCGCCCGGCACTGAAAAGCCCGCGCCTACCAGGTAGGCGCGGGCTTTTTTATGGCCATGTCCTAGCCACGTGCGGCCTTCACCCGGCCCCGACCGTGGCCAAACTGGATTCCCGCCTGCGCGGGAATGACGGTGTCCGGCAGGGGCTTCAGCGTCACCTCGTCATCCCCGCGCAGACGGGGATCCAGGCTCAGCGCTGCGGTGTCTCGCCGCGCCCCGCCGGGCGGCAGCTCCAGGCGCTATACAACAGCAGCGCCAGCAAAAGGCACAGGTTGAGCGACATGGCCGGCCTCCGTGCCTCAGTCGTTGACCTGACGCAGGTGCGGCGCCGGTTCTGCCCCGAGGTTGGCCAGCAGGCGTTCGCTGTACCAGTCGATGAAGTTGACCACGCCGAACTCGTAGGTCTTCGAGTAGGGCCCCGGCTGGTAAGCGGTGGAGTTGATGCCGCGCTGGTTTTCCTCGGCCAGGCGGCGATCCTGGTCGTTGGTGGCATCCCATACTTCGCGCAGGCGGGCGATGTCGTAGTCCACCCCTTCCACCGCGTCCTTGTGCACCAGCCACTTGGTGGTGACCATGGTTTCCTGGGCGCTGATCGGCCACACGGTGAACACGATCATGTGGTCGCCCATGCAGTGGTTCCACGAGTGCGGCAGGTGGAGGATGCGCATCGAGCCCAGATCCGGATCGGTGATGCGCCCCATCAGCTTCTTGCTGCCCGGCTGGCCGTCCATGGTCATGGATACCGTGCCCTTGAGCAGCGGCATGCGCACGATGCGGTTGCGCAGGCCGAAGCTGGCGTGGGCGTAAGGGATGTTGTCGCGCTCCCAGCGCGAGGTGCACTCGGCCACCTGATCCTTGAACGCCTGGGTCGCCCGCGGGTCGGTGACGTCGTCCCACTCCAGCAGGGTGTTGAGCAGCTCCGGGTGCGAGCCGTTGCAGTGGTAGCACTCGCGGTTGTTCTCGATCACCAGCTTCCAGTTGGCCTTCTCCATCAAGGTGGTCTGCACCGCCACCTTGGTGTTCTCCATGTCGTAGGGCTCCATGTAGTGAGCCAGGGTGGCGAGGAAGTCGTCGATCGCCGGCGGATTCTCCGCCAGGCTGATGAAGATGTAGCCGCCGGCGGTCTTGCAGTTGACCGGTTTCAGGCTGTAGTCCTTAAGGTCGAAGTCGGCACCCATCTCGGTGCCGGCGAACAGCAGGCGGCCGTCGAGCTCATAGGTCCACTGGTGGTAGGGGCAGACCAGCTTGGCCACCTTGCCCTTGTCGCTGGTGCACAGGCGCGAACCGCGGTGGCGGCAGACGTTGTGGAAGGCATGCACGCTGCCCTCGGCGCCGCGGATGACGATGATCGGGTTGCTGCCGATCTGCAGGGTGAGGAAGTTGCCCTTGCTGGGGATCTCGCTGGTCATGCCGGCGATCAGCCATTCCTTGTGGAAGATCTCCTGCATGTCGATCTGGAACAGACGCTCGTCGTTGTAGAACGGCTGTGGCAGGGAAAAGGTGCGCTCGCGCGAGCGCAGCATCTCGGCAGTGGCCTTGCGTGCAGGCTCCAGCGGGTCGCCCAGGCTCAGGGTGGTGGTATCCATCGATGGCTCCTCAGGCCGGCCGCATGCGGGCCGGCAAACGAAAGTGGCTGATACGGTTGCTACGCAAGGCCGCGTATCTGATCCCCCAACCTGCCGAATCCAGGCTCCGTCGAGCGGTATAGGAAGGATCGATGCGCTGGGAAAAACCTTATCGCTCGGCTGGCAGCGAGTGTGTCGCGCGGATGGCGGCGATCCTTATCCATGGACGACACGACCACATCCGTTTCCGACGCTGCCAGGCCGCGCCGCAGCGGCAGGTCGCGATAAGCATGCGAATGTCGCAAACAGGTAAATGAGCCCAGCGCGCGTTGCGCACAATCGATCGCCAGAGAGATCCGTAGCACTGCGTCCGCCGAGACCGCCACGGGTCGTCCAAGACCCTGCGGCAACTGCGCGACATAGAGGTGAGCATGTCCAACTTCCTCAACCCGGTGACCACCCAGACCTGGAGCAACGGCCGCCATCTGGTGCGCTGCGTCAAGGCCATCCAGGAGACCTGGGATGTGCGCACCTTCTGTTTCATGGCCGACCAGCCGATGGTGTTCTTCTTCAAGCCCGGGCAGTTCGTCACCCTGGAGCTGGAGATCGATGGGCAGCCGATCATGCGCTCCTACACCATCTCCAGCTCGCCCTCGGTGCCCTACAGCTTCTCCCTGACCATCAAGCGGGTGCCCGGCGGCAAGGTCTCCAACTGGCTGCACGACAACCTCAAGGAAGGTGACGTGCTGCCGGTGCATGGCCCGGTCGGGCTGTTCAACGCCATCGACTTCCCGGCCGACAAGGTGCTGTTCCTCTCCGGCGGCGTCGGCATCACCCCGGTGATGTCGATGGCGCGCTGGTTCTTCGACACCAACGGCGCCGTCGATATGGTCTTCGTGCACAGCGCACGCACGCCCAAGGACATCATCTACCACCGCGAGCTGCGCCACATGGCCTCGCGCATCAGCAACTTCAAGCTGCACCTGATCTGCGAGAAGTACGAGATCGGCGAGACCTGGTCCGGCTACCGCGGTTACCTGAACCAGCCGATGTTGCAACTGATCGCCCCGGACTTCATGGAGCGGGAGATCTTCTGCTGCGGGCCGACCCCCTACATGGCGGCGATCAAGCGCCTGCTCGAGGCCCAGGGCTTCGACATGCGCCGCTACCACGAGGAAGCCTTCGGCCCGACTCCGCAGGAGATCCGCGAGGAAGCCCAGGAACACGCCGCGCAGGCGGCCGAGAGCGCCGAGGCGCCCGCTGGCGAACTGCGCCTGGTGGACTTCACCAGCACCGGCAAGAGCATCCGCGTCGGCAACGGCGAAACCGTGCACGCCGCCGCCGCCCGCCTCGGCCTGCATATTCCCAAGGCCTGCGGCATGGGCATCTGCGGCACCTGCAAGGTGCTCAAGACCAGCGGTGAAGTGAGCATGGAACACAACGGCGGGATCACCGACGAGGACGTCGCCGAGGGCTACATCCTGTCCTGCTGCAGCGTGCCGCAAAGCGACGTGTGCATCGACTACTGACCCGCCCCGAGCGATCCGCACCACACCCCGGCCGTACAAAAAACCAGCGATCGGCGGCAGCCCGCAACGGGCCTGCCGCAGCGCCGGGCGCGCACAACTTATCCACAGCTTGATGCACAGATTCTGTGCCCAACTGAATTGCCAAGCCACTGAATCTGCTCGTTTTTTAGGCGCAGCCCGGCAACCCGCGGCGGCCCTGGCGCGGCGCCCCTTGCCGACAGCTTATCCACAGCTCCGTCCACGACCTCTGGGGGTAACTCGGCACGGAGCAAAACCGGCCGCCACCGGGGCATATGCACAAGCGACACCGGCATGTCGCAAACACGCTCAGCCAAGGCGTGCACAGGCATCTGAGGCAAACGCCCGCTACCTACCATCGCCAGCAAGGGCCATGGGCTCACTTCACCGATATGACAGGCGCGCCACCGCTCGCCGCTTGGGAGATCCGCGATGTTCAGCAAGCAAGACCAGATCCAGGGCTACGACGACGAACTGCTCGCCGCCATCGACGCCGAAGAGGCGCGCCAGGAACACCATATCGAGCTGATCGCCTCGGAGAACTACACCAGCAAGCGGGTCATGCAGGCCCAGGGCAGCGGGCTGACCAACAAGTACGCCGAAGGCTATCCGGGCAAGCGCTACTACGGCGGCTGCGAGCATGTGGACAAGGTCGAGGCGCTGGCCATCGAGCGCGCCAAGCAGCTGTTCGGCGCCGACTACGCCAACGTCCAGCCGCACTCCGGTTCCTCGGCCAACGCCGCCGTGTACCTGGCCCTGCTCAATGCCGGCGACACCATCCTCGGCATGAGCCTGGCCCATGGCGGCCACCTCACCCACGGCGCCAAGGTGTCGTCCTCGGGCAAGCTGTACAACGCCGTGCAGTACGGCCTGGATACCGCCACCGGACTGATCGACTACGACGAAGTCGAGCGCCTGGCGCTCGAACACAAGCCGAAGATGATCGTTGCCGGCTTCTCCGCCTATTCGAAGACGCTCGACTTCCCACGCTTCCGTGCCATCGCCGACAAGGTCGGTGCCCTGCTGTTCGTCGATATGGCCCACGTCGCCGGCCTGGTCGCCGCCGGCCTGTATCCCAACCCGATCCCGTTCGCCGATGTGGTCACCACCACCACCCACAAGACCCTGCGCGGCCCGCGTGGCGGCCTGATCCTGGCGCGCGGCAACGAGGAGATCGAGAAGAAGCTCAACTCCGCCGTGTTCCCCGGCGCCCAGGGTGGCCCGCTGATGCACGTGATCGCGGCCAAGGCAGTGTGCTTCAAGGAGGCCCTGGAGCCCGCCTTCAAGACCTACCAGCAGCAGGTGATCGACAACGCCCAGGCGATGGCCGCGGTGTTCATCGCGCGCGGCTACGACGTGGTCTCCGGCGGCACCGACAACCACCTGTTCCTGGTCAGCCTGATCAAGCAGGGCCTGACCGGCAAGGACGCCGACGCCGCGCTCGGTCGCACCGGCATCACGGTGAACAAGAACGCCGTGCCCAACGACCCGCAATCGCCCTTCGTCACTTCCGGCGTGCGCATCGGCACCCCGGCCGTCACCACCCGCGGCTTCCAGGTGGCGCAGTGCCGCGAGCTGGCCGGCTGGATCTGCGATGTGCTCGACCACCTCGGCGATGCCGACGTCGAGGCCCAGGTCGCCCGCCAGGTCGCCGGCCTGTGCGCCGACTACCCTGTGTACCGCTGAGATTTTCCTTCTCCCTCCGGGAGAAGGTGCCCGAAGGGCGGATGAGGGGAACACAAGCCCCTCACCCCAGCCCTCTCCCAAGGGGAGAGGGTGAAAAGACCAGGAGCATTCGCATGCAACGTTATTCCGGCTTCGGCCTGTTCAAGCACTCCCTCAGCCACCACGAGAACTGGCAGCGCATGTGGCGCACGCCGACGCCCAAGCCGCTGTACGACGTGATCATCGTCGGCGGTGGCGGCCACGGCCTGGCCACCGCCTACTACCTGGCCAAGGAGTTCGGCGTGACCAACGTGGCCGTGGTCGAGAAGGGCTGGCTGGGCGGCGGCAACACCGCGCGCAACACCACCATCGTGCGCTCCAACTACCTGTGGGACGAATCGGCGCAGCTCTACGAGCACGCCATGAAACTGTGGGAAGGCCTGTCCCAGGATCTCAACTACAACGTCATGTACTCGCCGCGCGGGGTCTACAACCTCTGCCATACCCTGCAGGACATGCGCGACGCCGAACGCCGGGTCAGCGCCAACCGCCTCAACGGCATCGACGGCGAGCTGCTCGACACCCGCCAGGTCGAGACCGAGATTCCCTACCTCGACTGCAGCAAGCACACCCGCTACCCGATCATGGGCGCCACCGTGCAGCGCCGCGGCGGCGTGGCCCGCCACGACGCGGTGGCCTGGGGCTATGCGCGCGGTGCCGACGCCCTGGGCGTCGACCTGCTGCAGAACACCGAGGTGATCGGCTTCCGCAAGCAGGACGGGGTAGTCATCGGCGTGGAAACCACCAAGGGCTTTATCGGTGCCAAGCGCGTCGGCGTGGTCACCGCCGGCAACTCCGGGCATATGGCCAAGCTCGCCGGCTTCCGCCTGCCGATCGAGTCGCACCCGCTGCAGGCGCTGGTCTCCGAGCCGATCAAGCCGATCATCGACAGCGTCATCATGTCCAACGCCGTGCACGGCTACATCAGCCAGTCGGACAAGGGCGACCTGGTCATCGGCGCCGGCATCGACGGCTACAACGGCTACGGCCAGCGCGGCTCCTACCCGACCATCGAACACACCCTGCAGGCCATAGTCGAGATGTTCCCGGTGCTCTCGCGGGTGCGCATGAACCGCCAGTGGGGCGGCATCGTCGACACCAGCCCGGACGCCTGCCCGATCATCTCCAAGACCCCGGTGCCCAACCTGTTCTTCAACTGCGGCTGGGGCACCGGCGGCTTCAAGGCCACTCCCGGCTCCGGTCACGTGTTCGCCGCCAGCCTGGCCAAGGGCGAGATGCACCCGCTGGCCAAGCCCTTCGCCATCGAACGTTTCCATACCGGCGCACTGATCGACGAGCACGGCGCCGCTGCCGTGGCTCACTAAGGAGACCCGCCATGCTGCACATCTTCTGCCCCCACTGTGGCGAACTGCGCTCCGAAGAGGAATTCAACGCCGCCGGCCAGGCGCACATTCCGCGGCCGCTCGACCCGAATGCCTGCACGGACGAGGAATGGGGCGACTACCTGTTCTTCCGCGACAACCCGCGCGGCATCCACCACGAGCTGTGGCTGCACGCGGCCGGCTGCCGCAAGTACTTCAACGCCACCCGCCACACCCTCAGCTACGAGATTCTCGAGACCTACAAGATCGGCGAGCGGCCGAGCATCACCGCGGCCACCGGCAACGAGAAGAAGTCCGCCGTTCAAGGAGTCACTGCATGAGCCAGGTCAACCGTCTGTCCCGTGGCGGCCGCATCGATCGCAACCAGCCGCTCACCTTCACCTTCAACGGCCAGAGCTACCAGGGCTATGCCGGCGACAGCCTGGCCGCTGCCCTGCTGGCCAACGGCGTGGACATCATCGGCCGCAGCTTCAAGTACTCGCGCCCGCGCGGCATAGTCGCCGCCGGTGCCGAGGAGCCCAACGCGGTGCTGCAGATCGGCGCCAGCGAAGCCACCCAGATCCCCAACGTGCGCGCCACCCAGCAGGCCCTGTACGCCGGCCTGGTGGCCAACAGCTGCAACGGCTGGCCGAGCGTCAACACCGACCTGATGGGCATCCTCGGCAAGGTCGGCGGCAAGATGATGCCGCCGGGCTTCTACTACAAGACCTTCATGTACCCCTCCTCGCTGTGGATGACCTACGAGAAGTACATCCGCAAGGCCGCCGGCCTCGGCCGCGCGCCGACCGAGAACGACCCGGACATCTACGACCACATCAACCAGCACTGCGACGTGCTGGTGATCGGCGCCGGCCCGGCCGGCCTGGCCGCCGCCCTGGCCGCCGCCCGTAGCGGTGCACGGGTGATCCTCGCCGACGAGCAGGAAGAGTTCGGCGGCAGCCTGCTCGACACCCGCGAGACCCTCGACGGCAAACCGGCCACCGAGTGGGTGGCCAAGGCCATCGCCGAGCTGCAGGGCCTGCCGGGCGTGACCCTGCTGCCACGGGCCACGGTCAACGGCTACCACGACCACAACTTCCTGACCATTCACCAGCGCCTCGCCGACCACCTCGGCGAGCGCGCCCCGCTCGGCGCCTTCGCCCGTCAGCAGGCCCGCCAGCGCATGCACCGGGTACGCGCCGGGCGCGTGGTGCTGGCCGCCGGCGCCCACGAGCGGCCGCTGGTGTACGCCAACAACGACGTGCCGGGCAATATGCTGGCCGGCGCCGTGTCCACCTACGTGCGTCGCTACGGCGTGGCCCCGGGCAAGCAGCTGGTGCTGTCGACCAACAACGATTACGCCTACCGCGTGGCCCTCGACTGGCTGGACGCCGGCCTCAAGGTGGTGGCCATCGCCGATGCCCGCCACAACCCGCGCGGCAGCTGGGTGGAAGATGTGCGCGCACGCGGCGTGCGCATCCTCACCGGCAGCGCGGTGATCGACGTGCGCGGCAGCAAGCGCGTGCAGGCCGCGCGCATCGCCGCCATCGACCCGCAGGCCCTGCGCGTCAGCAGCCCCGGCGAGTGGCTGGAGTGCGACCTGGTCGCCAGCTCCGGCGGCTACAGCCCGGTGGTGCACCTGGCCTCGCACCTGGGCGGCAAGCCGGAATGGCGTGAAGAGCTGCTGGCCTTCGTCCCCGGTGCCGGCAACGGCCTGCAGAAACGCATCGACGCTGGTGCGGTGAATGGCGTGTTCAAGCTCGCCGAGGTGATCGCCGACGGTTTCGCCGCCGGCGCCAAGGCCGCCGGCGAAGTCGGCTTCAAGGCCCAGGCCGGCGACGTGCCGCGCACCGAGAAACGCGTCGAGGAAGCCACCCTGGCGCTGTTCCAGGTGCCCCACGACAAGCCCACGGCGCGTGCGCCCAAGCAGTTCGTCGACCTGCAGAACGACGTCACCGCCGCCGGCATCGAGCTGGCCACCCGCGAGGGCTTCGAGTCGGTCGAGCACGTCAAGCGCTACACCGCGCTGGGCTTCGGTACCGACCAGGGCAAGCTGGGCAACATCAACGGCCTGGCCATCGCCGCCCGCTCGCTGGGCATCGGCATCGCCGAGATGGGCACCACCATGTTCCGCCCCAACTACACCCCGGTGACCTTCGGCGCCATCGCCGGCCGCCACTGCGGCGCGCTGTTCGACGCCAAGCGCTACACCGCCCTGCACAGCTGGCACGTGGCCCAGGGTGCCGAGTTCGAGGACGTCGGCCAGTGGAAACGCCCCTGGTACTTCCCCAAACCCGGAGAAGACCTGCACGCCGCTGTGGCTCGCGAGTGCCTGGCAGTGCGCAACAGCGTCGGCATCCTCGATGCCTCGACCCTGGGCAAGATCGACATCCAGGGCCCCGACGCCCGCGAGTTCCTCAACCGCGTGTACAGCAACGCCTGGACCAAGCTCGACGTAGGCAAGGCGCGCTACGGCCTGATGTGCAAGGAAGACGGCATGGTCTTCGACGACGGCGTGACCGCCTGCCTGGCCGACAACCACTTCCTGATGACCACCACCACCGGCGGCGCCGCCCGCGTGCTGCAGTGGCTGGAGCTGTACCACCAGACCGAATGGCCGGACATGAAGGTGTACTTCACCTCGGTCACCGACCACTGGGCCACCATGACCCTGTCCGGCCCCAACAGCCGCAAGCTGCTGGCCGAAGTCACCGACATCGACCTGGACAAGGACGGCTTCCCCTTCATGACCTGGAAGGAAGGCCTGGTCGGCGGCGTGCCGGCGCGGGTGTTCCGCATCTCCTTCACCGGCGAGCTGAGCTATGAAGTCAACGTGCAGGCCGACTACGCCCTGGGCGTCTGGGAACAGCTGATCGCCGCCGGCCAGAAGTACGGCCTGACCCCGTACGGCACCGAGACCATGCACGTGCTGCGCGCCGAGAAGGGTTTCATCATCGTCGGCCAGGACACCGATGCCTCGGTGACCCCGGACGACCTCAACATGGGCTGGTGTGTCGGCCGTACCAAGCCGTTCTCCTGGATTGGCTGGCGCGGCATGAACCGCGAGGACTGCCTACGCGAGGATCGCAAGCAGCTGGTCGGGCTCAAGCCGATCGACCCGCTCAAGGTGCTGCCGGAAGGCGCCCAGCTGGTGTTCGAGCCCAAGCAAAGCATCCCGATGAAGATGGTCGGCCACGTCACCTCCAGCTACATGAGCGCAGCCATGGGCCACAGCTTCGCCATGGCGGTGGTCAAGGGCGGCCTCAAGCGCATGGGCGAACGGGTGTTCGCGCCGCTGGCCGACGGTAGCCTGATCGAGGCGGAAATCGTCAGCTCGGTGTTCTACGACCCCAAAGGCGAACGCCAGAACGTATGAGGCAGGCCCGCCCGGGGGCCGTCGCCCCCGCTCTGCGGCATCGGCTTTGATCCACACAGGACAACCAGAACATGAGTGCAATCAACGTCTACAACCAGCGCCCGGCCACTGCCCGCGGCGAGTCGCCGCTGTTCCACGCCGGCCTCGAACAACTGGCCGGCAAGGGCCAGGGCAATGCCGGTATCCGCCTGCGCGAGAAGGCCCTGCTCGGCCACCTGATCCTGCGCGGCGACGGCAAGGATCCGGCCTTCGCCGGCGGCGTGCACCAGGCCCTCGGCCTGGAGCTGCCCACCGCCCTGACCCTGACCGCCAAGGGCGACTGCTCGCTGCAGTGGCTGAGCCCGGACGAGTGGCTGCTGGTGGTGCCGCGCGGCGAGGAATTCGCCACCGAGCAGCGCCTGCGCACCGCCTTCGGCGAGCTGCACTGCGCGGTGATCAATGTCAGCGGCGGGCAGACCCTGGTCGAACTGAGCGGGCCCAAGGTGCGCGAGCTGCTGATGAAGTCCACCTCCTACGACGTGCATCCGGACAGCTTCCCGGTGGGCAAGGCGGTCGGCACCCACTTCGCCAAGAGCCAGCTGGTGATTCGCCATACGGCCGAAGAGACCTGGGAACTGGTAGTGCGCCGCAGCTTCGCCGACTACATCTGGCTGTGGCTGCAGGACGCTGGCGCCGAATACGGCCTGGCCATCGAGGCCTGAAGGCTCTCGCATACAGCTCCCTCTCCCTCCGGGAGAGGGCTGGGGTGAGGGAAAGAGCGAACCGCGTTGAGCCAGCATCCCCGCCCCCCTCTCCCCTTGGGAGAGGGGTGAACATCATCGGAGTCTGTTATGAGCCGCACACCCGACACCTGGATTCTCACCGCCCACAGCCCGAGCATTCTCGGCACGGTGGACGTGGTCACGCGCTTCCTGTTCGAGCAGGGCTGCTATGTCACCGAGCATCACAGCTTCGATGACCGCCTGGCCGCGCGCTTCTTCATCCGCATCGAGTTCCGCGCCCCCTCAGGCTTCAGCGAAGCCAGCTTCCGCGCCGGCCTGGCCGAGCGGGTGGCGCCCTTCGACATGCACACCGAGCTGACCCCGCCGGGGTACCGGGCCAAGGTGGTGATCATGGTGTCCAAGGCCGATCACTGCCTCAACGACCTGCTCTACCGCCAGCGCATCGGCCAGTTGCCGATGGACATCACCGCGGTGGTGTCCAACCACCCGGATCTGGAACCGCTGGCGCGCTGGCACGGCATTCCCTACCACCACCTGCCGCTCGACCCGCTGGACAAGGCCGCGCAGGAGCGCCAGGTGCTGCAGATAGTCGAGGACAGCGGCGCCGAACTGGTGATCCTCGCCCGCTATATGCAGGTGCTGTCGCCCGAGCTGTGCCAGCGCCTGGACGGCCGCGCGATCAATATCCACCACTCGCTGCTGCCCGGTTTCAAGGGCGCCAAGCCGTACCACCAGGCCTACCAGAAGGGCGTCAAGCTGGTCGGCGCCACCGCCCACTTCATCAACAACCACCTCGACGAGGGCCCGATCATTGCCCAGGGCGTGGAACCGGTGGATCACGCCCACTACCCCGAAGACCTGATTGCCAAGGGCCGCGACATCGAATGCCTGACCCTGGCCAAGGCCGTCGGCTACTACCTGGAACGCCGCGTGTTCCTCCACGCCAGCCGTACCGTGGTGCTCTGAGCACGCGCTGAGCCCAACAGATTGCCCGCCCGCTGCGGCCATTTGGCCGCGGTGCGGGGAAGTTTTACCCGGATTCCGCCCTGCCCCTGAACCGGCGGCCTCCGGCCACAGATAACAGCTCCAGGACAAGGTCGCGCGGCCGCCGGTCGCGCCTTGTATCCACAACAACAAAGGAGAACACCCTATGTCTGGTAATCGTGGCGTCGTCTATCTGGGCGCCGGCAAGGTCGAAGTGCAGAACATCACCTATCCGAAGATGCAGGATCCGCGCGGCCGCAAGATCGAGCACGGGGTCATCCTGCGCGTGGTCTCCACCAATATCTGCGGCTCCGACCAGCACATGGTGCGCGGCCGCACCACCGCGCAGGTCGGCCTGGTGCTGGGCCACGAGATCACCGGCGAGGTGATCGAGAAAGGCAGCGACGTGGAAAACCTGAAGATCGGCGACCTGGTCTCGGTGCCGTTCAACGTCGCCTGTGGGCGCTGCCGCAGCTGCAAGGAAATGCACACCGGGGTGTGCCTCACGGTCAACCCGGCGCGCGCCGGCGGCGCCTACGGCTACGTCGACATGGGCGACTGGACTGGCGGCCAGGCCGAGTACGTGCTGGTGCCCTACGCCGACTTCAACCTGCTCAAGCTGCCGGATCGCGACAAGGCCATGGAGAAGATACGCGACCTGACCTGCCTGTCCGACATCCTGCCCACCGGCTACCACGGCGCAGTCACCGCCGGGGTCGGCCCGGGCAGCACCGTGTATGTCGCCGGCGCCGGCCCGGTGGGCCTGGCCGCGGCAGCCTCGGCGCGCCTTCTGGGCGCCGCGGTGGTGATAGTCGGCGACGTCAACCCGGTACGCCTGGCCCACGCCAAGGCCCAGGGTTTCGAGATCGCCGACCTGTCCCAGGACACCCCGCTGCACGAGCAGATCGCCAACCTGCTGGGTGAGCCGGAAGTTGATTGCGCGGTCGATGCGGTGGGCTTCGAGGCCCGCGGCCACGGCCATGCCGGCGCCCAGCACGAGGCCCCGGCCACCGTGCTCAACTCGCTGATGGGGGTGGTGCGGGTGGCCGGCAAGATCGGCATCCCCGGCCTCTACGTCACCGAAGACCCGGGCGCGGTGGATGCCGCAGCCAAGCTGGGCAGCCTGAGCATCCGCTTCGGCCTCGGCTGGGCCAAGTCGCACAGCTTCCACACCGGGCAGACCCCGGTGATGAAATACAACCGCCAGCTGATGCAGGCGATCATGTGGGATCGCATCAACATTGCCGAAGTGGTCGGCGTGCAGGTGATCGGCCTGGACGACGCGCCCAAGGGCTACGGCGAGTTCGATGCCGGAGTGCCGAAAAAATTCGTCATCGACCCGCACAAGCTGTTCAGCGCCGCCTGATCTGAGCTTCGCACGGTGCGTGCGAACACGGCCGGCGTCAGTTAGCGGTCGACGCCCTTTCCGAGGAGCCCATGGCTCCTCTTTTTTTGCCTGCAGTTTTCTCGCAGCAGGCCTGCTGCCCCGCCCCTGGATTCCCGCCTGCGCGGGAATGACGGAGTAGGTAAGTAACGCTATGGCCCATCCACACTTGGTCATTCCCGCGCAGGCTCCAGCAAGGCAACACGCAGCCCGGCCCGGACACTTGACGCTCTGAGCAATACCCCGGTCGTTTTTACACCCGGACGACATCCCCCCCGGGGATAAGCTGCCCCCAAAGCGCCGCCGTCCGCCGCAGCGCCACCGACCCAAGGGACAGCCTGATGAGCCCAGCCGAATTGCACGCCGACAGCATCGTCATCGACGGTCTGATCATCGCCAAGTGGAACCGCGAACTGTTCGAGGACATGCGCAAGGGCGGCCTGACCGCAGCCAACTGCACCGTGTCGGTGTGGGAAGGCTTCCAGGCCACGGTGAACAACATCGCCGCCAGCAACCAGCTGATCCGCGACAACAGCGACCTGGTCATCCCGGTGCGCAGTACCGCCGATATCCGCAAGGCCAAGGAGCAGGGCAAGACCGGCATCCTCTTCGGCTTCCAGAACGCCCACGCGTTCGAGGACCAGATCGGCTACGTCGAGGTGTTCAAGCAGCTCGGCGTGGGCATCGTGCAGATGTGCTACAACACCCAGAACCTGGTCGGCACCGGCTGCTACGAGCGTGACGGCGGCCTGTCCGGCTTCGGTCGCGAGATAGTCGCCGAGATGAACCGGGTCGGCATCATGTGCGACCTGTCCCACGTCGGCTCCAAGACCTCGGAAGAGGTCATCCTCGAATCGAAAAAGCCGGTGTGCTACTCGCACTGCCTGCCTTCCGGCCTGAAAGAACACCCGCGCAACAAGTCCGACGCCGAGCTGAAGTTCATCGCCGACCACGGCGGCTTCGTCGGTGTGACCATGTTCGCGCCCTTCCTGGCCAAGGGCATCGACTCGACCATCGACGACTACGCCGAAGCCATCGAGTACGTGATGAACCTGGTCGGCGAGGACGCCATCGGCATCGGCACCGACTTCACCCAGGGCCACGGCCAGGACTTCTTCGAGTGGCTGACCCATGACAAGGGTTACGCCCGCCGCCTGACCAGCTTCGGCAAGATCGTCAACCCGCTGGGCATCCGCACCGTCGGCGAATTCCCCAACCTCACCGAGACCCTGCTCAAGCGCGGCATGCCCGAGCGCGTGGTGCGCAAGGTCATGGGCGAGAACTGGGTGCGTGTGCTGGCAGACGTCTGGGGCGAATGATGAATACCGCCGGAGCCTACTGCGCACACCGATAGCCGCGTCGCGTCCTCGCGCCAAGCTCGCCGTACCGTCGTACTGCTCTCGCTTGTCGCTGCGGGTCTCCTTGCTCTCGGTGCGCTCGCTACGGCTCCAGCGCCATTCACGCCAACCTTTTTCATCCGGCCCGGCCCAGCCAGGCCCCATGTAACACACGAATTCTGGAGTACCGAACACATGGCCACCCACGCCCCCGAAATGCCCATCCAGGTCGACGACGAAACCGGCGTCTGGACCACCGACGCCCTGCCGATGCTCTATGTGCCGCGGCATTTCTTCGTCAACAACCATATCGGCATCGAGCAGGTGCTCGGCGCCGAAGCCTACGCCGAGATCCTCTACAAGGCCGGCTACAAGTCCGCCTGGCACTGGTGCGAGAAGGAAGCCGAATGCCATGGCCTGGTCGGCGTGGAAGTCTTCGAGCACTACATGAAGCGCCTGTCCCAGCGCGGCTGGGGCCTGTTCGACATCGAGGCCATCGACCTGGACAAGGGCACCGCCAGCGTACGCCTGCGCCATTCGGCCTTCGTCTACGTCTACGGCAAGTGCGGGCGCAAGGTCGACTACATGTTCACCGGCTGGTTCGCCGGGGCCATGGATCAGATTCTCCAGGCTCGCGGCAGCGCCCTGCGCACCGTGGCCGAGCAGGTACACGGGGCCTCGGAAGAAGGCCACGACGACGGCCTGTTCATCGTCAAACCCCTGTAAGGCGGAGTGCTCAAGATGGCTTTCGAGGCAATGTTCCAGCCGCTGCAGATCGGCAAGCTGACCATCCGCAACCGCGTGCTCAGCACCGCCCACGCCGAGGTCTACGCCACCGATGGCGGCATGACCACCGAGCGCTACGTGAAGTACTACGAGGAGAAGGCCAAGGGCGGCATCGGCCTGGCCATCTGCGGTGGTTCCTCGGTGGTGGCCATCGACAGCCCGCAGGGCTGGTGGAAGTCGGTCAACCTGGCCACCGACAAGATCATCCCGCACTTCCAGAACCTGGCCGACGCCATGCACAAGCACGGCGCCAAGATCATGATCCAGATTACCCACATGGGTCGCCGTTCGCGCTGGGATGGCGAGCACTGGCCGACCCTGATGTCGCCGTCGGGCATCCGCGAACCGGTGCACCGCGCCACCTGCAAGACCATCGAGGTCGAGGAAATCTGGCGTGTCATCGGCAACTACGCCCAGGCTGCCCGGCGCGCCAAGGCCGGTGGCCTGGACGGCGTCGAGCTGTCGGCCGTGCACCAGCACATGATCGACCAGTTCTGGAGCCCACGGGTCAACAAGCGCACCGACGAATGGGGCGGCAGCTTCGAGGGGCGCATGAAGTTCGGCCTGGAAGTGCTCAAGGCGGTGCGCGCCGAGGTCGGCCCGGACTTCTGCGTGGGTATGCGCATCTGCGGTGACGAATTCCACCCGGACGGCCTGTCCCACGAGGACATGAAGCAGATCGCCGCCTACTACGACGCCACCGGCATGCTCGACTTCATCGGCGTAGTGGGGTCTGGGTGTGACACCCACAACACCCTGGCCAACGTCATCCCCAACATGAGCTACCCGCCGGAGCCGTTCCTGCACCTGGCCGCCGGGATCAAGGAAGTGGTCAAGGTGCCGGTGCTGCACGCGCAGAACATCAAGGATCCGAACCAGGCCACCCGTATTCTCGAGGGCGGCTACGTGGACATGGTCGGCATGACCCGCGCGCACATCGCCGATCCGCACCTGATCGCCAAGATCAAGATGGGCCAGGTCGACCAGATCAAGCAGTGCGTCGGCGCCAACTACTGCATCGACCGCCAGTACCAGGGCCTCGACGTGCTGTGCATCCAGAACGCCGCCACCAGCCGCGAGTACATGGGCGTGCCGCATATCATCGAGAAGAGCACCGGGGTGAAGCGCAAGGTGGTGATAGTCGGTGGCGGTCCGGCTGGCATGGAGGCGGCGCGGGTCGCCGCCGAGCGCGGCCACGACGTCACCCTGTTCGAGAAGAAGGAGCAGCTCGGCGGGCAGATCACCACCGCGTCCAAGGCGCCGCAGCGCGACCAGATCGCCGGCATCACCCGCTGGTTCCAGCTGGAGCTGGCGCGGCTGAACGTCGACCTGCGCCTGGGCACCGGCGCCGATGTCGCCACCATCCTCGACCTGCGTCCGGACATCGTCGTGCTGGCCAACGGCGGCCACCCGTTCCTCGAACAGAACGAACACTGGGGCGCGGCCGAAGGCCTGGTGGTGAGCAGCTGGGACGTGCTCGACGGCAAGGTCGCGCCGGGCAAGAACGTGCTGGTGTACGACACCATCTGCGAGTTCACCGGCATGTCGGTGGCCGACTTCCTCGCCGACAAGGGCGCCCAGGTGGAGATCGTCACCGACGACATCAAGCCGGGCGTGGCCATGGGCGGTACCACCTTCCCCACCTACTACCGCAGCCTGTACCCCAAGGAAGTGATCATGACCGGCGACCTGATGCTGGAGAAGGTCTACCGCGAGGGCGACAAGCTGGTGGCGGTGCTGGAGAACGAATACACCGGGGCCAAGGAAGAGCGGGTGGTCGACCAGATCGTGGTGGAGAACGGCGTACGCCCCGACGAGAGCCTGTACTACGCACTGAAGGACAGCTCGCGCAACAAGGGCCAGATCGACATCGAGGCGCTGTTCGCCATTCAGCCGCAGCCCTGCCTGAGCCAGCCCGGCGACGGCTACCTGCTGTTCCGCATCGGCGACTGCGTGGCCCAGCGCAACACCCACGCGGCGATCTACGACGCGCTGCGCCTGTGCAAGGACTTCTGATGCGAGGCTCCCCTCTCCCTCCGGGAGAGGGGCCGGGGGTGAGGGATGCTCGGGCAACGCCGCTTGCCGTCCCTCATCCCAGCCCTCTCCCGCCGGGAGAGGGAGCTATCCGTGCCGCTTTCAGGTCCCGGTAGGAGACCAACAATGCTGAACACCCTGCTCCCCATCCTGCTGTTCGCCGCCCTCGGCCTGGCCGTGCTCGGTGCCGGCAAGCGCTTCCTGATGTGGCGCCGCGGCCGCCCCGCGCAGGTCGCCTGGATCGGTGGCCTGCTGCAGATGCCGCGCCGCTACATGGTCGACCTGCACCATGTGGTGGCCCGCGACAAATACATGGCCAACACCCACGTGGCCACCGCTGGCGGCTTCGTCCTGGCCGCCGTGTTGGCCATCGCCGTGCACGGCTTCGGCCTGCACCACCGGATCCTCGGCTACGCCCTGCTGGCGGCCTGCGCGCTGATGTTCGCCGGCGCCCTGTTTGTCGCCAAGCGCCGCCTCGATCCGCCGGCGCGCCTGTCGAAGGGTCCGTGGATGCGCCTGCCGAAAAGCCTGCTGATGTTCGCCGCGAGCTTCTTCATCGCCACCCTGCCGGTGGCCGGGGTTCTGCCGGCGAACTTCGGCGGCTGGATTCTCGCCGTGGTACTGGCCGTGGGCGTGGCCTGGGGTGTGTCCGAGCTGTTCTTCGGCATGACCTGGGGCGGGCCGATGAAGCACGCCTTCGCCGGTGCCCTGCACCTGGCCTGGCACCGCCGTAGCGAGCGCTTTGGCGGCGGTCGCTCGACCGGTCTGAAAGCCCTCGACCTGGACAATCCACAGGCACCGCTGGGGGTGGAGAAACCCACCGACTTCACCTGGAACCAGCTGCTCGGCTTCGACGCCTGCGTGCAGTGCGGCAAGTGCGAGGCGGCCTGCCCGGCCTTCGCCGCCGGCCAGCCGCTGAACCCGAAGAAGCTGATCCAGGACATGGTGATCGGCCTGGCCGGCGGCAGCGACGCCCAGTTCGCCGGCTCGCCCTATCCTGGCAAGCCGATCGGCGAACATAGCGGCGGCCCGCACCTGCCGATCGTCAATCTCGATGGCAAGGCCCTGGTCGATGCCGACACCCTGTGGTCGTGCACCACCTGCCGCGCCTGTGTCGAGGAGTGCCCGATGATGATCGAGCACGTCGACGCCATCGTCGACATGCGCCGCCATCTCACCCTGGAGAAAGGCGCCACGCCGAACAAGGGCGCCGAGGTGCTGGACAACCTGATCGCCACCGACAACCCCGGCGGCTTCGCCCCCGGCGGCCGCCTGAACTGGGCGGCGGATCTGGACTTGCCGCTGCTCAGCGACAAGCGCGAGGTCGACGTGCTGTTCTGGGTCGGCGACGGCGCCTTCGACATGCGCAACCAGCGCACCCTGCGCGCCTTCGTGAAAGTGCTCAAGGCCGCCAACGTCGACTTCGCCGTACTCGGCCTGGAAGAGCGCGACAGCGGTGACGTGGCCCGCCGCCTGGGCGACGAGGCGACCTTCCAGCAACTGGCCCGGCGCAATATCGCCACCCTGGCCCAGTACCGCTTCAAGCGGATCGTCAGCTGCGACCCGCACAGCTTCCATGTGCTGAAGAACGAATACGGCGAATTGGGCGGCCACTACCAGGTGCTGCACCACAGCAGCTTTATCGACGAGCTGGTACGTGGCGGCGCGCTGCACCTCGGCCGCCATGCAGCGAGCAGCGTGACCTACCACGACCCTTGCTACCTGGGCCGCTACAACGGCGAGTACGAAGCCCCACGGACGGTGCTCAAGGCCATCGGCATCGAGGTTCGGGAAATGGCCCGTTCCGGTTTCCGCTCGCGCTGCTGCGGCGGCGGCGGCGGTGCGCCGATCACCGATATCCCCGGCAAGCAGCGTATCCCCGACATGCGCATGGTGGACATCAAGGAGACCGGCGCCGAACTGGTGGCCGTCGGTTGCCCGCAGTGCACCGCCATGCTGGAAGGGGTGGTGGCGCCGCGGCCCGAGATCAAGGACATCGCCGAGCTGGTAGCCGAGGTACTGCTGGAGGCACCGGTGGAAGCAAAAAAGCCGTCGGCGGCTAAAGCCGCAGTGGAGGTGGCGTGATGAATGAGTGGCTTGCCTCCCTTCTCCCCCCGGGAGAAGGGCCGGGGATGAGGGCATCCTCAGGCACCCTGACTGCCTCTCCCCTCCCTCACCCCAACCCTCTCCCAATGGGAGAGGGGGTTGTCCGCGCAGCCCTGGAGTTCCGTGTATGAGCACCATCATCCGCCGCGACCCGCGTGCCGAATGGATCGCCCGTAACCGCCTGCACCCGTTGCATGCCGCCCTGCAGATACAGGGCCAGGTCAGCTGGATGGGCCCCAACGGCATCATCCGCAAGAACCCGCATGCCGCCGCGGCCGGCTTTATCGCCCCCAGCGGGCTCAAGCGCATCGACCGCAGCGGCGCCCAGCAGGGCACCGGCGGCAAACGCAGCAGTGCCAGCGAAGTGGAGCAACTGCCGCTGCATATCGTCGAGCAGCCGGCGTTCCATATCGCCGTGGTGCCGGACATGGTCGGCGGCCGTCTCGGCAGCCACGACAAGGATCTGCTCGGCCTGGCCCGCCAGCTGGCCGGCCACGATGGCGCGGTCATCGCCGTGGTGTTCGGCGAGCACAAGGAAAACGCCTTCGACACGGCCGGCGTCGATCGCCTGCTGCAGCTCGACGGCACGGCATTCGCCGGCTATGCCCCGGAAGCCCGAGTGCTGGCCCTGAGCGCCGTGGAGAGCCAGTTCGCCCCGCGCCACTGGCTGCTGCCGGACAGCCGCAACGGCGGCGGCGAACTCGGCCGCCGGCTCGCCGCCAAACTCGGCGAACGCCCGGCCACGCGGGTCTGGCAGGTCGCCGACGGCCAGGCCAGCGGCCGCGCCGGGGCCGGCCGCGAAGACCTGATCCAACGCGCGCCACGGCTGATCCTGGCCAGCGCCGAGTGCGCCGAGCCGGTCGGCGACAGCCGCCACGAGGCGCGTCCGCTCAACCTCGACGCCGCCATCGCCCACTGCCTGCCGCGTCTCGAAGACCTCGGCCCGGTGGCCGTGGATCCGGCGGCCATTCCCATGGCCGAGGCCGAGTTCATTCTCTCCGGCGGCAACGGCGTGCAGGATTGGGCGCAGTTCCACCAGGCCGCCAGCACCCTCGGCGCCACCGAGGGCGCTTCCCGCGTCGCCGTGGACGACGGCCATATGCCGCGCAGCCGCCAGGTCGGCGCCACCGGTACCTGGGTCACTGCACGGGTCTATCTGGCGGTGGGGATTTCCGGAGCCATCCAGCACCTGCAGGGCATTGGCGCCTGCGACAAGGTGGTGGCGATCAACCGCGACCCCGGCTGCGACATGATCAAACGCGCCGACCTGGCGGTGATCGGCGACTCCGCGGCGATCCTCGCCGCGCTGATCGAGCGGGTCACCGCCCATCGCCAGGGAGCTGCCCGCGATGCGGCCTGAAGGATGCCGGCGGGCATTCCCCCTCTCCCTCCGGGAGAGGGCCGGGGTGAGGGCACCCCTGCCCTGCACCATCTTCCTGCGGGTGACGCCCTGCGCCACTCATGCTTCGAGGCTGCGCCATGACTGAGCTGAATATCATCACCCTGGTCTCGGTGGGCGCCCACCCCACCTCGGGCCGCGCCCGCCGCGCCGAACAGGATGCCCGCGCCGTCGAGCTGGGCCTGCGCCTGGTCGGCCCGCGCCTGCAGCTGCTGCACGCCGGCGACCCGCAGGAGGAAGCCCTGCGCGCCTACCTGGGCATGGGCCTGGACGCGCTCACCGTGCTCGCCCAGCCGCCCCGCGCCGACGCCCTGCCGGCGCTGGCCGATTACCTGGCCGGCAGCAACGTGCAGCTGGTGCTCACCGGCAGCCAGGCGGAAACCGGCGAAGGATCGGGCATGCTGCCGTTCCTGCTGGCCGAGCGCCTGGGTTGGCCCGTGGTGGTCGGCCTGGCCGAAGTGGAACAGGTGGAGAATGGCGTGGCCCAAGTGCTGCAGGCCCTGCCGCGCGGCCAGCGACGCCGCCTGCGGGTGCGCCTGCCGTTCCTCGCCAGCGTCGACAACGCCGCCCCCGCGGCCCGCCAGAGCGCCTTCGGCCCGGCCCGCCGCGGCCAGCTGCACAGCGACACGGTAGCCGTGGTCGACGATCCGTTGCAGGCCGAGGCGCAATGGCAGCCGGCACGGCCACGCCCCAAGCGACTCAAGGTGATCAAGGCCAAGACCGGCGCCGAGCGGATGAAGGCGGCTACCGCCAAGGCCAGCGGCGGGGGCGGTCAGGTGCTCAAGGACATCTCGCCAGAGGCCGGCGCCGAGGCTATTTTCAAACTATTGCTGGAAGAGGGTGTGCTGCGCTGACGCGCTGCCCCGCAACAGGAGCTCTACGCCATGATGCATGCCGATCTGATCGACCAGGAAGACTTCCGCGAACGCCTGGTGGCCCTGGGCCTGAGCATTCCCAGCGGCAGCAGCGCCGAACAGGCCTGCGAACTGGCCGTCAGCGGCCTCGATGCGGAGCGGGCCAAGGCCCTGCGCCGGCTGGTGGAGGAGCTGCTGGGCAGCGGCGCGACCCTGCTGCCGGCCGTGCGCGAGGCGATTTCCCGCCACCTGCTGCCGGCCCTGGTGCCACGCCAGAACAGCGCGACCTCGTAACCTCCCCGCCCCGGCGCTCCGTAGGGTGCGCCATGCGCACCAGGCCTCCACGCAGCAGCCACGGTGCGCACGGCGCACCCTTCGATCCCTCCGCGGCCTACCCCTGGATTCCCGCCTGCGCGGGAATGACGAGGTGTGAATGGGCCATGGAGTTATTTATCGACTTCGTCATTCCCGCGCAGGCGGGAATCCAGGGCGCTGTCAGACCCCGGACACCGAGAGAGGCAATCGCAGAACGGAGAGCACCGGGCTCATGCAATTAGCGCGTCAGAGACGCACGCTGGCATAGCTCGATTCACCCTGGGCGCGACTCAGTGCCAGCGACTGGGCGCCATGCAGCTCGCCAGGAATCGGCAGCAGCGCTACTACACTGGCGCCCTGCTGACCGGCGCGCTCGTTGCTCGGCGGAATGCCGAAGTACTCGCGGTAGCACTTGGAGAAGTGCGGGGTGGAGACGAAGCCGCACACCGCCGCCACCTCGATGATCGACATGGTGGTCTGCTTGAGCAGCTGGCGCGCGCGAATCAGGCGCAGCTTCAGGTAGTAGCGCGACGGCGAGCAGTGCAGGTACTTCTGGAACAGGCGCTCGAGCTGGCGGCGCGACACATCGACGTAGCAGGCCAGCTCGTCGAGATCGATCGGCTCCTCCAGGTTGGCCTCCATCAGTGCAACGATTTCCTGCAGCTTCGGCTGGTTGGTGCCGAGCACGTGCTTGAGCGGCACGCGCTGGTGATCCTGCTCGTTACGGATGCGCTCGCAGATGAACATTTCCGAGATTGCCGCGGCCAGTTCGCGGCCATGCTCACGGGCGATCAGGTGCAGCATCATGTCCAGCGGCGCGGTGCCGCCGGTAGCGGTGTTGCGGTTGCGGTCGATGGAGAACAGACGGGTGGTGATGGCCGCCCGCGGGAAAGCCTCCTGCATCGATGCCAGGCACTCCCAGTGCACGCTGCAGTCGTAGCCGTCGAGCAGCCCGGCCTTGGCCAGCGCCCAACTGCCGGTGCACACGGCACCGAGCTGGCGGCCCTGGCGCGCCTGGCTCTGCAGCCAGAGCAGGTGCTCGCGGGTGACACTGTGCTGGATGTCGATGCCGCCGCAGACGATCACCGCACTCAGCGCCGGGGCATTGCTCAGGCCGGCATCGGGCGTGATCTGCAGGCCGTCGCTGGCGCAGACCGGGCTGCCGTCGCGGGTCAGGGTGTGCCAGCGGTAGAGGGTCTTGCCGGACAGCTGGTTGGCCATGCGCAGCGGCTCGACTGCGGCCGCCAGGGAAATCAGGGTGAAGTTGTCCAGCAGCAGGAAACCGATGGACTGAGGAGCGGTGTTCTGGGGTTGAGCCCCCGAATTGAGCTGCGACATCAGTGTAACCCTCACGCAAGGCACGGTCTGGACTCTGGGAACCTGCTTACGACTTCCTGACTCGCGGCCATCCCGCGTTAGAAACAGCCTCAGAATGCTCATTTACCACTCGTAAACTGCGCTTCTTCGGCTATTTCTGCCTTGCCTGGCTCTAATTCAGAAAATCGTAAACAGGTTCTGACTGGCGAGTCCTTTTTATGATCCCGGGATCGTTTGCGCCCCGGATGGACACGGAAAGCGAGGCAAAGGCCGTGCCTAAATTGATTGACCATTCAATAAAAATAGAAGGTGCCGCGCAGGGCGCCAGCCACGGCCCACCCGGACGACGTGGGGCATCACCGCCAAGCGCCGCTGGCACTGGCGGCGCCCCGCCCTGGGGCATTCGGTAGCACTCGCCCTGGCGGCCATTGGCCAGCTCGCTACGTGGGGAAATAACCGGCGCGTAACACCGCGTCGACGCACCAGCACAGGGCGCCGCGGTGCGGCAGCGGGCGCTCGCGGATCAGCACTCGATGGCGCTGACCGCCAGGCCGCCGCGCGAGGTTTCCTTGTACTTGTCGTGCATGTCGGCACCGGTATCGCGCATGGTGCGGATCACCCGATCCAGCGAGATGAAGTGCTCGCCGTCACCACGCAGGGCCATCTGCGCGGCATTGATGGCCTTCACCGCGGCAATCGCGTTGCGCTCGATGCAGGGCACCTGCACCAGCCCGCCGACCGGGTCGCAGGTCAGCCCGAGGTTGTGCTCCAGACCGATCTCGGCAGCATTCTCCAGCTGCCCCGGGCTGGCCCCGAGCACTTCGGCCAGGCCGGCGGCGGCCATCGCGCAGGCCGAACCGACCTCGCCCTGGCAACCGACCTCGGCGCCGGAGATCGAGGCGTTCTTCTTGCACAGAATGCCCACCGCGGCGGCGCCGAGGAAGAAGTTGACCACGTCGTCGTCGCAGGCATCCGGATTGAAGCGCATGTAGTAATGCAGCACCGCCGGCACAATGCCGGCGGCGCCGTTGGTCGGCGCGGTGACCATGCGCCCGCCGGCGGCATTCTCCTCGTTGACCGCCAGGGCATAGAGGTTGACCCATTCCATGGCCGACAGGGTCGAGCCGATCACGTTGGGTTTGCCCAGCTCCTGCAGGCTGCGATGCAGCCTGGCCGCACGGCGCTTCACATTCAGCCCGCCGGGCAGGATGCCTTCGTGACGCAGGCCGTTGGCCACGCACTCCTGCATGGCCTGCCAGATGCGCAACAGGCCGCTGCGGATATCCGCCTCGGGGCGCCAGACCTTTTCGTTGGCCAGCATCAGCTCGCTCACCCGCAGCTGGTGGCGCTGGCATAGCTCGAGCAGTTCGGCGGCGCTGGAGAAGTCGTAGGGCAGCACGCTGGCGTCCTGATCCAGCTGGCCGGTGGCGGCCTGGGCGGCGTCGACAACGAAGCCGCCGCCCACCGAGTAGTAAGTGTCCTGGTGCAGCACGGCACCATCCACCCAAGCGCTGAGGGTCATGGCATTGGGGTGGTAGGGCAGGTTCTCGTCGAGCAGCAGCATGTCACGCGCCCAGTCGAATGGCACGATCAGGCGCCCATCGAGGAGCAGCTCGCCGCTGCTGCGCAAGGCACTCATGCGCGGGCCGATCAGGCTCGGGTCGATGCGATCCGGCCATTCGCCCATCAGGCCCATGATCACCGCGCTGTCGGTGCCATGGCCGACGCCGGTGGCCGCCAGCGAGCCATACAGGCGCACTTCGAGACGCTCTACCGCCTCCAGCAGACCGCGCTCGCGCAGCGCGCCGAGAAACAGCACGGCGGCGCGCATGGGGCCGACGGTATGCGAGCTGGACGGGCCGATACCGATCTTGAACAGGTCGAACACGCTGATGGCCACGACAGTCTCCTCGGGCGGCAATTAGGCGCCCATCATCGGGATTTGCCGTCCCGGCGGGCGTCCCACACCGACCCGCGCGTATCCAAATCCGCCAGCATTGCTCCGTTCGCGACCTGCCACATAGGCAAGCCCCGGCCACCCCGGCATGATCGCCCAGCCCCGTGCCAGACCCGTTGCGGGGCCATGCGCCGCCTGCGCCCAGCGCCCAGGCCCGATCACTCCCGCACAGGATGGCCCCGATGAATCTGCGTAAGCTCCCGCTGCTGGCCGCCCTCCTCGGCGCTCCCCTGCTGGCCCAGGCCGCCGAACCGGCGGCCTGCGACACGGTGCGTTTTGCCGATGTTGGCTGGACCGATATCACCGCCACCACCGCCCTCGCCCGCCAGGTGTTCACCGAGCTGGGCTACCGCACCCAGGTCAAGCGCCTGTCGGTGCCGGATACCTACAAGGCCCTGGCCCATCGGCAGATCGACGTGTTCCTCGGCAACTGGATGCCGAGCATGGAAAGCGACATCCGCCCCTATCTGCAGGACGGCAGCGTGCAGAGCCTGGGCGCCAACCTGGAAGGCGCCAAGTACACCCTGGCGGTGCCCCTCGAGGCGTACGAAGGCGGCCTCAAGAGCTTTGCCGACATCGCCCGCTTCAAGGAGCAGCTGGGCGGCAAGCTGTATGGCATCGAGCCGGGCAACGACGGCAACCAGCTGATCCAGAAGATGATCGACGACAACGCCTTCGGCCTTGGCGGCTTCCGTCTGGTCGAGTCCAGCGAGTCGCGCATGCTCGCCCAGGTACGCCGCTCTGCCCACCTCAAGCAGTGGCTGGTGTTTCTCGGCTGGGAACCACACCCGATGAACACCCAGGTGGAGATGCGCTACCTGAGCGGCGGCGACCAGTACTTCGGGCCGAACTACGGCGGCGCTACCGTCTACACCAACATCCGCGCCGGCTACGCCGAGCAATGCCCCAATGTCGCCCGCCTGTTGAACAACCTGCGCTTCAGCCTGGACATGGAAAACCACCTGATGGAAGCCATCCTCGACCCCAACACCAACCGCCGCCGCGTGGCCCGCTCCTGGCTGCAGAGCAACCCGGCCACCGTCGAGCAGTGGCTGCAGGGTGTTACCCGGCGCGACGGCAGCCCGGTACAGTCGCTGCTGGCGACCTCGACCAACCCCTGAACGACAGGCAAGCGGACGGGCGGCCAGGCGCATGGCAGCATGTCGCCACCCAGCACGCCGGGGTCGCAAACCGACAATTCCTGCAAGCTGAAGGCTATATCGTTGAGTCAGCCGATTTCGTCGCTGTCGCTGCCAGTAAGCACCGACAGACCGGGGCCCACCGCCACGGACCGAAGACAGACAAGTGCCTGACGCCCTAGGGCGGCGGCCCAACAAGAAAATTCGGATGTACGCGCTTGCAGGATGCAGGCGACTGCCCACTGGATGAGGGCTCGTAACACTGCCAGCGTGTTTGGATCGGGTTTTGCTACAACGCCCATCAGCTCGACCAAGGCCCGCCCCGCGCGGAGCCGGCGGCGACCTGGCGGTGCGCGGTGCAGGCAGCGAACCAAGCCCAGGAACCATTTAACACCCACACAGGCCGAGCGGCCTGCGGCATCCGCATCGAGACCCTCGGACGCAGCAGCGTTGGCGGGTCAGCGCAGGGATGCCTAGCGAAGGGGAAATGTCCCATGTTGTCTGGAAAAATCGTGGTGCAGAACCTGTACAAGGTTTTCGGTGAGCACCCGCAGCAAGCGATCGACATGCTCAAGCAGGGCATGAGCAAGGAGCAGATCCTCGCCGAAAAAGGCGCGGTGATCGGCGTCAGCGACGTGTCGTTCAGCGTCGAGGAAGGCGAGATCTTCGTCCTCATGGGCCTCTCCGGCTCGGGCAAGTCGACCCTGATCCGCCTGATCAACCGTCTGATCGAACCCACCGCCGGCGATGTGTTCATTGACGGCCAGAACGTTGCCAAGCTGCCCCAGGCCCAGCTCATCGAGCTGCGCCGACGCGACATGAGCATGGTTTTCCAGTCCTTCGCCCTGATGCCCTCGCGCACCGTGCTGGACAACGCCGCCTTCGGCCTGGAAGTGGCCGGCAAGAGCCGCAAGGAGCGCGAGCAGCGCGCCATGGCGGTACTCGAGCAGGTCGGCCTGGCCAGCTTCGCCCACAAGTATCCACACGAACTCTCCGGCGGCATGCAGCAGCGCGTCGGCCTGGCCCGCGCGCTGGCGGTCAACCCGTCGATGATCATCATGGACGAGGCCTTCTCCGCCCTCGACCCGCTCAAGCGCCGCGAGATGCAGGACGTGCTGCTGGAGCTGCAGAAGACCCACCGGCGTACCATCATCTTCGTCTCCCACGATATCGAGGAAGCCATCCGCATCGGCTCGCGCATCGGCATCATGGAAGGCGGCAAGCTGGTACAGGTCGGCACCCCGCAGGAGCTGATCGACCACCCGGCCAACGACTACGTGCGCAACTTCTTCGACACCATCGACACCAGCCGTTACCTCACCGCCGGCCAGCTCAAGGCCGACAGCGTGCCGCTCTACGTGCACAACGGCCGTGCCCCGGATGCCCTCAAGGTGTGTCAGGAGCTGCAGGCGCAGGACAAGCACTACGCCTTCATCGTCGACGAAGAAAACCGCTTCTGCGGTTCGATCAGCCTGGAAAAGATCGCCCTGATCGTCGAAGAAGGCCGGCACAAGGAACTGGTACCCGAGCTGCTCAAACACATCGACCCGGTCGCCGAGGATCTGCCGCTGGAGCAGGTGATCGAGCGCCTGGTGATCAATGAAGGGCCGATCCCGGTAATCGACCGCAGCGGCCGCTACGCCGGCGCCATCAGCAAGGGGCGCCTGCTGAGCCGCCTGCAGGGAGAATGACGATGAGCGAGAAACTGGATCTGGGTAGCTGGGTCAACGACGGCGTACAGCATCTGCTGGACAACTACAGCGGCGGCTTCGAAAGCATCGGCAACGTGGTCAACGGCTTCTCCGAAGCGGTCGAGAATCTGCTCATGCTGCCGCCGGCCTGGCTGCTGATCAGCCTGTTCGTCGGCCTCGGTCTGTGGCGCATCGGCTTCAAGTTCGCCGCCTTCACCGCGGTGTCCTTCATCCTCATTGTCATGACCGGCTTCTGGGAACAGACGGTGGTGACCCTCGGCCTGACCTTCTCCTCGACCCTGATCAGCCTGCTGCTGGGCATTCCCCTGGGCATCTGGGCGGCGAAGAAGGAACGCGTGGCCTACGTGATCCGGCCGATCCTCGACTTCATGCAGACCATGCCGGCCTTCGTCTACCTGATTCCGGCGGCCATGCTGTTCGGCCTCGGCCGTGTGCCGGGGATCATCGCCACGGTGATCTTCGCCATGCCGCCGGCGGTGCGCCTGACCAGCCTGGGTATCCGCATGGTCAACAAGGAACTGGTCGAGGCCGGCCAGTCGTTCGGCTGCAACAGCCGCCAGCTGCTGTTCAAGGTGCAGCTGCCCAACGCCATGCCGTCGATCATGGCCGGGGTCAACCAGACCATCATGATGGCCCTGTCGATGGTGATCATCGCCTCGATGGTCGGCGCCGGCGGCCTGGGTAACGACGTGCTGGCCAGTATCCAGCGCCTGGACATCGGCCTCGGCTTCGAGAGCGGCATGGCCGTGGTGCTGCTGGCGATCATTCTCGACCGTATCACCGAAAGTTTCGGCAGCAAGAGCGCCAAACGCAGTCTCAAGCAGTCAGGCCTGTTCGGCTGGTTCAACAGCAAGCTGCAACGCCAATAAGAAACGCCAAGTACTATCCACCTTCAGGGAGTCGCAGATGAATACGATCAAGAGCATTGCCGCCGTGGGTCTGTTGTCGTGCAGCTTGTTGCAAGGCGCCTGGGCGCAGGAGCCGGAAAGCTGCAAGCAGGTGCGCTTCGCCGAAATCGGCTGGGCTGACATCTCCGCCACCACTGGCGTGGCCATGGTGCTGACCGAGGGCCTGGGCTACCAGCCGCGCAAGGTCATGGCCTCGGTACCGATCGCCTTCACCGGGGTGAAGAACAAGCAGATCGACGTGTTCCTCGGCTACTGGGCGCCCTCGATGGATCCAGTGATCGAGCCCTTCACCAAGGACGGCGGGGTCAAGGTGCTGACCAAGCCCAACCTGGAAGGCGCCAAGTACACCCTGGCAGTACCCACCTATGCGGCCGAAGCTGGCCTGAAGAGCTTCCAGGACATCGCCAAGTTCAAGGAGCAGCTGGGCGGCAAGATCTATGGCATCGAGCCGGGTAACGACGGCAACCTGCTGATCGACAAGATGATCAAGGGCAACCAGTTCGACCTCGGCGGCTTCCGCATGGTCGAGTCCAGCGAAGCCGGCATGCTGGTGCAGGTGCAGCGCGCGGTGAAGAAGAAGGAACCGGTGGTGTTCCTCGGCTGGGCGCCACACCCGATGAATACCCAGTTCGACCTGACCTACCTGGCCGGCGGCGACGACGTGTTCGGCCCCGACTTCGGCGCGGCCAAGGTCTACACCGTGGTGCCGCCGGATTACCAGGAGCGCTGCGCCAACGTCGGCACCCTGCTGAACAACCTGCAATTCAGCGTCGAAATCGAAAGCCAGCTGATGGATCGGGTACTGAAGAAGGAAAACCCGACCACCGTGGCCAAGGACTGGCTCAAGGCCAACCCGCAGATGCTCGACCAGTGGCTGGCCGGCGTGACCAGCTACGACGGCCAGGACGGCAGTGCCGCGGTCAAGAAGTACCTCGGTCTGTAAAGCCTGACGGCCGCCGCCCCAGGCGGCCGCTCCCCACCCGTTCCGTACTCCGGGCGCCCACAGGGCCGCCCGGCCGGATTAGCCATGGCCGCTTTTCGCCTCCTGGCTGCAAGGCCCGCAATCAGAACGAGCCAGTAACCCCCACCACTGCCACTCACCTGATGGAGCACCACCGATGCGCAAGTTCAACTTCCGTTGTCTGCTGGGCCTGGGCAGTGCCGCCCTGGCCCTGAGCCTGTCGACCGCCATGGCGGCGGACAAGCCCACCCTGAAGATCGGCTACGTCAATGGCTGGGACGACAGCGTCGCCGCCACGTTCGTCGCCGGGCAGATTCTCCAGGACAAGCTCGGCTACAAGGTCGAGCTGAAGCCGGTAGAGCCGGCGATCATGTGGCAGGGCGTGGCCCGCGGCGACCTCGACGCCACGCTCTCGGCCTGGCTGCCGGCCACCCACGGCGAGTACTACGCCAAGCTCAAGGACAAGGTCACTGTGCTCGGCAGCAACTACAAAGGCGCCAAGATCGGCCTGATCGTGCCGGACTACGTGGCGGCCAAGAGCATTGCCGACCTCAATGCCCAGGCCAAGGACTACGACGGCAAGATCACCGGCATCGACGCCGGCGCTGGCGTGATGCGCCGCACCGAGGACGCGATCAAGCAGTACAAGCTGACCGACATAAAGCTGATGCCCAGCTCCGGCCCCGCCATGGCCACCGCCCTGACCCGCGCCGAGAAGGATCAGAAGCCGATCGTGGTCACCGGCTGGATTCCGCACTGGATGTTCGCCAAGTGGAAACTGCGCTTCCTCGACGACCCGCAGAAGGTTTTCGGCGACGACGAGCATGTCGACACCGTGGTCAACCCGGCTCTGGCCGGCAAGGCCGCTGATGCCACCGCCTTCCTCGGCAAGTTCTCCTGGAACGGCGAGGAAGTCGGTGCAGTGATGCTGGCCATCCGCGAAGGCGCCAAGCCGGAGCAGGCGGCCAAGGACTGGATCGCCAAGAACCCCGAGCGGGTTGCCGGCTGGCTGCAGTAAGGGCAACGCCGGCGGACGGGCCACGGCCCGCTCGCCGGCAGCGCGCGCATGACCTTGACCGACAGGTCATCTCCGCGTGCGACATCGCAGGTTGCCGGGGCAATTGGCCGCCCCCTAGACTAGGCCCATCCTAGCCTGAAACCCGCGCCGGAGAGACTGATGCCCAAGGTCGGAATGCAGCCGATCCGCCGTTCGCAACTGATTGCCGCGACCCTCGAAGCGGTCGACCAGGTCGGCATGAGCGACGCCAGCATCGCCTATATCGCGCGTATCGCCGGGGTCTCCAACGGCATCATCAGCCACTACTTCCAGGACAAGAACGGCCTGCTCGAAGCCACCATGCGCCATCTGATGCAGGCGCTGAGCAATGCCGTGCGCCAGCGCCGCTTCGAGCTGCAGGACGCCAGCCCGCGCGCGCATTTGCGGGCGATCATCGACGGCAACTTCGACGACAGCCAAGTCAGCGGCCCGGCGATGAAGACCTGGTTGGCCTTCTGGGCTGCCAGCATGCACCAGCCTGCCCTGCAGCGCCTGCAGAAGATCAACGACCACCGCCTGTATTCCAACCTGTGCTGCGAATTCCGCCGCGCGCTGGACAAGGCTCACGCGCGGGCCGCCGCCCGTGGCCTGGCTGCCTTGATCGACGGCCTGTGGTTGCGTGGCGCGCTGTCTGGCACCACCTTCGATATCCAGCAGGCGCTGCATATCGCCTACGACTACCTCGATCTACAGCTGGCCAAGGCCACCACCTCCAGCACCCGCCACTGAGAATCTGCTGAGTCTGCTGCGCTTCGGCACTGCCGCGTTGAAAGCAGGCTTGGAAAGCAGCTAGCGCGGCCCGTAGTGAGTACCGCTGATTTACAGTTCATACACTGCGCGCCCTCGCTTGTTGAACTCGCTGGCGCTTACCCTTCGGGCCAGTCTGCCGCGGTTACTCCCGTTGGTCGTTGCGCCTTGCATCGCTCTAGCCCGCAAGACTTTGGAGCGGTTCTGAGGCGCGATGTCGCGCATGACTTGCTCTTGTCGTTTTTATTGATTGAGCGCTCAATAAAAACCATCTAGCGTACCCGGACACTCTCTGCCGGCTGCCTATCCATTGCGCCGGCCCTGTTTCCGAGGACTGCGCCATGCCCCGTTTCCCCGACCAGCAGCTCTATATCGGCGGCCGTTATGTCGACGGCAGCAGCGGCGTCCACTTCGAAAGTATCAACCCGGCTACCGGCGAAGTGCTGGCCCGCGTGCAGCGCGCCAGCCAGGCTGACGTCGAGCGCGCCGTGGCCTGCGCCGTCGAGGGGCAGAAGGTCTGGGCGGCGATGACCGCCATGCAGCGCTCGCGCATCCTGCGCCGCGCCGTGGATATCCTGCGCGAGCGCAACGACGAGCTGGCCGCCCTGGAGACCCTCGACACCGGCAAGCCGCTGAGCGAAACCCGCGCGGTGGACATCGTCACCGGCGCCGACGTGCTGGAGTACTACGCCGGGCTGATCCCGGCCATCGAGGGCGAACAGATTCCCCTGCGCGACAGCAGCTTCGTCTACACCCGTCGCGAGCCGCTGGGCGTGGTCGCCGGCATCGGCGCGTGGAACTACCCGATCCAGATCGCCCTGTGGAAATCCGCCCCGGCCCTGGCCGCCGGCAACGCGATGATCTTCAAGCCCAGCGAGGTGACCCCGCTGAGCGCGCTGAAACTGGCCGAGATCTACACCGAGGCAGGCGTGCCGGATGGCGTGTTCAGCGTGCTCACCGGTAGCGGCCGGGAAGTCGGCCAGTGGCTCACCGAGCACCCGCTGATCGAGAAGATTTCCTTCACCGGCGGCACCGCCACCGGCAAGAAGGTCATGGCCAGCGCCTCCAGCTCGTCGCTCAAGGAAGTCACCATGGAGCTGGGCGGCAAGTCGCCGCTGATCATCTGCGAGGACGCCGACCTCGACCGCGCCGCCGACATCGCGGTGATGGCCAACTTCTTCAGCTCCGGCCAGGTCTGCACCAACGGCACCCGGGTGTTCATCCCGCGCGCTCTGCAGGCGCGCTTCGAGGCCAAGGTGGTCGAACGGGTCAAGCGCATCCGCCTTGGCGACCCGCAGGACGAGCGCACCAACTTCGGCCCGCTGACCAGCTTCGCGCACATGGACAGCGTGCTCGGCTACATCGCCAAGGGCCGCAGCGAAGGCGCCCGCCTGCTGATCGGCGGCGAACGGGTGACCAGCGGCGAATTCGCCAAGGGCGCCTACGTGGCCGCCACCGTGTTCACCGACTGCACGGACGACATGACCATAGTGCGCGAGGAAATCTTCGGCCCGGTGATGAGCATCCTCATCTACGACAACGAGGCCGAAGTGATCCGCCGCGCCAACGCCAGCGACTACGGCCTGGCCGCCGGCGTGGTGACCCGCGACCTGGCCCGCGCCCATCGCCTGATCCACCAGCTGGAAGCCGGCATCTGCTGGATCAACACCTGGGGCGAGTCGCCGGCGGAAATGCCGGTGGGCGGCTACAAGCAGTCCGGGGTCGGCCGCGAGAACGGCCTGACCACCCTCGGCCACTACACCCGGATCAAGTCGGTGCAGGTGGAGCTGGGCGATTACCACTCGGTGTTCTGAGAACCTGCCTACGATCTGCTGCGCGTCGGCCAGACCGCGTTAAAACTGGCCTCGGGATGCTCATTTACAGCTCGTAAACTCCGCTCCCTCGGCCAGTTTTGCCTTGTCTGGCGCTAGCTCGCGAGATCGTAAACAGGTTCTGCGGCACAAAAATATGGCCCGGCCATCCGGGCGTAGTCACTGCGTTTGCCCGGAGCGCCTCCGGCCACAGGAACGTCCATGTCCCAGGAATTCGACTACATCATCATCGGCGCCGGCTCGGCCGGTAACGTGCTGGCCACCCGCCTCAGCGAAGATGCCGAGGTCAGCGTGCTGCTGCTCGAAGCCGGCGGCCCCGACTACCGCCTGGACTTCCGCACCCAGATGCCCGCCGCCCTCGCCTACCCGCTGCAGGGCCGCCGCTACAACTGGGCCTACGAGACCGACCCCGAGCCGTACATGAACAACCGGCGCATGGAATGCGGGCGCGGCAAGGGCCTGGGTGGCTCCTCACTGATCAACGGCATGTGCTACATCCGCGGCAACGCCCTGGACTTCGACAACTGGGCCAAACAACCGGGTCTCGAGGACTGGAGCTATCTGGACTGCCTGCCGTATTTCAGGAAAGCCGAGACCCGCGACAGCGGCGCCAACCCCTACCACGGCGGCGACGGCCCGGTCAGCGTGACCACGCCCAAGGCCGGCAACAACCCGCTGTTCCAGGCCATGGTCGAGGCCGGCGTGCAGGCCGGCTACCCGCGCACCGACGACCTCAACGGCTACCAGCAGGAAGGCTTCGGCCCGATGGATCGCACCGTGACCCCGCAGGGGCGGCGCTCCAGCACCGCCCGCGGCTATCTGGATCAGGCCCGCGGCCGGCCCAACCTGACCATCGTCACCCACGCCCTCACCGACCGCATCCTGTTCGACGGCCGGCGCGCCACTGGCGTCGCCTATTTGCATGGCGACGGCGATACACCAGTGATCGTCAGGGCGCGCCGCGAAGTGCTGCTGAGCAGCGGCGCCATCGCCTCGCCGCAGATCCTGCAACGCTCCGGGGTCGGCCCGGCGGCCCTGCTGCGCGAGCTGGACATTCCCCTGGTGCACGACCTGCCCGGCGTCGGCGCCAACCTGCAGGATCACCTGGAGCTGTACCTGCAGTACGCCTGCAAGGAGCCGGTGTCGCTGTACCCGGCGCTGCAGTGGTGGAATCAGCCGGCGATCGGCGCCGAATGGCTGTTCCTCGGCAGCGGCCTGGGCGCCAGCAACCAGTTCGAGGCCGGCGGCTTTATCCGTACCCGGGATGAGTTCAAGTGGCCGAACATCCAGTACCACTTCCTGCCGGTAGCGATTAACTACAACGGCAGCAACGCGGTGAAGGAGCACGGCTTCCAGGCTCACATGGGCTCCATGCGCTCGCCCAGCCGCGGGCGCATCCAGCTGAAGTCCAAAGACCCGCGCCAGCACCCGAGCATCCTGTTCAACTACATGAGCAGCCCGCAGGACTGGCAGGAGTTCCGCGACGGCATCCGCATCACCCGCGAAATCATGGCCCAACCGGCGCTGGACGCCTTCCGCGGCCGCGAGCTGAGCCCCGGTGCGCACCTGCAGAGTGACGCCGAGCTGGACGAATTTATCCGCAGCCATGCCGAGACCGCCTTCCACCCCTCCTGCTCGTGCAAGATGGGCAGCGACGCCATGGCGGTGGTCGACGGCCAGGGCCGCGTGCACGGCCTGCAGGGGCTGCGAGTGGTGGATGCGTCGATCATGCCGGAGATCATCACCGGCAACCTCAACGCCACCACCATCATGCTCGCCGAGAAGATCGCCGACCGCATCCGCGGGCGCCAGCCGCTGCCGCGCAGCGAGGCGGCCTACTTCGTCGCCGGCGAGCGGCCGGTACGCCAGGCCGCCCTGCGCGCCCTCAGCGCCTGAGGCACAGAACCTGTTCAAAGTCTCGCGAGCTAGAGCCAGGCAAGGCGAAAACAGGCGAGGGCGCGGAGTTTACGAGCTGTAAATGAGCAGCCCGAGCCTGCTTTCAACGCAGCATGGCCGACGCGCAGCAGACTTTGGGCAGGTTCTCAACTCGCAGCCGGCAATGCCTCACCCAGTGGGGTAACCGTGACCCGCACCTCCGGGTCGTGGCTGCCGCCGCCGAGGATCACCCCGCGCAGCGGCGACACGTCGGCGAAGTCGCGGCCCCAGCCGAGGCTGATGTGCTCCAGCGCCGGCAACAGGTTGTTGGTCGGGTCGAAATCCACCCAGCCCTGGCGCGGGCAGTACACCGAGACCCAGGCGTGCGAAGCGTCGGCACCGATCAGCCGCGGCTGGCCGGGCGGCGGCTGGGTCAGCAGGTAGCCGCTGACGTAGCGCGCCGACAGGCCCAGCGAACGCAGGCAGGCCAACATCAGGTGGGCGAAGTCCTGGCATACCCCGCGGCGCTCCTCCAGCACCTGCAGCAGTGGCGTCGCCACCTGGGTGGCGGCGGCATCGAAGGTGAACTCGGTGAAGATCTTCTGCATCAGCGCACGCACCGCCAATAGCAGCGGGCGGCCGGGGCTGAAGCACTCGGCGGCGAAGGCAACGAAGGCCTGCTTGAGGTGCACATAGGGCGACTGGAAGCGGTAGCGCGCCGCCTCCAGCAGTTCGGCCGGCAGCGCCTGGCCGCTATAGCGCAGGGCGGCGACCGCCTCCTCCCAGGCCGGTGAATCCTCCAGCTGCAGATCCTCGCGGGCCTGCACCTCGACGCGCAGGCAGGCGATCACCCGCAACTCGTCGTGGGGCCGCTCGAAGGCCAGGCGGGTCAGCGGGTTGCCGAACACATCGACGCCATCCAGGCGCCGGGTCGGCTGCGGGGTGACGGTCAGATGGCGCTCCAGGCAGCGCTGCCACGCGCAGTCTCTCGGCCACAGGTGCGCCAGCTGCTGGGCCAGGGAAACCGGCGCCGAGTAGCGGTAATGGGTGTCGTGGAGAACCTGATAGTGCGCGCGCTTCATACGGAAAGCGTCCCGCGGCTGGCGTCCACATGCACGAAGAAACGCAGCGCCAGCTGGTCGGATACCGCACCGGCGGCGCTGGCGATCTGCAGCAGCAGGTCGGCCAGCCCGCCGAGCACGGCGCGGATGCCGGACTGGCCGAACAGCGGGCTCTCCAGGCTGCCCAGCTGGAAGCCGGCCAGCTTGCGCTCCAGCTCGACCAGGCGGCTGTCGCCGCTGAAGGCGAAGCTGGCCTCGAGGTTGCCCAGCGAACGCAGCAGCTGGCGCAGCTGGAACAGCACCGCATGCGGGTTCTGCGCGTCGAGCAGGAGCAGGTCGAGCACCGGGATCAGCTGCGCGCTGGCCAGGTAGCGGGTGCGATAGGTGATGCTGCTGTTGCCCAGCTCCAGCAGCCACTCCAGCGCCGACTGGTCATGCGCCGCCGGGCTACGCAGGAACTCGGCGATGCTCTCGGCGAGGAACTGCAGGCGCTCGATGCAGCGGCCGAGCATGAGGAAGCGCCAGCCGTCGTCGCGGGTCATGTCGTCGAGGGCGAAGCCGGACAGCGCCGCCAGCGACATCAGCAGACGGTTGAGGAAATCCAGCAGCTCGCCGAAGTCCGCGCCCTCGCTATCCAGGCTCTGCGCCTCGCGCTGCAGCTCGACCAGCGCCTGCCAGTTCTCCCGCGACAGCTTGCCGCGCACGCTGCCGGCCGCCCACTGCAGGCGCTGCAGGTTGGCGCGCAGGCTGGTCGGCCAGTCGGCACCGAGCAGGGCCTGCAGCAGGCGCTGCTCCAGGGTGCCCTCGACGGCACCCGGCAGCAGGCCGAGGCTCTCGCCCAGGGCCAGGGCGGTCTGTAGCGCCTGCGGGTCGTCGTCATCGTCGACATAGCGCGCCAGCATGATGCGCAGCAGCCGCGCGCCATCCTCGCAGCGCGAGCTGTAGCGGCCGAACCAGAACAGGTTTTCCACCACCCGTGACGGCAGGTAGGGGTCGCTGCGCACCAGGTCGGCCACGCCGAGCGGGCGCAGCCATTGCCAGGGCTCGCCGCCGGCATGCCGTTCGCCGAGCACCCAGGTGTCCTTGCTCGCCCCGCCGCGCTGCATCGACACCACTTCGGCGTCGGCCTCGGCGGCCACCCGGGTCAGGCCGCCGGGCAGAACCTTGTAGCCGTCGGCGCTGGCCACGGCGAATACGCGCATGCCGATGGCCCGCGGCGCCAGCTTGCCGTCCTCGGCCTGCCACACCGGCGCCTGCGACAGCTGGGCCTGGGCCTGGGCCACGTAGGCATAGGGGCGCGCCTTGAGGCGCGCGGCCAACTCGGCGCGCTGCGCCGCGTCGAGATCGCGGCCGAATACCGGGGCGAAGCTCTGCGACGGGAAGCTGGGCCGCACCAGCAGCTCGTCGAGCATCTCCAGCGCCTCGTCCAGCACCGGCGGCTCGCCGCACCACCAACTGGCGATGGACGGCAGCAGCAGTTCCTCGCCGAGCAGCTTCTCGCTGATCGCCGGCAGGAAACCGGGCAGGCCGGGCGACTCCAGCACACCGCTGCCGAGGGCATTGGCCACCAGCACCTTGCCCTGGCGTACCGCCTCGAGCAGGCCGGGCACGCCGAGGGCGGAATCGGTACGCAGCTCCAGCGGGTCGCAGAAGTCGTCGTCGAGGCGGCGCAGCACCGCATGCACCCGGCGCAGGCCGGCCAGGGTCTTGAGGTAGACGGTGGCGTCGCGCACGGTCAGGTCGCTGCCTTCCACTAGCGGATAGCCGAGCTGGCGGGCCAGGTACAGGTGCTCGAAATAGCTTTCGTTGAAGCGCCCCGGCGTCAGCAGCACCACCAGCGGCGTCTCGCCGCCTTCCACCGGCGCCTGGCGCGCCAGGGTGTCCTGCAGGGTGCGGAAGAAGCCGGCCAGGTACTGCACGCGCAGGTCGCGGTACAGCTCGGGAAAGGCGCGCGAGAGGATCTGCCGGTTCTCCAGGGCATAGCCGGCACCGGACGGCGCCTGGGTGCGGTCGGCGGTGACCCACCAGCGGCCGTCCGGGGCGCGGGCCAGATCCACCGCGTACAGGTGCAGGAAGGTGCCGCCCGGCGGCTGGATGCCCTGGCACGGCCAGAGGAAGTTGTCGTGGCCGAATACCAGCTCGGCCGGCAGCAAGCCGTCGGCGAGCAATTGTTGCGGGCCGTACAGGTCGGCCAGCACGGCATTGAGCAGGCCGGCGCGCTGGGCCACGCCGGCGGCGATCTGCTGCCACTCATCAAAGGGAATCAGGTTGGGCAGCAGATCCAGCTCCCAGGGGCGGTCGGCGCCATCCGGGTCGGCGTAGACGTTGTAGGTCACGCCGTTTTCCTGGATCTGCCGGCTGAGCAGGGCCTGGCGTTGTTGCAGCTGCGCCGGGCTGCTGCGCTGCAGCTGCTCGAACAGCCGGCGCCAGTGCGGGCGTACCGCGCCCTTGGCATCCAGCAGTTCGTGGTAGGCCGCCTCGTTCAGCGGGTAGTCGGCAAGCAAGTCAGGCATGGCAGGCTCAAGAGATATCTAGCGCGGGGTGTTCTTGGTAGGAGCGAGCTCTGCTCGCGAAGCCTTTGCATTGTTCGCGAGCAGAGCTCGCTCCTACAGATCCGTCTCCCGTACGCGGAAAAGGAAGTCAAACACGGCGCAGATCCAGGGTCATCGGCAATTCATTATTGTTGATCGGCTGGCTGGCCGTCAGCTCGCCCGGGCTGTGGCCGTGGCGGAAGAAGCGCGCCAGGCGCCGGCTCTCGGCCTCGTAGGCGTTGACCGGCAGGCTGGCGTAGTTGCGCCCGCCGGGGTGAGCCACATGGTACTGGCAACCGCCGAGGGAGCGGCTCATCCAGGTATCGACCAGGTCGAACACCAGCGGTGCCTGCACGCCGATGGTCGGTTGCAGGCAGTTGGCCGGCTGCCAGGCGCGGTAGCGCACGCCGCCGACGAACTCGCCGACCTTGCCAGTGGGGCGCAGCGGTACCGGCACGCCGTTGCAGGTGAGCACGTAGCGATCCGGCGCCAGGCCGTCGAGGCGCACCTGCAGGCGCTCCAGGGACGAATCCACATAGCGCACGGTGCCGCCGACGGCGCCCTCCTCGCCGAGCACATGCCAGGGCTCCAGGGCCTGGCGCAGTTCCAGGTCGATGCCACGCACCTGGTAGTCGCCGACCTTGGGGAAACGGAACTCGAAGTGCGGGGCGAACCACTCGGCGCGCAGCGGATAGCCATAGGCGTTGAGCTCGTGCAGCACGTCCTGGAAGTCCTGCTCGACGAAGTGCGGCAACAGGAAGCGGTCGTGCAGTTCGGTGCCCCAGCGCGCCAGCTTGTGCGGCCGGTAGGGCTCGTCCCAGAAACGTGCGACCAGGCCGCGCAGCAACACCTGCTGGGCCAGGCTCATGCGCGCATGCGGCGGCATCTCGAAGGCACGCAGTTCGAGCAGGCCGAGGCGGCCGCTGGCGCTGTCCGGCGAGTACAGCTTGTCGATGCAGAACTCGGCGCGGTGGGTGTTGCCGGTGACATCCACCAGCAGGTTGCGCAGCAGGCGGTCGACCAGCCAGGGCGGGCAGTCGCGGCCCGGCTCGGGCATCTGCGCGAAGGCGATTTCCAGCTCGTAGAGGGCATCGTTGCGCGCCTCGTCGACCCTGGGGGCTTGAGACGTCGGGCCGATAAACAGGCCACTGAACAGGTAGGACAGCGACGGGTGGTTGTGCCAGTAGCTAATCAGGCTGCGCAGCAGGTCGGGACGACGCAGGAACGGCGAGTCTTCCGGAGTGGCGCCACCGAGGACGAAGTGGTTGCCGCCGCCGGTGCCGGTATGGCGCCCGTCGACCATGAACTTCTCGCTGGTCAGGCGCGTCTGCCGCGCCGCCTCGTAGAGAAACTCGGTGCGCTCGACCAGCTCCTGCCAGTTGCTCGCCGGGTGGATATTCACCTCGATCACGCCCGGATCCGGAGTGACGCGGAAGTAGTTGAGGCGCGGGTCGGCCGGTGGCTCGTAGCCCTCCAGCAGCACCGGGCAGCGCAGCTCACGGGCGGTGGCCTCGATGGCGGCGACCAGTTCCAGATACTCCTCCAGCCGGCTCAGGGGCGGCATGAACAGGTACAGGCGGCCGTCGCGCGGTTCGGCGCACAGCGCCGTGCGCACGATGCCGGCGGCCGACTCGAACGGCGCCGGTGCCCGCAGCGCCGGGCCGTCGCCCTTGCCATGGGGGTGCAGCGGGGTGCGCAGCTGCTGCTGGATGCTCTGCCGGCTGGGCAGCGGCTGGAACTGCTGGTTGGGATCCTGCGGCTGCACATAGGGGTAGTCCAGCTCGCCGACCCAGGGCTGCGAATCCAGCGGCAGGCGATAGCCCAGTGGCGAGTCGCCGGGAATCAGGCGGCAGTGCTCTTCGCGCAGGAACCAGGGGCCGGTCAGCCACTGCCCGGCGGTATCACACATCAGCGGCAGGACATGCCCGACCACTTCGCCGAGGCCACGGCAGAACACCTTGCGCAGGCGCTCGCGCTCCAGCGGGTCGGCCAGGCGCGGGTCGTCCGGGCTGACGTTGGCCGGCAGCCGGCGCTCGCGCCACAGGTAGTAGAGCCAGTCCTCGTAGGCCGGGAAGGCATGCTCGGCGGACAGCCCGAGGTGCCCGGCCAGGGCGGCCAGGAAGCGCCCGGCCAGGCGCGCGTCGGCGCCGTAGTAGCGCGTCTCGTCGGCGTACAGCGCGGCGTCCTGCCAGATCGGCTCGCCGTCCTTGCGCCAGAAACAGTTGAGCGACCAGCGCGGCAGCTGCTCGCCGGGGTACCACTTGCCCTGGCCGAAATGCACCATCGCCTGCGGCGCGTAATGCGCGCGCAGGCGATGGAACAGCTCGCCGGCCAGACGGCGCTTGTTCGGGCCCATGGCCGCAGTGTTCCACTCGGCGTCGTCGGGGTAGTCGAGGGCGACGAAGGTCGGCTCGCCGCCCATGGTCAGGCGCACGTCGCCATAGGCCAGGTCGCCGTCGATCAGCCGGCCGAGGTCGAGAATCTCCTGCCATTGCTCGTCGCTGTACGGCTTGGTCACCCGCGGCGCTTCCCAGATGCGCTCGACGCGCATCTCGTGCTCGAAGTCGCACTCGCACTCGTCCACCGCGCCGCTGATCGGCGCCGCCGAGGACGGCTCGGGGCTGCAGGCCAGCGGGATGTGGCCTTCGCCGGCGAACAGCCCGGAAGTCGGATCGAGGCCGATCCAGCCGGCCCCCGGCAGGTACACCTCGCACCAGGCATGCAGGTCGGTGAAGTCCACTTCGGTGCCGCTGGGGCCGTCGAGGGATTTGACGTCGGCGCTGAGCTGGATCAGGTAGCCGGAGACGAAGCGCGCGGCCAGGCCCAGGTGACGGAACAGCTGCACCAGCAGCCAGGCCGAGTCGCGACAGGAGCCGGAGGCCTTCTCCAGGGTTTCCTCGGGGGTCTGCACGCCCGGCTCCAGGCGGATCAGGTAGCCGATATCGGTGGCCAGTCTCTGGTTCAGCGCAACCAGGAAGTCCACGCTGGCCTTGGGCTTGCGCTCGATGCCGGCCAGGTAGTCGGCGAACAGCGCACCGCCCGCCAGCTTGACCAGGTAGGGCGCCAGCTCGCGCTGCTCGCCGGCGGTGTAGGCGAAGGGAATCTGCTCGGCGTAGGGCTCGAGGAAAAAGTCGAAGGGGTTGAACACCGCCATCTCGGCGACCAGGTCGACGACGATTTTCAGCTCGTCGGTCTTGTCCGGGAACACCAGGCGCGCCAGGTAGTTGCCCTGGGGATCCTGCTGCCAGTTGATGAAATGCTCGCCCGGTTCGACCTTGAGCGCGTAGGAGAGGATGCGCGTGCGGCTGTGTGGCGCCGGGCGCAGGCGTACGACCTGCGGGCCGAGGTTGACCAGACGGTCGTAGCGGTAATGGGTGACATGCTGCAGTGCGACATGGATCGACACGGCGGGCCTCCTGCGAGCCAGGGCGATACCTGGGCTGCGCAAGAGTTATGCCAGTGACTTTTTCGCGGTTTCAGCGGGTTGCGCGGGGTGCCGAGCACCACAACGGGGCGGCGCGCGCAGGGCGGGCAGTGCGGCGCACAGAAAAGGCGCCAGCTCCCCTCTCCCCCCGGGAGAGGGGCCGGGGGTGAGGGGCTTACAGGCCACGCTGAGTTGCCTAGGGCACCCTCACCCCAACCCTCTCTCGGAGGGAGAGGGAGTCACGCCGCTTAGCGCGGAACTACCGGACGCTTGGGCTTCTTGCCGGAATCCTTGCCGCCGCCGGACTTCTCCGCCTTGCGCCGGGCCTCGGCAGCGGCCTTGGCCTGCTCGCGCTTGTCCCAGCTCTTGCTGCCGTCGCTGCCGCGCGGCGGCAGTCCGGTGTGCTGGGTAAGGATGCGCCCAGTGGTCTGCGGCTTGCCGCCACCGTTGCCGGCAACCTTCTTGCTGCCGGCCGGGGTCGAGTTCTTGCGGCGCGCGCTCTGGTACTCGTCGGTCTGCGGCTGGTAGGTCGGGATCAGGTGGTGCTTGCCGTTGCCGATCAGGTCGCTGCGGCCCATGCGTTCCAGCGCCTCGCGCAGCATCGGCCAGCCCTTCGGATCGTGATAGCGCAGGAAGGCCTTGTGCAGGCGGCGCTGCTGCTCGCTCTTGACGATGGTCACGCCGTCGCTCTTGTAGCTGACCTTGCGCAGCGGGTTCTTGCCCGAGTGGTACATGGCCGTGGCCGACGCCATCGGCGACGGGTAGAAGGCCTGCACCTGGTCGGCGCGGAAGTCGTTGCGCTTGAGCCACAGGGCGAGGTTCATCATGTCCTCGTCGGTGGTGCCCGGGTGCGCGGCGATGAAGTACGGGATCAGGTACTGCTCCTTGCCCGCTTCCTTCGAGTACTTCTCGAACATGCGCTTGAACTTGTCGTAGCTACCGATGCCCGGCTTCATCATCTGATTCAGCGGGCCCTCCTCGGTGTGCTCCGGGGCGATCTTCAGGTAGCCACCAACGTGGTGGGTGACCAGCTCCTTGACGTACTCCGGCGACTCCACGGCGAGGTCGTAGCGCAGGCCGGAAGCGATCAGGATCTTCTTCACGCCCGGCAGGGCGCGGGCCTTGCGGTACAGCTCGATCAAGGACGAGTGGTCGGTATTCAGGTTCGGGCAGATGCCGGGGAACACGCAGGACGGCTTGCGGCAGGCGGATTCGATTTCCGGGCTCTTGCAGGCGATGCGGTACATGTTGGCGGTCGGCCCGCCGAGGTCGGAGACCACGCCGGTGAAGCCCGGCACCTTGTCACGCATCTCCTCGATCTCGCGGATGATCGATTCGTGCGAGCGGTTCTGGATGATGCGGCCCTCATGCTCGGTGATCGAGCAGAAGGTGCAGCCACCGAAGCAGCCACGCATGATGTTGACCGAGAAACGGATCATCTCGTAGGCCGGGATCTTCGCCTTGCCATAGGCCGGGTGCGGCACGCGCGCATAGGGCATGCCGAACACGTAGTCCATTTCCTCGGTGGTCATCGGGATGGGTGGCGGGTTGAACCACACATCCACCTCGCCATGCTTCTGCACCAAGGCGCGGGCGTTGCCCGGATTGGTCTCCAGGTGCAGCACGCGGTTGGCGTGGGCGTAGAGCACCGGGTCGTTGCGCACCTTCTCGAAGGACGGCAGGCGGATCACCGTCTTGGCACGGGTCATCTTCGGGCTGGGCAGCAGCTCGACCACCTTGGCCTCGTTGGGGTCTTCCTGCGGACCTTTTTCCTGCTCGATGGCGCAGGCGGCGGTGTCCTGGGTGTTGACGTAGGGGTTGATGATCTTGTCGACCTTGCCCGGACGGTCGATGCGGGTGGAGTCCACCTCGTACCAGCCCTGCGGGGTGTCACGGCGCACGAAGGCGGTGCCGCGCACATCGGTGATGCTCTCGACCTTCTCGCCGAAGGCCAGGCGCTGGGCGATCTCGACCACGGCGCGCTCGGCGTTGCCGTACAGCAGGATATCGGCGGTAGCGTCCATCAGGATCGAGCGGCGCACCTTGTCCTGCCAGTAGTCGTAGTGGGCGATGCGGCGCAAGGATGCCTCGATACCGCCGAGGATCACCGGCGTCTCGCTGTAGGCTTCCTTGCAGCGCTGGCTGTATACCAGGCTGGCGCGATCCGGACGGGCACCGGCCAGGCCGCCGGGGGTGTAGGCGTCGTCGGAGCGGATCTTCTTGTCCGCGGTGTAGCGGTTGATCATCGAGTCCATGTTGCCGGCGGCCACGCCGAAGAACAGGTTGGGCTGGCCGAGCTTCATGAAGTCGTCTTTCGACTGCCAGTTCGGCTGGGCGATGATGCCGACGCGGAAACCCTGGGACTCGAGCAGGCGACCGATGATGGCCATGCCGAAGGACGGGTGGTCGACGTAGGCGTCACCGGTGACGATGATGATGTCGCAGGAGTCCCAGCCGAGCTGATCCATCTCTTCCCGGCTCATCGGCAGGAAAGGCGCAGGCCCGAAACACTCGGCCCAATACTTCGGATAGTCGAACAGCGGCTTGGCGACTTGCATGTTTTTTGATCAACCGGGCTCTCACGGGGGCGCGGAATATAGCACAAAAAATATACAGAGTCCGAGTAGAACGCTCAGTCGCTTATACCCGAACACGACAGCAGTTTGTGATCACAGCCACACTCATGGCTATACTCGGCGGGATCGAGATCAGCCCGGCCCCGCGCCGAGGACTAAGGAGCCGTACCGGTGCGAGGCACTTTCCTGCAAGCGCTGCTGTTGACCCTGTGCCTGGCTATCCAGGGCGGTCATGCCTTGGCCGATACCTTTGTGCTGCAGGACACCAGCAGCGGGCAGGCACTGAACGAGCACATCGAGCTGCTGGAAGATGTCGACGGCAGCCTTGGCATCGCCGACATGGCCGACCCGGCCGTGCAGCAGCGTTTCGTGCCCGCCAATGGCCGCGCCTCGGTTGGCCAGAGCCGCCATCCCTGGTGGGTCAAGGTGCAATTGCAACGGGCCCCGGGCGCGCCCAGCCAGTGGTGGCTGGAGAACTCCGGCATCACCGTCTACCGCGTGCAGCTCTACCTGCCGGATGGCCAGGGTGGCTGGAGCACGCGGGAAACCAGCGAGAGCGTGCCGTTCGCTGCCGGCCGCGACTTCGACTACCGACGCATGGTGTTCCGCCTGCCGGAGCTGGGCGCGCAGCCGCTGACCTTCTACTTCCGCAGCTTTGATCCGGCTGGCAACTCCTTCCCGCTCAAGGTCTGGCAGCACGACGACCTGCAGAACCTGCGCGCCAGCGAGAACCTCGGCTTCGGCCTGGTCTACGGGGTGATCCTGGCGCTGTTCCTGTACAACCTGTTCATCCTCGTCGCCCTGCGCGACAAGGCCTACCTGTGGTACGTGCTGGCCACCGGTTGCGCGCTGGTGTTCATCCTCAGCATGACCGGCCACGGCTTCCAGTATTTCTGGGGCCACTCGCCGGTGCCGTTCTGGCTGGATCGCATCAGCCTGCCCTCGCTGTGGGGCATCTTCGTCATGCGTTTCACCCAGGAGCTGCTGTACACCCGCCGCGGCCTGCGCTGGGCAGATCGGGCGTTCAACACCGGCTGCGTGCTGTACGCCATCGCCATCCTGATCAACGCCTTCGGCTACCGCGCCGAAGGGGCCCTGCTGATCGCCCTGACCCCGATCGTCACGGTGCCGACCGCGCTGCTCAGCGCCGGCATCCGCTGGTACCAGGGCTTTATCCCGGCGCGTTTCTACCTGATCGGCTACGGCACCGTGCTGATCAGCACTGCCGTGCTGGTGATGCGCGCTGCCGGCATCATCCAGCCGAGCAACTTCACCGCCTACATGTTCCCCATCGCGGTGGCCGCCGAATCCATCCTGTTCTCCTTCGCCCTGGCCTACCGCATCCAGATGCTCAAGCAGGAGAAGGCCGAGGCCCTGGAACAGGCCGACCGCGAGAAGACCGCGCGCCTGGCGCAGATGCAGAACAGCGCCGACGAGCTGCAGGTCGCCGTCAGCCAGCGTACCGCCGAACTGGCCCTGGCCAACCAGCAGTTGTGCGAGCGCGAGCACGAACTGCAGCACGCCGCCTTCCATGACCCGCTGACCGAGCTGCCCAACCGCCGCTACCTGATCGAGCGCGCGGAAACCGCCATGGCCGACGCCCAGCGCCGAGAGGAATCGGTGGTGCTGATGCTGCTCGACCTCGACCACTTCAAGCCGATCAACGACCACTACGGCCACGACGCCGGCGACCTGCTGCTGCGTACCATCGGCCAGCGCCTGCGCGAGCATGTGCGCGCCAACGACATGGTCGCGCGCCTCGGCGGTGACGAATTTGCCCTGCTGATCTGCGGCGCCGACGCCCAGCAGCATGCCCAGGAAATCGCCGAACGGCTGCTCTGCGAGCTGGCCAAGCCGGTGCTCTACGGCGCCAACCGCCTGACCGTGACCATCAGCATCGGCGCCGCCCTGTTCCCGCAACATGCCCAGCAGTTCGCCAGCCTGTACAAGGCCGCCGACGAGGCCATGTACCAGGCCAAGCAGCAGGGCCGCTCGGGCTTCATCATGCCCGGCAGCGACGGCAAGCTGAGCCCGCAGGCCTGCCTGCAGCTGGATGTGCTGAAGGTGCCGAGCGGGCTGCTCTAGGGCCGGCTCTTAGGCCAGATAGCGGCGCGGCACCCGCGCGGTGACCTTGGTCAGCAACTCGTAGCCGATGGTGCCGGCGGCCCTGGCCACCTCGTCGACCGGCAGCTGCGCGCCCCACAACTCGACGGTATCGCCGACCTGAGCGGCGGGCAGGTTGGTCAGGTCGACCGCCAGCATGTCCATCGATACCCGCCCAACCAGGCTCGCGCGGCGGCCGCCGACCAGCACCGGGGTGCCGCTCGGCGCATGGCGCGGGTAACCATCGGCATAGCCGCAACTGACCGTGCCGATCCGCGACGATCGCGCGGCCACCCAGCTGGCGCCGTAACCGACGCTCTCCCCCGCCGCCACCTCGCGCACGGCGATCAGCTGCGCCTGCAGGCTCATCACCGGCCGCAGGCCCAATTCGGTAGCCGACAGCTCGGCGAACGGCGTGGCGCCGTAGAGCATGATGCCGGGGCGCAGCCAGTCCATGTGCGATGCGGGAATGGTCAGCAGGGCGGCGGAGTTGGCCAGGCTGCGCTGGTCGAAATCCAGATCGAGCAGCTCAAGGAACTGCTCCACCTGCTGCTCGGTGAGCGGATGGCCGCGCTCGTCGGCGCAGGCGAAGTGGCTGAGCAGGTTGAGCTCGGCGACCTGCGCGGCGCCACGCAGGCGCGCGTGCCAGTCGCGCACGGCCGCCGGCGCCAGGCCCAGGCGGTGCATGCCGGAATCCAGCTTGAGCCAGACATTCAGCGCCTGCGGCAGCTGCGCCGCCAGCAGCGCCTCGGCCTGCTCGACGCCCTGCACCACGATATCCAGGCGCAGCTGGGCGGCAATCGGCAGCTCGTCGGCGCTGAAGCAACCTTCGAGCAGCAGGATGCGCGCCGTACCATGCAGGGCGCGCACTTCGGCGGCCTCCTCCAGGCTGGCCACGGCAAAGCCGTCGGCCTCGTCGTGCAGGGCGGTAACCACCTCGCGCACGCCATGTCCGTAGGCATTCGCCTTGACCACCGCAAAGGCCTCGCGGCCCGGCGCGCAGCGCTTGGCCAGCGCGTAGTTGTGGCGAATGGCGGCCAGATCGATGGTGGCGACTAGAGGGCGCATGGCGCAGGCTCCGGCAAACGAAAACGGGCGCCCATCTTAACCGCTGGGCGCCCGTTTTCATTGATCCAAACCATGCCATGCCATCGTTGCCCCGGAAACCGTAGCGAGCGCGGCACAGGCAAGAAGCCCGGAGCACAGCAACCGGAGTGAACATCTGTTCATGAGGATTGCGCGCACCGCGTGACGCAGTCTGTGCTGCGCGCAGTAGGTTTACGGGGTAACGATTTATTCGTCGTCGAACTGATAGGCACCCGGCGCCAGGTTCTCGAAGCGCGAGTACTTGCCGAGGAAGGCCAGGCGCGCGGTACCCAGCGGGCCGTTACGCTGCTTGCCGATGATGACCTCGGCGACGCCCTTGTACTCGGTCTCGGGGTGATAGACCTCGTCGCGGTAGACGAACAAGATGATGTCGGCGTCCTGCTCGATTGCACCGGATTCGCGCAAGTCGGAGTTGATCGGGCGCTTGTTCGGGCGCTGTTCCAGGCCGCGGTTGAGCTGCGACAGGGCAATGACCGGGCAGTTGAATTCCTTGGCCAGGGCCTTGAGCGAGCGCGAGATCTCGGAAATCTCGTTGACCCGGTTGTCGCCGCTGGAGCCGGGGATCTGCATCAGCTGCAGGTAGTCGACCATGATCAGGCCGATCTCGCCGTGCTCGCGGGCCAGGCGGCGGGTACGCGCACGCATCTCCGATGGCGAGATGCCGGCGGTATCGTCGATGAACAGCTTGCGGTCGTTGAGCAGGTTGACCGCCGAGGTCAGGCGCGGCCAGTCGTCGTCATCCAGGCGGCCGGAGCGCACCTTGGTCTGGTCGATGCGACCCAGGGACGCCAGCATACGAATGACGATGGATTCCGAGGGCATTTCCAGCGAGTAGACCAGGATCGCCTTGTCGCTGCGCATCAGGGCGTTTTCCACCAGGTTCATGGCGAAGGTGGTCTTACCCATGGAGGGACGGCCGGCGACGATGATCATGTCGGCCGGCTGCAGGCCGCTGGTCAGGTTGTCCAGGTCGGTGAAGCCGGTGGACAGGCCGGTGATCGCGTCGCCGGCGTTGAACAGGCTGTCGATGCGGTCGATGGCCTTGACCAGGATGTCGTTGATGCCCACCGGACCGCCGGTTTTCGGCCGCGCCTCGGCGATCTGGAAGATCAGGCGCTCGGCCTCGTCGAGAATTTCCTCGCCGGTACGGCCTTGCGGCGCGTAGGCGCTGTCGGCGATCTCCGAGCTGATGCCGATCAGCTGGCGCAAGGTGGCGCGCTCGCGAATGATCTGTGCATAGGCCTTGATGTTGGCCACCGACGGGGTGTTCTTGGCAAGCTCGCCCAGATAGGCCAGGCCGCCGACTTGCGCCAGCTGGCCCTCCTTGTCCAGTTGCTCGGCCAGGGTCACCACGTCGAACGGCGAGTTGCGCTCGGCCAGCTTGAAGATGGCGCGGAAGATCAGGCGGTGATCATGGCGGTAGAAGTCGCCATCGGAGACCTGGTCGAGTACCCGCTCCCAGGCGTTGTTGTCCAGCACCAGGCCGCCGAGCACGGCCTGCTCGGCCTCGATGGAATGCGGCGGCACCTTGAGGGCGGCGGTTTCCAGGTCGTACTGCTGGGGAGTGCTGATATCGTTCATGGCACCTGAAATTCCAAAGCGCAGAAGCTTTTGCAAAAGCGGGCTTTGCAAAAAACTCTGCGGAAAAACAAAGGGCACGGCACCGCGGATGCGATGTCGTGCCCGATTGTCTGCAGGCCTGTGCCTAAGCGCAAGCCCGCAAGTCGGCTGACTTAGGCAGCTACGACAACAACCTTGACGGTTGCTTCAACGTCGGTGTGCAGGTGCACAGCTACGTCGAATTCGCCAACCTGGCGAATGGTGCCGTTCGGCAGACGCACTTCAGACTTAGCCACTTCGACGCCGGAGGCGGTCAGGGCATCAGCGATGTCGTGGGTACCGATGGAGCCGAACAGTTTGCCTTCATCGCCGGCGACGGCGGTGATGGTGACTTCCAGCTCGGCCAGCTGAGCAGCGCGAGCTTCGGCCGAAGCCTTCTTCTCGGCAGCAACTTTTTCCAGCTCGGCGCGGCGCGCTTCGAACGCAGCTACGTTCTCGGCGGTAGCGGCGGTCGCTTTGCCCTGCGGCAGCAGGAAGTTGCGGCCGTAACCGGCTTTGACGTTGACCTTGTCGCCCAGGTTGCCCAGGTTGGCGATTTTTTCCAGCAGGATAACTTCCATTTGGGTCTTACCTCTTGAACTTTTAACCTTCACCGTTCGCGGGGCCGGCGCCGTTCTTGCGCGCCTGGCGACCACGAAAATCCATCAGACTGTCGACGATGGCCAAGGCCACCAGCAACGGATAAACCAGTTGCATCTGCAGCAGCAGAAGCACGTACAGCCCCACCAGCCAGAACCTGGCCAGACGCCCCTCGGCAACCAGACCATGCAGCAGCGCCACACCGGCAAACGCCAGGGGCACACTGCTGATGGGCGTCAACATCGCCAGCCCGGTGCCGATGTTCGGGCCCAGTAGCATGGCGGCCAACAGGCCCAGGGCCAGTGCCGGGGACAGCTTCAGAACGCGGAACTCGCGCCCGAAACCGCCGGGGTTGTACAACGCCGCCTGCCAAAAACGCCCGAGTACCAGGCAAAGCAGACTGACGATTTGCAACAGTGCAGCCATCAGACCGGTGAGTACCGGGGCTGTCAGCGACTCCAGGCGCATCCGCTCATCTACCGGCAACTGCTGGTAGAGCTCCGCGAACATCTGCGGCATCAGCTTGTTCAGCTCAGCCGCCATGTTCGCAATGGGCTCGCGGAACTCCGCCCCCAGAACCACTGCATACACCAGCCCCAGCGCCATGCTGACCAGCAGCACGCGTGTCCAGGCCTGGCCGGCGCGCAACAGCTGCGCCAACCCCAGCGTACCGAGCAACACCAGCAGGGTGCGCGGTTCGCCGAAATGCCACCAGGCCAGAGCCGGCAGCATCGCCCAGACGAGGATGCCAACGGCATCCTTGGGGCCCCGCCGCAACAGCACCAGGCTGCTGGCGGCGGCACTCAACCAGAACAACAGCGGCACAGCCGCCGATCCAACCACCACCAGGGTGGCCTGCACGCGGCCGCGCATGATGAAATCAGCCAAGGCGCGCATGCGGTTTATCCTTTGCTACGAGTCGACTGCCTGCTATCAACGGCCGTGGCTGTCGGTGTAGGGCAGCAGGGCCAGGTAGCGGGCGCGCTTGATAGCGACAGCCAGCTGACGCTGGTACTTGGCCTTGGTACCGGTGATACGGCTAGGAACGATCTTGCCGGTTTCGGAGATGTAGGCCTTCAGGGTGTTGAGATCCTTGAAGTCGATCTCTTTCACGCCTTCAGCGGTGAAACGGCAGAATTTACGACGACGGAAGAAACGTGCCATGAATGTGGCTCCTCAATAGATCCGTGGATTACTCGTCAGCGTTGTCGCTGTTGTCACCGTCTTCGCCTTCGGCGGAGTCGGTTTCAACGCGCTCACGGCGCTCGCGGCGCTCGCTGCGGTTTTCTTCGGCCTTGAGCATCTCGGACTGGCCGGTAACGGCTTCGTCGCGACGGATGACCAGGTTGCGGATCACGGCGTCGTTGTAGCGGAAGTTGTCTTCCAGCTCGGCCAGGGCTTTGCCGCTGCACTCAACGTTCAGCATCACGTAGTGAGCTTTGTGTACGTTGTTGATGGCGTAGGCCAGCTGGCGACGACCCCAGTCTTCCAGACGGTGTACTTTGCCGCCGTCTTCTTCGATCAGCTTGGTGTAACGCTCGACCATGCCGCCGACTTGCTCGCTCTGATCCGGGTGAACCAGAAAGATGATTTCGTAATGACGCATGAATGCTCCTTACGGGTTGTAGCCTGCCAACTGAAAGTGGTCAGGCAAGGAGTGAATGACTCGTTTTACTTGCCGAACGAAAGGCACCAGAGCGCCCGCCGACACGGCAAGGGGCGACATTCTAGAGAAGCCCCCTGCCCGGCGCAAGGCAAACTGGTGATTATTTGAGCAGCAGCCCCGCCAGACGGGGCTCGCTGACGGGACGACCTAGGCCTTGAGCTTGGCCTGGCGCTGGCGCACCGCTTCGAACAGGCAGATGCCGGTGGCCACCGAGACGTTGAGACTGCTGACGCTGCCCGCCATCGGCAGCTTCACCAGGAAGTCGCAGTGCTCGCGGGTCAGGCGGCGCATGCCCTTGCCCTCCGCGCCCATGACCAGCACGGTTGGGCCGCTCATGTCCTGCTGGTACAGCTCCTGCTCGGCCTCACCGGCGGTGCCAACCACCCACAGGCCCTTCTTCTGCAGTTTTTCCAGGGTGCGACTGAGGTTGGTCACAGCCACCAGCGGAATGACCTCGGCCGCACCGCAGGCCACCTTGCGCACGGTGGCGTTGAGGGTAGCCGACTTGTCCTTGGGCACGATCACCGCCAGGGCGCCAGCGGCATCGGCCGTGCGCAAGCAGGCACCGAGGTTGTGCGGATCGGTCACGCCGTCCAGCACCAGCAGCAACGCAGGGCCTTCACTGCGCTCGAACAGCTCGTCGAGCATGTTCTCGCCCCACACCTGGCTGGGGCTGACCTCGGCCACCACGCCCTGGTGCACCCCTTCGGCCCACTCGTCCAGCTCGTGGCGATCCTTGTGCCCGACCACTACCCGATGCTGAGCAGCCAGCTCGAGCAGTACCTGCACCCGCGGATCCTGCCGGCTTTCCGCCAGCCACAGTTGCTTGACCCGCTTGGGATGATGGCGCAGCAACGCTTCGACAGCGTGCACGCCATAGACCTTTTCCAGCTGACTCATTAGTTCGCCTTACGCTTGCCCGACCTGCCACCCGCCGGAGCACCGCCCTTGGGCGCACCCTTGCGATGGCCGGATGGCTTCTTCGCCGCCCCAGCAGCCGGTTTGCCGCCCTTCTTGGCGCCATCCAGCAGAGCCTTCTTCACATCCCGGCTCTTCTGCACGTCGGTATTGCCAAAGCTCTTGTCCGCCTTGGCCCGCGCCTTGCCGGCCGGAGCCGTTTCAGCACCTGCCCGCCGCGTGCGCGGCGCGGCCTTGCTCGCCGCAGCACCCAGCTCGAAGTCGATCTTGCGCTCGTCGAGGTCGACGCGCATGACCTTCACTTCCACGCTGTCGCCCAGGCGGAAGCTGCGCCCGCTGCGCTCGCCCGCCAGACGGTGGTGCACCGGGTCGAAGTGGTAGTAATCGGCCGGCAGCGCGGTGACATGCACCAGACCTTCGACGTAGATGTCCTTGAGCTCGACGAACAGGCCGAAGCCGGTCACCGCGGTAATCACACCCTCGAAACTCTCGCCGACGCGATCCTGCATGAACTCGCACTTGAGCCAGTTGACCACGTCACGGGTGGCCTCGTCGGCACGCCGCTCGGTCAGCGAGCACTGCTCGCCGAGCTGCTCCAGGGCCGGCTCGTCGTACGGATAGATGCGCGCCCGCGGAATGCTCACCGCACCGGCCCGCTGCACGTGCGGGGTTTCCAGGCGGGAACGAATCACGCTGCGGATGGCACGATGCACCAGCAGATCCGGATAGCGGCGGATCGGCGAGGTGAAGTGGGTGTAGGCCTCGTAGTTGAGACCGAAGTGACCGTTGTTGTCGGCGCTGTACACCGCCTGACTCAGCGAACGCAGCATCACGGTCTGGATCAGGTGGAAGTCCGGACGCCCCTGGATGCTGGCCAGCAGCTTCTGGTAGTCCTTCGGCGACGGCCCTTCCTTGCCCTTGTGCAGCCCCAGGCCGAGCTCGCCGAGGAACGCCTTGAGTTTCTCCAGGCGCTCCGGCGGCGGGCCGTCGTGCACCCGGTACAGCGAGGGGATCTCATGCTTCTGCATGAACTGCGCAGTGGCCACGTTGGCCGCCAGCATGCATTCCTCGATCAGCTTGTGCGCATCGTTGCGCTGGGTCGGGCGGATCTCGGCGATCTTGCGCCCGGAACCGAAGATGATCCGCGTTTCCTGGGTCTCGAAATCGATGGCGCCGCGCTCGTGACGAGCGGCCAGCAGCACCTGGTACAGGGCATACAGCTGCTTGAGGTGCGGCAGAATTTCCTTGTACTCGCCGCGCAGGGCCTTGCCCTCGCTGCTCGACGGCTGCTCCAACATGTAGCTGACCTTGTTGTAGGTCAGGCGCGCATGGGAGTGGATCACCGCCTCGTAGAACTGGTAATCGACCAGCTTGCCGGACTTGGACATGGTCATTTCGCAGACCATGGCCAGGCGATCGACATGCGGGTTCAGCGAGCACAGGCCGTTGGACAGCTCTTCCGGCAGCATCGGCACCACGCGCTCGGGGAAATACACCGAGTTACCGCGCTTGACCGCCTCCTCGTCCAGGGCCGAACCGACCTTGACGTAGTGGGAGACGTCGGCGATCGCCACATAGAGCTTCCAGCCGCCGGAAAACAGCTTCCAGCGGCTGCTGTTCTTCTCGCAGTAGACTGCGTCGTCGAAGTCGCGGGCATCCTCGCCGTCGATGGTGACGAACGGCAGATGGCGCAGGTCGACGCGGTTCTGCTTGTCCTTTTCCTCGACTTCCGGCTTGAGCTTGCGCGCCTCCTTGATCACCGCCTCGGGCCACACATGCGGGATGTCGTAGCTGCGCAGCGCCACGTCGATTTCCATGCCCGGCGCCATGTAGTTGCCGATCACTTCGACGATGTCGCCCTGCGGCTGGAAGCGCGAGGTCGGCCAGTGGGTGATCTTGATCTCGACGAACTGGCCGATCTTGGCCCCGCCGGTACGCCCTGGAGTGACCAGCACTTCCTGCTGGATCTTCGGGTTGTCGGCCTCGACGAAGCCGATGCCGGCCTCTTCGAAGTAGCGCCCGACAATGCTCTCGTGGGCACGCTCGATCACCTCGACGATCGCGCCTTCACGGCGACCGCGACGGTCGAAACCGGCGACGCGCGCCAGCACCCGGTCGCCATCGAACACCAGGCGCATTTGCGCCGGGCTGAGGAACAGGTCGTCACTGCCATCGTCGGGTGCGAGGAAACCGAAGCCATCGCGGTGACCGCTGATGCGCCCGCGGATCAGATCCAGCTTATCCACCGGGGCATAGGTGCCGCGCCGGGTGTAGATCAGCTGGCCGTCGCGCTCCATGGCGCGCAGGCGGCGACGCAGCGCTTCGAGCTGCTCGTCGGTGGTCAGGCCAAACTCGGCCACCAGCTCCTCGCGGGCAGCGGGCGAACCGCGCTCGGACAGGTGCTGCAGGATCAGCTCGCGGCTGGGAATGGGGTTATCGTATTTTTCCGCCTCGCGGGCGGCCTCAGGGTCGAGGGATTGCCAATCGGCCATTAAGTGAAATCACCTTTACGCATATATAGATGTGTTTGCCATTTGCCTATTGAAGCGCGAAACGACCTCGGGGGTCAGCTTTTCCCGCGACAATAATTTTTTTACCGTCAGGGGTTTACAAGCAAAAACCGCATCCGTATAGTTCGCGGCCTCAACGTTGCTGAGACGTTGTAACACGGAAACGACTGATTCATCATAGTTTCCCGTGCCCAGGTGGCGGAATTGGTAGACGCACTAGGTTCAGGTCCTAGCGGTGGCAACACCGTGGAAGTTCGAGTCTTCTCCTGGGCACCACTATTCAGAAATCGAGCGCCAGCTTGATTTCGCTTCAACGGAGCAGCAACACCGTATCGGCATAGCCGATGAACGCTGCAAAAAGTCGATGATTCGTCATCGCAATGTGCCCAGGTGGCGGAATTGGTAGACGCACTAGGTTCAGGTCCTAGCGGTGGCAACACCGTGGAAGTTCGAGTCTTCTCCTGGGCACCACTCTTCAAAACAAAACCGAGCCACTGGCTCGGTTTTGTCTTTTCTGGCCCGGAAAAAGCCATGGAGCGCCACACTGACGCCCCCTGCCAACCCTAGACCTTGAACTGGGCGAAGCTGGCCTTCAGCTGTGCCACCAGACCATCGACCACCCGCCCGCTGGCCGCCGTCTCGCTGACCGCCTGCGCCGCGCGCTGCGCTTCGCCATGGATCACCTCGACCCGACCACGCACGGCACTGGCGCCATCGGCCTGATGGCTCGCCGCCCGCGTCGCCGCATCGATGGCGCCATGCACCTCATCCACCGAAGCCTGTACCGATTGCTGCAGGCGCGCGCTGTCGCGCAGGGCCTGCAGACCTTCGGCCGCCTGCGCGCCGGCCTGACCGATCACCGCCACCGCCTCGCTCGCGCCCTTCTGCAGCGCCGCGATATGCGCCTGGATATCGCCGGTGGACTGCTGGGTCTTGCTCGCCAGGGCACGCACCTCGTCGGCCACCACGGCAAAGCCACGCCCGCTCTCGCCAGCCCGCGCCGCCTCGATGGCCGCGTTCAGCGCCAGCAGGTTGGTCTGCTCGGCAATCGACTGGATCACCGTCAGCACCACTTCGATCTGCTCGCTCTGCCGCGCCAGCCGCTCGATCACCGCCGAGCCGTTCTCCACCCGCGCCACCAGCGCCTCGATCAGGCCGCCGACCTTGGCGGCAATCGCCGCATTCTCGTGGGCGGCCTGGCGAATCGCCGCCACCCGCTGCTGCGCCGCATGCATGGCCTGGCTTTCCGCCTGCGCGGCACCAGCCATTTCCTCCAGCGCCTGCAGACTGCCGGCCACCTCATCGCGCTGACGAGCCGAAGCCGACTCCGCCGCTGCACTGCGCTGCGCCAGGCTGCGGATCTCGTCGCCGGTACGCGCCGCCACCTCGCCCGCCTCGCGCACAATAGGCTGCAGCTTGGCGATGAAACGGTTGACCGCATCGGCCATGTCGCCCACTTCGTCGCGACTATCCAGCTGCACCCGGCGAGTCAGGTCACCCTCCCCGGCCGCCAGATCCTGCAATGCAGCAATCAGCAGCTGCAGGCGACTGAGCACCCGCCAGCCCAGCACCAGCGCCACCGCCACCAGGGTCAGCACACCGACCACCAGCAAGCCGAGGGCGATACGCCAGCGCAGACCATCGGTCGACTGGCGCACGGTATCGCTGCCATTGCGCGCCATCTCCTGGGTCGCCTGCTCTGCCGCCTGCAGGCGCTGCTGCAGCGCCTTGGTGCTTTCCTGGGCGGCACCGCTCAGGCTGCTGTCGACCAGCTCGCCGGCGCTCCCCACCAGCACGGCGAAGCGCCCATCCAACGCCGTCAGCTCCTGTTCCACGGCATCCAGTGACAGCCCCAGCTGGATCTTGCCGATCGAGGCCCCCATCGGATTGATATCGACCTCGACCAGGTGCACCCGCGGGTCGCGCGAGGCGGCATCCACCAGCTTCTCCAGGGGCGTTGCCCCCGTGCCGGCAGCGATCAGCTCACGCACCTGCGGGCTGCTGCGGTTGAAGTTGCGCGTCAGGCGCTGGCCCTGGGCGTCGTAGTAAATGGCGAAGAGCACCGCCGGATCGCGCTGGACGATGCGGGTAAAGGCAGTCAGGGCCGGCGAGTCGTTATCCCAGATGGCCTTGGGCGCCACGCCGGCCAGCAGCTGCGCCAGCGAGTTGCCGGATTGCTTGAGATTCTCTTGCAGCACCTTGCGCAGCTGCGCCTGCTCGCCCTTGAGCTGCCCCGACAGGCCGCCAGTGAGGCGCTCGCGGGTATTGGCCGAAAGCGCAGCCAGGCCGGCGCTCATTTCCTTCTCGGCACTGCCCAGCTCACCCGCCAGGCGCTCACTTTCGCCACCCAGACGCTGGGTCAGATCGACCACCAGGCCATCCACGCTGGCTCGTGTCAGCCATACCGCCAGCCCCACCTGCACCAGCATGGCCAGACCTAGGGCGATGAATACCGGGCGCAACAGACGACTGCGCAACAACGAAAATAGAACGGACACTGCTCAACTCCTTCCGCCAGGACGGCCCACGGCAGGGCATCGGCCGCAGGCAGCAAAGCTGTAACCTAAAGCAAGGTATAGGCCACCAAGAGCACTTTGCCAGCATGCAAAAAGGCCGCTCGAGAGCGGCCTTTTTGTTATTACACCCGACGGATCAGGCGAACGGATGACGCAGCACGATGGTCTCGTTGCGATCCGGGCCGGTGGAGATGATGTCGATCGGCGCACCGACCAGCTCTTCCACGCGTTTGATGTAGGCACGAGCGTTGGCCGGCAGTTCGTCCAGGCTCTTGGCGCCCAGGGTCGACTCGCTCCAGCCCGGCAGCTCCTCGTACACCGGCTGCAGGCCGATGTAGCTGTCGGCGTCGGTCGGCGCATCGACCAGCAGGTTGCCTTGGGCATCCTTGTAGCCGGTGCAGATGCTGATGGTCTCCAGACCGTCGAGCACGTCCAGCTTGGTCAGGCACAGGCCGGAGATGCTGTTGATCTCGATGGCGCGACGCAGGATCACGGCATCGAACCAGCCGCAGCGACGGGCGCGACCGGTGGTCGAGCCGAACTCGTGGCCACGCTTGGCGAGGAAGGCGCCGGTCTCGTCGAACAGCTCGGTGGGGAACGGGCCGGAACCGACGCGAGTGGTGTAGGCCTTGGTGATGCCGAGGATGTAGTCGAGGTACAGCGGGCCGAAACCGGAACCGGTGGCAGTGCCGCCGGCGGTGGTGTTGGAGCTGGTGACGTACGGGTAGGTGCCGTGGTCGATGTCCAGCAGCGAGCCCTGAGCACCTTCGAACATGATGTCCTTGTCGGCGCGACGCAGCTCATGCAGGTCGGCGGTGACGTCGGTCATCATCGGGCGCAGCTGCTCGGCATAGGCCATGCACTCGTCGAGAGTGGCCTGGAAGTCGACCGCCGGCTCCTTGTAGTAATTGACCAGCACGAAGTTGTGGTAGTCCAGCAGCTCGCCGAGCTTGGCGGCGAAGCGCTCACGGTGGAACAGGTCGCCGATGCGCAGGCCACGACGCGCCACCTTGTCTTCGTAGGCCGGGCCGATGCCGCGACCGGTGGTGCCGATCTTGGCATCGCCACGGGCCTTCTCACGGGCCTGGTCGAGGGCCACGTGATAGGACAGGATCAGCGGGCAGGACGGGCTGATACGCAGACGCTCGCGCACCGGTACACCCTTCTCTTCCAGCTTGGTGATCTCGCGCATCAGGGCGTCGGGGGCGACTACCACACCGTTGCCGATCAGGCACTGCACGCCTTCGCGCAGGATGCCGGATGGAATCAGGTGCAGCACGGTCTTCTCACCGTCGATGACCAGGGTGTGACCGGCGTTGTGGCCGCCCTGGTAACGCACGACAGCGGCGGCCTGCTCGGTCAGCAGGTCGACGATCTTGCCCTTGCCCTCATCACCCCACTGGGTGCCCAGGACGACGACATTCTTACCCATAACACTTTTCCTCTTTGCGGAAGCTCGATGCCGGCCGCGGCCGGCGGAAAACTCGTCAGGACGCCAGCGGCGCCACTTGCCAACGCCCGTCGCGCAGCTGCAGGAGGCGGTCGCAACCAGCCTCGCCGGCGGCGGCGATATCCTGCCCGGGCAATGCCTGTACCACACGCGCACCTTCACGGCGCAGGCGCTGTACGGCCTGCCACAGGTAAACGTCATGGCTGTCCGGCGCCCAGACTCCAGCGGCCGGCTCGTCGACCTGCATGTCGCCCAGGGTCACCAGGGTCTTCAGGTCGGTGGAGAAACCGGTGGCCGGACGCGCACGGCCGAAATCGGCGCCGATGTCGTCGTAGCGGCCACCCTGGGCGATGGACTGCCCCATGCCCGGCACGAAGGCGGCGAACACCACCCCGGTGTGATAGTGGTAGCCGCGCAGCTCGCCAAGGTCGAAGTACAGCGGCAGCTCCGGATAACGCAGCTCCAGCTGGTCGGCAATGGCGACCAGCTCGTCGAGCGCGGCATGCACTTCGGCCGGCGCCTCAACCAGGCAGGCCTGAGCCAGCTCCAGCACTTCGCGCCCGCCACACAGCTCAGCCAGGGCCCGCAGCATGGAACCCAGCTCGGCCGGCAGCTGCTCGGTGAGCAGCGCCACCTCGTCCACCGCCTTGCGCTGCAGGGCATCGAACAGTTGCTGCTCGGCCTCGCCGGACAAGCCGGCGGCGCGCGCCAGGCCACGGTAGATGCCGACATGGCCGAGATCCATGTGCACATCCGGCACCCGCGCCAGCTCGAGCATGTCGAGCATCAGGCTGATGACTTCCACGTCGCTGGCCGGGCTGGCATCGCCGTACAGCTCGGCACCCAACTGGATCGGGCTGCGCGAGGTGGACAGCGCACGCGGTTTGGCGTGCAGCACGCTACCGGCATAGCACAGACGGCTCGGCCCTTCGCGGCGCAGGGTGTGGGCATCGATACGCGCCACCTGCGGCGTGATGTCGGCGCGGAAGCCCATCAGGCGGCCGGATTGCGGATCGGTCACCTTGAAGGTGCGCAGATCCAGATCCTGGCCGGCACCGGTGAGCAGGGATTCGAGGTATTCGATATGCGGGGTCACGACGAATTCGTAACCCCAGCGCTGGAACAGATCCAGCACCTGGCGGCGTGCCGCCTCGATGCGCGCCGCTTCCGGCGGCAGTACTTCTTCGATGCCATCTGGCAGCAGCCAGCGGTCTACCGTTGCCATTTCGCCATTCCCCTCTCGGTGCGGGCGGCAAGCCTTCAGTGAAGCAGATACAGGAGGGCAGTCCCCAGCAACATGCTGGCCAGCCCGATCAGGCGCAGGCGGCGGTCAGACAGCTGCGCCACCTGGGCGAGCACTGCGCGCCACTGCCGGGGATAGAGGAAGGGCAAGACGCCTTCCAGTACCAACACCAGGCACAACGCGATACCGAATTCCTGCAACATGATTCCCGCAGACGCAAAAAAGCCGGGCTGTTTACCCGGCTGACCCATGATAACACGTTTTCCCTGACGGTCACCCCGACGGGCCGAACGGCCACGTCGGGAGCGCCTCGATCAGGGCTTGGATTGCTGCAGGTAGCGGAAGAACTCGCTCTGCGGATCCAGCACCAGTACATCGTTCTTGCTGGAGAAGCTGTCGCGGTAGGCACCCAGGCTACGGTAGAAGGCGTAGAACTCGGCATCCTGGCCATAGGCCTTGGCGTAGATCGCCGCGGCCTTGGCATCACCATCACCGCGCACTTCTTCAGCCTCGCGATAGGCCTCAGCCAGGATCACCCGCTTCTGCCGATCGGCATCGGCGCGAATCCCCTCGGCCAGTTCCTTGCCCTTGGAGCGGTGTTCGCGGGCTTCGCGCTCACGCTCGGAGCTCATGCGGTCGAACACGCTGCGATAGACCTCTTTCGGCAGGTCGATGGCCTTGACCCGCACGTCCACCACTTCGATGCCCAGCTCCTTCTGCGCCATGCCGTTGAGCGACTTGGTGATGGCTGCCATCAGCGCATCGCGCTCACCGGACACCACCTCGTTGAGCGAACGGGTACCGAACTGGTTGGACAGCGCCGACACCAGACGCTGGGACAGGCGGTCGTCGGCAATCTGCTTCAGGCCGGAAGTCGCGGTATAGAAGCGCTCGGCATCCGCCACCCGCCACTTGGCATAGGCATCCACCATCACCGCTTTCTTTTCCTTGGTCAGGATGCGCTGGATCGGCGATTCCAGGGTCAGCAGGCGGGCGTCGAACTTGCGCACCTGGTTGACCCCCGGGATCTTCACGTGCAGGCCCGGCTGCACATCGGCCACCTGGATCTTACCGAACTGCAGGAGCACGGCCTTCTCGGTCTGGGTGACGATATACAGGCTGTTCCACACCAGTACAGCCAGAACCACCGCGCCGATCAGGGCAAATAGGGACTTGTTGCTCATCAGCGGCTCTCCCTCGAACGCAGGTCACGCTGCTGCAGATCGCCAACGATCCGCGTGGTGGTCTCGCCACTGGCGGCAGGCGCCGCGGAACCGACCGGCACACCGCCGCGGCTGTCGATCATCTTGTCCAGCGGCAGATAGAGCAGGTTGTTCTGCCCCTCTTTGCCAGTCACCAGCACCTTGCTGGTATTGCTGAAGACCTGCTGCATGGTGTCCAGGTAGAGGCGCTGACGGGTCACTTCCGGCGCCTTGCGGTATTCGGCAACCAGCTTGGTGAAGCGATCCGCCTCACCCTGGGCACGCGCCACCACTTCGTCGCGATAGCCGTTGGCATCTTCAATGATGCGCTGGGCCTGACCGCGGGCTTCCGGCACCACGCCATTGGCGTAGGTTTCTGCCTGGTTCTTCTCGCGCTGCTCGTCTTCGCGAGCACGGATCACGTCGTCGAAGGCATCCTTGACCTCGGCCGGAGCCGCCGCACGCTGGATGTTGACCTGGGTGACGGTGATACCGGTGCCGTAGTTGTCGAGGAAGGTCTGCAGACGCTTGCTCACCGCCATCGACATCTGCTCGCGACCGAGGGTGATCACCTCGTCCATCGAGGTGGAGCCGGCGACGTGGCGCAGGGCGCTCTCGGTAGCGTGCTGCAGGCTGACCTCAGGCTGGTCGACGTTGAGCACGAAGTCCTTGAGGTTGCTGATCTTGTACTGCACGGTCAGCGGCACCTCGACGATATTCTCGTCCTCGGTGAGCATCTGCCCCTGCTTGGAGAAGGTTCGCTCGCGGGTCACGTTCTCCTGGAATTTCTTGTCGAAGGGCGGGAAGTAGATGTTCAGCCCCTGGCCCACCGTCTCGTGGTACTTGCCGAGACGCAGGATCACCGCCTGCTCCTGGGCATCGACGATATAGATGGCATTCCACAGCCAGACGACCGCCAGCAGCGCCACACCGATGCCGAGCAGGCCGAAACCACCGCCCGAGCTATCGTCACGTTTCTTGCCGCCGCCGAAGATGCCATTCAGGCTCTCCTGCAGCTTGCGGAAGGCTTCGTCGAGATCCGGCGGCCCTTGTCGGCCACCGCCTTTGCGGCCACCCCAGGGATCCTGATTGTTCGAGTTGCCACCCGGCTCATTCCAAGCCATAGCGCTCTCCATCTGATAAAGCAAAGACGCACCCGCGGCGCGCCGGCCCATGCTACAGAATGCCTGCCGTCCGCCGCAAAAGCGATGGCGCGGGCTTTATTGCAAAGTGTGTTGCTCGAGGAATTCCTGCGGCTGCAAACCTTCGCGACTGACCAGCCGGTTAAGCTCGACCCGCGGCAGACGGATGGCCAGCAGGATCGCGCCCTCCTCGTCATGCGCCTCGCTCTGCACCGCATTCAGCGCGAAGAAACCGGCACGCAGCCGGCCCAGGCGCTGCGGCAGGCGCAGGGTACCGACGAACAGATCCTCACCGAGCAGCTCGGCCACCGCCTGACGCAGCAGTTCCAGGCCCTGGCCGTCGCGCGCCGACAGCCAGACGCGCTGCGGCTTGCCGTCGCCATCGCGCTGGATCTGCGGCTCGACGCCCTCGAGCAGGTCGATCTTGTTGTACACCTCGAGCATCGGCAGCTCGTTGGCACCGATCTCGCCGAGCACCGCCATGACCTGCTCGATCTGCTGATCACGCTCCGGCTCGTGAGCATCGATCACGTGCAACAGCAGGTCGGCGTTGCTCGACTCTTCCAGGGTGGCGCGGAAAGCCTCCACCAGCTTGTGCGGCAGGTGGCGAATGAAACCCACCGTGTCGGCCAGCACCACCGGCCCCAGGTCGTCCAGCTCGAGGCGGCGCAAGGTCGGGTCGAGGGTGGCGAACAGCTGGTCGGCGGCATACACCTCGGAGGTGGTCAGCGCATTGAACAGGGTCGACTTGCCGGCGTTGGTATAGCCGACCAGGGAAACCGAAGGAATGTCCGCCCGCTTGCGCCCGCGCCGGGCCTGCTCGCGCTGGCTGCGCACCTTGTCCAGGCGTTGCTTGATCTGGCGAATGCGTACCCGCAGCAGGCGGCGGTCGGTTTCCAGCTGGGTTTCACCCGGACCGCGCAGACCGATACCGCCCTTCTGCCTCTCCAGGTGAGTCCAGCCGCGCACCAGACGCGTGCTCATGTGGTTGAGCTGGGCCAGTTCGACCTGCAGCTTGCCTTCATGGGTACGCGCACGTTGAGCGAAGATATCGAGAATCAGACCGGTACGGTCGAGCACCCGGCACTCGAAGGCGCGCTCGAGGTTGCGCTCCTGGCTGGGTGTAAGGGTGTGGTTGAAGATGACCAGCTCGGCCCCTTCGGCCTTGACCAGATCACGCAGCTCTTCGACCTTGCCGCTGCCGACCAGGAACTTGGCGGTCGGCATATGGCGCGGCACATTGACGAAGGCCACCACATCCGCGCCGGCTGAAAGAGCCAGTTCGCGGAACTCCTGCGGGTCTTCGCGCGCCTCGGGATTTGCACCTTCCAGATGAACAAGGATCGCTTGCTCACCACCACCGTGGCGCTCAAAGAACAAGACAGACTCCCGTCAAATGTTGCCCGGCTCGGCTTGCTCGCCTTCACCGGCGCTCGGCAGACGCACCGGGCGGCTCGGCACCACGGTGGAAATGGCGTGTTTGTAGACCATCTGGCTGACAGTGTTCTTCAGCAAAATAACGAACTGGTCGAAGGATTCGATCTGGCCTTGCAGCTTGATGCCGTTAACCAGATAGATGGAAACCGGTACGCGTTCCTTACGCAGGGTATTCAGGTAAGGGTCTTGTAGCGAATGCCCTTTTGACATGTGCCGCACTCCTGTAGAGGTCTAAAAGTAGTAACGCAAAAATGGCTTTTATGCCGTATCAGCCTTGAAAACCAAGGATAGACGGCGAATTGACGGGTCTCATCACAATATGGAGACCGTCTTGAGGTATTTCAAGGTACGCAACAGATTGTCGTCGGCCTGGCTGTCCAGCCACTCCAGGGCTGCCCAGCTGCGCAACCAGGTGAACTGGCGCTTGGCCAACTGGCGTGTGGCGATGATCCCCCGTTCCGCCATGTCCTCGCGGCCGAGGCGCCCGTCCAGGTAATCCCATACCTGGCGATAGCCCACCGCGCGGATCGACGGCAATCCCGCATGCAGGTCGCCCCGCAGGCGCAACGCTTCGACCTCTTCGACGAAGCCCTGTTCCAGCATCAGGTGAAAACGTTGCGCGATACGCGCATGCAGCACCTGGCGCTGCGTCGGAGCTATGGCGAATTGCGCCACAGTATAAGGCAAATGCGCCATTTCCGGCGCGTCTAAACCGCTATTTTGCGCAGCCTGGCGCTGCCGATGGGCGGTCATGCTGAGGCCGCTGACACGGTAGACCTCCAGCGCCCGGGTCAGGCGCTGCGGGTCGTTGGGGTGAATTCGCGCCGCCGACTCAGGATCGACCGCCGCCAGCTCGCGGTGCAGCGCCTCCCAACCCTCGACGGCCGCCCGCGCCTCCAGCTCGGCGCGCACCACGGGGTCAGCACTGGGCATATCGGCCAGGCCTTCCAGCAACGCCTTGAAATACAACATGGTGCCGCCGACCAGCAGCGGAATGCGCCCGCGCGCTGTGATCTCCGCCATGGCCGCCAGGGCGTCAGCGCGGAACTCGGCCGCCGAGTAGCTCTCGGCCGGGTCGCGGATATCGATCAGGCGGTGCGGATAACGCTCAAGGGTGGCGCGATCCGGCTTGGCCGTGCCGATATCCATACCGCGGTAGATCAGCGCCGAATCCACGCTGATCAGCTCGCAAGGCAAGGCATCGGCCAGCGCCAGGGCCAGGTCGGTCTTGCCGGCTGCGGTCGGGCCCATCAGGAAGATGGCGGGAGGCAGTTGAGACATCGAAGAGGCGCTCCAGGCGCAATAGGTGTCGACTCAGCGACCGCGCAGGAACAGCTTGTCGAGATCATCCATACCCAGCTGCGTCCAGGTCGGCCGACCATGGTTGCACTGGCCACTGCGCTCGGTCTGCTCCATGTCGCGCAGCAGGCCGTTCATCTCGGGGATGGTCAGGCGCCGGTTGGCGCGCACTGCGCCGTGGCAGGCCATGGTCGCCAGCAGCTCGTTGAGATGGGCCTGGATGCGGTCACTGGTGCCGTATTCCAGCAGATCGGCGAGCACATCGCGCACCAGCTGGGTGGCTTCGGCCTGCTTGAGCAGGGCCGGGATCTGGCGGATCGCCAGGCTCTCCTCGCCCAGGCGCTGCAACTCGAAGCCCAGGCGCTGGAACCAGTCGCCATGCTCCTCGGCGCAGTCGGCCTCGCGCTGGCTCAGGGCAATCGACTCCGGCACCAGCAGCGGCTGGCCGCGCAGCCCCTCGCAGGCCATGGCGGTCTTCAGCCGCTCGTAGGTGATCCGCTCATGAGCAGCGTGCATATCCACCAGCACCATGCCCTGGGCATTCTCGGCGAGGATGTACACGCCCTTGAGCTGAGCCAGGGCGTAGCCCAGCGGCGGGATATCGCCCTGGGTCTGCGGCAGGCCGGCCGGCACAGCCTCGGGCAGCGGCGCGAAATACTCGCGATAGGCCCCCTGGGCCTCGGCGGCAGGCACGAAGGACTCGGGCCGCGGTGCCTGATAACCGGCACCGGGCGAGCGCCACACCGACGATGGCGCCGCCGGCTGTTCCAGCACGCTGGCAGCCAGGCCCATCTCGCCCTGCGGGCCGAACTCGCCGGCCGCCTGGCCCGTGGGGCGCACCATCTGGCTGACCGCTGCCGGGGCAGCCAGCTGGTCTTCCGGCCGCACCTCGCCCAGTGCCCGGTGCAGGGTGCCGTAGAGGAAGTCATGCACCATGCGGCTCTCGCGGAAGCGCACTTCGTGCTTGGTCGGGTGCACGTTGACGTCGACCACGCTCGGATCGATCTCGAGGAACAGCACAAAGGTCGGATGCCGGCCGTTGAACAGCACGTCGCGGTATGCCTGGCGCACCGCATGGGCGACCAGCTTGTCGCGCACCATGCGCCCGTTGACGTAGAAATACTGCAGGTCGGCCTGGCTGCGCGAGAAGGTCGGCAGGCCAACCCAGCCCCACAGGCGCAGGCCGTTGCGCTCCACCTCGATGGGCAGCGCCTGCTCGAGGAAGGCCGAACCACAGACGCTGGCCACACGACGGGCGCGGCCGATTTCGTCCGGCGCCTCGTGCAGGGCGAATACGGTCTTGGCGTTGTGACGCAGGTGGAAGGCCACGTCGAAACGGGCCAGAGCCAGTTTCTTGATCACATCCTGCAGGTGATCGAATTCGGTCTTCTCGGCGCGCAGGAACTTGCGCCGCGCCGGGGTATTGAAGAACAGGTCGCGCACCTCCACCGAGGTGCCGACCGGATGCGCCGCCGGCTGCACTCGCGCCTGCATGTCGCGGCCTTCGGTTTCCACCTGCCAGGCCTGCTCGGCGTCGGCGGTACGCGAGGTCATGGTCAGGCGCGCCACCGAGCTGATGGAAGCCAGCGCCTCGCCGCGGAAACCTAGGCTGGATACCGCTTCCAGATCTTCCAGTTCGCGGATCTTGCTGGTGGCATGCCGGGCCAGGGCCAGCGGCAGGTCATCGGCCGGAATGCCGCCGCCGTCGTCGCGCACCCGCAGCAGCTTGATGCCACCCTGCTCGACTTCCACGTCGATGCGCTTGGCGCCGGCATCCAGGCTGTTTTCCAGCAGCTCCTTGATCACCGAGGCTGGCCGCTCGACCACTTCGCCGGCAGCAATCTGGTTGGCCAGCCGCGGACTCAGCAGCTGGATGCGCGCCCCGCCGCTCATGGCTGGGCCGCCAGCGCCGTGGTCGGAATGCTCAGGGTCTGGCCGACCTTGATGGTGTCGCTCTTCAGCGAGTTGGCGCTGCGCAGCGAAGCCAGGCTGACCTGGTAGCGCTGGGCGATCAGCGCCAGGCTCTCGCCCGAGCTGACCACATGATCACGCGGGCCCGGGGCGATCTGCCCGGAGTCGCGCAGCCAGGCGATATAGGTGCCCGGCGGCGGATTCTGCTGGAAGAACTGGCGCACGCCGGCAGTGATCGAGCGCGCCAGGGTCTGCTGGTGGCCGCTGCTGGACAGCTTGTTGGCTTCGTTGGGGTTGGAGATGAACCCGGTTTCCACCAGGATCGACGGAATATCCGGCGACTTCAGCACCATGAAGCCGGCCTGTTCGACCCGGCGCTTGTGCAGCGGCGTGACGCTACCAACATGGCTGAGCACCTTCTGCCCGACATTCAGGCTGGAGGACAGCGAGGCGGTCATCGACAGGTCGAGAAGCACCCCGGCAAGCATGCGATCCTTGTCGTCCAGGCTGACGTTGCCGGCACCGCCGATCAGGTCGGACTGGTTCTCACTATCGGCCAGCCAGCGCGCGGTTTCCGAGGTGGCGCCGCGCTCGGAAAGGGCGAATACCGAGGCGCCGAAGGCACTGCGGCTGGGAGCGGCGTCGGCATGGATGGAGACGAACAGGTCGGCGCCCTTCTTGCGGGCGATCTCGGTGCGCTTGCGCAACGGGATGAAGTAGTCGCCGGTACGCACCAGTTCGGCGCGGAAGCCCTTCTCGTTGTTGATCTGGCGCTGCAGCTCCTTGGCGATGGCCAGGGTCACGTTCTTTTCCAGCACGCTGCGATTCGGCCCCAGGGCGCCCGGGTCTTCGCCGCCGTGGCCGGCATCGATGGCCACCACGATGTCGCGCTTGCCGCCCGGCACCGGCGGCAGCTTGTTCGGCGCCTGACTCGGCGTCTGCGTCGGGGTCGCCGTCGGCGGCACAGCCGGCTGGCTCGGTGCGGTGCTCGGCAGGGTTGCCACTGGCGGCGTGCTCGGCGGGGTATCGTCGGCGTCGGCCGCGCCCTGGTCGAACAGGTCGACCACCAGGCGGTTGCCGTACTGCTGGTTGGGCGCCAGGGTGAAGCTCTTCGGCGTGACCACGGCGGACAGGTCGATGACCAGGCGCAGGTCGGTCGGGGTGCGCTGCGCCGAGCGAATGCCGGTGATCGGCGTATTGCTCAGCGACAGCTTGTCCAGAGGCGCCGACATCTGCGCGCCGTTGACGTCGATGACGATACGGTTGGGGGCGGTCAGGGTGAACACGCTGTGCTGCACCGGGCCGGACAGGTCGAACACCAGGCGGGTGTTGTCCGGCGCGCGCCACAAACGCACGCTGCGCACTTCCGTGGCGGCCAGCACATCGGCGGCCAGGGCGGCCAGCACAATCCCGATACCGCCAAACAGCGCACGCAGGCGCATACCTTTCCCCATTGTTATCTACAAACTCTTATTAGAACCGGTTCAACGTCTGCTGCGCGTCGGCCATGCTGCGTTGAAGTCGGGCTCAGAATGCTCATTTACAGGTCGTAAACTGCGCTTCTTCGCCCAACTTTGCCTTGCCTGTCTCTAGCTCGCGAGACCTTGAACAGGTTCTAGGGCAACACACCAAGCCTCGGCACGAGCACTGTGTGGCTGCAACAGCAGCGCACGGCCGGCGCCTTGTGGGCTTATGGTAATGGTCAGGTCAGCCTTTGGCAAAACGCCGGCACCGCGCTGCGGCCACTCGATCAGGCACAGGGCGTCGTCTTCGAAGTAGTCGCGGATGCCGAGAAACTCCAGCTCCTCGGGATCGGCCAGGCGATACAGGTCGAAGTGGTAGGCGCGCTTGTCGCCCAGCTCGTAAGGTTCGACCAGGGTGAAGGTCGGGCTCTTCACCGCACCGGTGTGGCCCAGGCCGCGGACGATGCCGCGTGACAGGGTGGTCTTGCCGGCCCCCAGATCGCCATGCAGGAAGATCAGCCCGTGCCCGCCGGTGGCCGCGGCCAGGCGTGCACCGAGGGCCAGCATGGCCTCCTCGCCTTCGGCATATAAGGTCACTGCAGACATGGCGCATGCTCCTCAAGCAACTGACGAATGGTCGGAATCAGATCACTGGCAGCCAGCCCGCGCCCGTTTACTGCGAGCTGCTGACCGGCGCTGGCGTGCAGCCAGACCGCCAGCGCGGCGGCAGCGAAGGCATCGAGCCCCTGACCGCGCAGGGCACCGATCAGACCGGCCAGCACATCGCCCAGGCCGGCACCAGCTATGGCCGGATGACCACGATCACACAGCAGCAGGCGCCCATCCGGCGCGGCGATCAGGCTGCCGGCGCCCTTGAGCACCACCACCGCCTGGTACTTCTGCGCCAGGGCCAGGGCTGCCGCCGGGCGATCGCCCTGCACTTCGGCCGTGGATATGCCCAGCAGGCGCGCCGCCTCGCCGGGATGCGGAGTCAGCACACAGTCCGCCGGCAATTGCAGCGCGCCGGCCGCCAGCAGATTCAGTGCATCGGCATCCCACACCTGCGGGCGGGCACTGGCCGCCACCGCACTGAGCAGGCTGCGCCCCCAGGCCTGCTGGCCGAGGCCAGGGCCGACCACCAGCACATCGGCCTGGGCGCACAGTGGCGGCAATTGATAGGTGGAATCGGTGGCCACGCACATCACTTCCGGACGCCGCGCCAGGCTGGCCGCCACATGCTCTCCGCGAGTGGCCAGCGAGACCAGGCCAGCGCCAGCGCGCAGGGCGCTTTCCGCCGCCAGCAGGGCCGCGCCGCCGAAGCCGCGATCGCCACCGACCACCAGCACATGACCGAACAGGCCCTTGTGCGCCGTGCGCGAGCGCGGCGCCAGCTGCGGCAACGCGCCGCCCGCCAGGCGCAGCGCGGCACAGGCCTGCGCCGCCAGCAGCTGCGGATCGGCCTGCAGGTCATCGAACACCAGCTCACCGACCCAGTCCGGCGCATCGCCGGTGAACAGGCCAAGCTTGAGGCCGATAAAGCTGACGGTCAGGTCGGCACGCACCGCCTGCTCGGCAACCAGGCCATTGTCGGCATGCAGCCCGGAAGGCAGATCCAGCGCCAGCACCGGCAGGCCGCTGCCGTTGATGCGCGCGATGGCCTCGGCATAGGGCGCGCGCAGCTCGCCTTGGAAACCGGTGCCGAGCAGGCCGTCGACCAGCACGCCACGCAATTCTGCGCCGCCACTCCAGGCCTCGACCGCCACACCAGCCGCCAGCGCGGCCTGATGGGCCGTCGCCGCATCGCCGGCCAGCTTGCCCACCGCGCCTACCGCCAGCACCCGCACGGCCCAACCGGCCATGCGCGCCAGTTCGGCGACCAGGTAGCCGTCGCCGGCGTTGTTGCCGGCACCGGCCAGCACGGTGACTTCGCCAGCCTGCGGCCAGCGCCGGCGCAGGGCGCGCCAGGCAGCATGGGCGGCGCGCTGCATCAGCTCGAAACCGGGGGTGCCGGCGGCGATCAGGCGCGCATCCAGCTCGCGCACCTGGGCGGCGGTATACAACGGCAGGGGTAAACTCTCTTCGGCAAGCGACATGGTTCGGTGATTCAGGCGAGGTCTGGCAGAATTATACCCATCTCCCTCCGGTTGCCGCCCAGCATGTCCACCACCCTCCCCGATCTCGCCCTCCTGGCGCAGTCCATCAAGGACTGGGGCCGCGAGCTGGGCTTTCAGCAGGTCGGCATCAGCGACGTGCAACTGGGCGAGCACGAGCAGCACCTGCAGCGCTGGCTGGACGCCGGCTACCAGGGCGAAATGGACTACATGGCCGCCCACGGCAGCAAGCGCTCGCACCCGGATGAACTGGTGCCGGGCACCCTGCGCGTGGTCTCGCTGCGCATGGACTACCTGCCCGGCGACACCCAGATGAGCGAGCGCCTGGCCCAGCCCGAACACGCCTACGTGTCGCGCTACGCACTGGGCCGCGACTACCACAAGCTGATCCGCAAGCGCCTGCAGCAACTGGCCGAGCGCATCCAGGCGGCCATCGGCCCGTTCGGCTACCGCGCCTTCGTCGACAGTGCGCCGGTGTTGGAAAAGGCCATTGCCGAGAAGGCCGGACTGGGCTGGATCGGCAAGAACACCCTGGTGCTCAACCGCAAGGCCGGCAGCTGGTTCTTCCTCGGCGAGCTGTTCGTCGACCTGCCGCTACCGGTGGATGCGCCACACGCCAGCGAGCATTGCGGGCGCTGCAGCGCCTGCCTGGACATCTGCCCGACCAAGGCCTTCGTCGGCCCCTATGTGCTGGATGCGCGGCGCTGCATTTCCTACCTGACCATCGAGCTGAAAGGCGCGATTCCCGTCGAGCTGCGCAGCCTGATCGGTAACCGCGTGTTCGGCTGCGATGACTGCCAGATCGTCTGCCCGTGGAACCGCTTCGCCCGCCCCACCAGCCAGGGCGACTTCCAGCCGCGCCATGGTCTGGACAACAGCAGCCTGGCCGAACTGTTCCTGTGGAGCGAAGAGGAGTTTCTCAGCCGTACCGAGGGCTCGCCGCTGCGCCGCACGGGCTACGAGAACTGGCTGCGCAACCTGGCCGTGGGCCTGGGCAATGCGCCGTCGAGCATTCCGGTGCTGGAGGCACTCAAGGCGCGCCGCGAACATCCGTCCGCGCTGGTGCGCGAGCATGTCGCGTGGGCACTGGCGCGCCACCATGAAAAAGACCCGCACTAGGCGGGCCTTTCGTTTCAGAACCGGTTCAAAGTCTCGCGAGCTAGAGGCATGCAAGGCAAAGGCAGGGGAGGAAGCGCAGTTTACGACTGTAAATGAGCATTCCGAGCCTGGCTTTAACGCAGCAGGCCCGACGCGCAGCAGACTTTGGGCAGGTTCTCAGACTTTGAGGAAGTGCTGACGATAGTGCTTGAGCTCGGCAATCGACTCGCGGATATCGTCCAGCGCCTGGTGGGTGCCCTGCTTCTGGAACGAATCCTTGACCTGCGGCGCCCACATGCCGGCGAGGATCTTCAGGGTCGACACGTCCAGGTAGCGGTAGTGGAAGTAGGCTTCCAGGTTCTGCATGTACTTGTAGAGGAAGCGCCGATCCTGGCCGATGCTGTTGCCGCAGATCGGCGACTTGCCCTTCGGTACCCATTGTTCGAGGAAGGCGATGGTCTGCGCCTCGGCCTCGGCCGGGCCGATCTTGCTTTCGCGCACGCGCTGGGTCAGGCCGCTTTCGCCGTGGGTGCGGGTGTTCCACTCGTCCATGCTCGCCAGTAGCTCGTCACTCTGGTGCACGGCGATCACCGGGCCCTCGGCGAGGATGTTGAGGTCGCTGTCGGTGACTATGGTGGCCATCTCGATGATGACGTCCCGCTCCGGCTCCAGCCCGGTCATTTCCAGGTCGATCCAGATCAGGTTGTTGGGGTTCTGCGGCATGGTCGGCTCCTTCTAGATAGGCGCCAGTTTAGCCGCTCAGAGATGCCAGAGCAGCAAACGCGAATCGCGCCAGTCATCCAGCTCGATCACCTCGCTGGGCGGCACCCCGGGAATTTCGAAGCTGTTGCTGACCAGCAGGCTGCCCGCGCCCATCTCGCGGCGCGCCTTCTGCCACAGTTCGGGCATCGGCGCCGGCGAGAGAAAGCAGTACACGGCGTCATAGGCGGACAGATCTTCCTGCCACAGGCTGCGGTAATGCACCCGGCAGTTGCGATAAGGCAGGCAACGCAGCCAGGCGCAGAGGAACACCAGCGGGGCGGTCTCCACCCCGGCCAAACGCGCCTGCGGGTAGTCACGAGCCAGCTGCAGCAGGGTGCCACCCAGGCCGCAGCCGAGGTCGACGAAGCGAAAGTCCGCCGGCAACCCGGCCAGTCGCTGGCTCAGGCGCTGACGGGTACGCGCCCCGCTGAGGTACAGCGGCACCCGCTCGCGGAAGCTGTTCCAGTTGACCAGCAGTAGCAGCACAAAGGCGACGAGAAACCACCAGGCTGGCCACTGCCCCGACTGCAACGCCAGCAGAGCGGGGGCAAAGGCCAGGTTGAGCGGTAGCCACCAGCGGCGCAGCCCCAGCCAGTGGCCGAGCGCGGCCGCCAGCACAGCCTGCAGCAGCACCGCCGCCCAGGGCGACAGGCGCACGTCGCCCTGGCGAACCAGGGCCAGCACCAGCAGGGCCAGGCCGGCCAGCGCCAAGATCTGGGCCAGCAGCGCCAACAAGGCCGGGTAGCGGGAGCGCAGCAGTTCGAACATGACGGCTCGTCGTCGGGAACAATGGCGCCCGTTGTACCAGTTCCCGCCCGGCCACAGCCAGCCACGTGCTAAACTCGCCGCCGTTTTCTCCCCCCGGAAAGGTCATGGCCAAACGCCAACTCACCCGCCGCCAGAACTGGCGCATCGACAAGGTTCAGGAAGAGCGTGCTGCCCGCGCTGCCAAGCGCGAGTCGCGCATGCTCGAAGAACTGGAGGGTGGCGACCTCGGCCCGGAACAGACCGGCCTGGTAATCGCCCACTTCGGCGTACAGGTCGAGGTCGAGGCGCTGGAAGGCGAACTGGCCGGCCAGGTGCAGCGCTGCCACCTGCGCGCCAACCTGCCCACCCTGGTCACCGGCGACCGCGTGGTCTGGCGCCCCGGCAACCAGGGCAACGGAGTTATCGTCGCCCAGCTACCGCGCACTTCCGAGCTGTGCCGCCCGGACATGCGCGGCCAGCTCAAGCCGGTGGCCGGCAACGTCGACCTGATCGTCATCGTCTTCGCCCCGCTGCCGCACGCCCACGCCAACCTGATCGACCGCTACCTGATCGCCGCCGAGCACGCCGGTATCCAGCCGCAGCTGCTGCTGAACAAGGCCGACCTGATCGACGAGGAAAACGCCGAGCACCTCAACGGCCTGCTCACCACCTACCGCCAGCTGGGCTACCCGCTGCTGGAAGTGTCGGCCCACGAAGGCGATGGCATGGATCAGTTGAAGGCACGCCTGGATGGCCATGTCAGCGTATTCGTCGGCCAGTCCGGGGTCGGCAAGTCGTCGCTGGTCAACAGCCTGCTGCCGGGCGTCGACACCCGCGTCGGCCCGCTGTCGGAAGTCACCGGCAAGGGCACCCACACCACCACCACCGCGCGGCTGTTCCACTTCCCCGGCGGCGGTGAGCTGATCGACTCGCCCGGCATCCGCGAATTCGGCCTCGGCCATGTCAGCCGTGACGATGTGGAAGCCGGCTTCATCGAGTTCCGCGACCTGCTCGGCACCTGCCGCTTCCGCGACTGCAAGCACGACCGCGAGCCTGGCTGTGCCCTGCTCAAAGCCCTGGAAGACGGCCGCATCCAGCCGCAGCGGATGGCCAGCTACCGGCATATCCTGGCCAGCCTGCCGACCAGCGAATACTAAGAACCTGCCTTGGCTCTCTTGATCGTCGGCCATGCGGTGCTGCAACTGGCTCTAGCTCAAAAGATCCCAAACCGGTTCTTAGCCACGCAGAAACCACAAGGCCGCGATGATCGCGGCCTTGTGCATTGCGGGGCGGGTTATTCCTTGGGCTCGTCGAACTTGAGCGCACCGTCCTCGAAGATATTCAGCTTCTCGCGCAGTTCGCGCGGCTGCACCGGGGCACTCGGGTCAGGCGCCGGGGCCGGTACCGGCAGCGCATCGAGCGGTGCCGGAGCCGGTGCCGCGCTGCCCGCACCATCGCCATCCTGCTCGCCCTCGATGGCACGCTGGGCCTTCTTGGTCAGGACGATGATGTCGATGCGGCGGTTCACCGGGTTAAGCGGATCGTTGCGGTCGAACAGCGCCGACGAGGCATAACCCACCACCCGCGCCACCCGCTCGTCCGGGTAGCCGCCGGCGGTCAGGGCGCGGCGCGCGGCGTTGGCGCGGTTGGCCGACAGTTCCCAGTTGCCGAACTCGGCCTGGCCAGCGAACGGTTTGGCATCGGTGTGACCGCTGACGCTGATCTTGTTCGGCACTTCCTTGATGGTCTCGGCGAGGATCAGCAGGATGTCCTCGAAGTACGGCTGCAGGCGCGCACTGCCGAGGTCGAACATCGGCCGGTTCTCGGCATCCATGATCTGGATGCGCAGGCCGTCCTGGGTGATCTCGAAGAGGATCTGATCCTTGAACTTCTGCAGCTGCGGGTTCTCGTCGACCTTGGTCTGCAGCTCCTGCAGGAGCATCTCCAGGCGTTCCTTCTCGACCTGCTCGGCCATCTGCTCAGCCTGCTTGGCCTCGAGCTGCTCGGGAGTGTCTTCGGCATCGACCGCCGACTCCATGGCATCCGGCGCGTCTTTCAGTTCCGGATTGAGGGTGCGATCCGGCGCCGGCGTCGGCGTGCCGCCGAGGTCAATGACGTAGGGGCTGGCACTCTCGGTGTAGCCGATCGGATCCTGGAAATAGCCGGAAATCGCCTTCTTCTGCTCCGGCGTGGCCGAGGACATCAGCCACAGCACCAGGAAGAACGCCATCATCGCCGTGGCGAAGTCGGCGAAGGCGATCTTCCAGGCCCCGCCATGGTGCCCGGCAGCGGTCTTCTTGACCCGCTTGACGATGATCGGCTGGTTGTTTTCCATGGTTATCAGCTACCGCGCATCGCCTGCTCCAGCTCGCTGAAGCTGGGTCGATGGGCCGGAAACAGCACCTTGCGGCCGAACTCCACGGCCAGGGTCGGTGGCATGCCGGAAGCCGAGGACACCAGGGTGGCCTTGATCGCCTCGTAGACGTTCAGCTCTTCCTTGGCGTCGTGCTCCAGGCTCACCGCCAGCGGGCCGAAGAAGCCGTAGGCGGCAAGAATACCGAGGAAGGTACCGACCAGCGCCGCCCCCACGTGCACGCCCAGTTCGGCCTGCGCCACTTCGCCGAGCAGCGCCATGGTCACCACGATGCCGAGTACCGCGGCCACGATACCGAAGCCCGGCAGGCCATCGGCGATCCGCGCCACCGCGTGGGCCGGATGATCCAGTTCTTCCTTGAGGCTGGCGATCTCCATGTCGAACAGGCCTTCCAGCTCGTGCGGCGCCATGTTGCCGGAGGACATGATGCGCAGGTAGTCGCAGATGTAGGCAGTCATCCCGGCATCCTTGAGGATGCCCGGGTACTTGCTGAAGATCGGGCTGGCGTTGGGATCCTCGACATCCGCCTCGATGGCCATCATGCCTTCGCGGCGGCTCTTGTTGAGGATCTCGTAGAGCAGCTTGAGGATTTCCAGGTAGAAGGTGTGGGTGAAGCGCGAGCTGAACATGCCCAGCGACTTCTTCATGACGTGCATGAAGGCACTGCCCGGGTTGGCCTGGAGGAAGGCGCCCAGTGCGGCCCCGCCGATGATCATTACCTCGAAGGGCTGGATCAGCGCGGCGATCTTACCGTGGGACAACACGTAACCGCCGAGCACGCTGGCGAATACGACGATGATGCCGATGATTTTTGCCATGGAAGAATGAGCTTGAAAGGTGAGTCGTAAGGGTTGCGCAAAACAACCCTTCTATTTATCGGAAGTATTGCGCCAGACTATAGGCAGTAAAGGCGAAAAGCCAGTTTGGCTCAACCTGCATGCCCACTCAGAAATCCGCTCCGCGTACTCTCGATGGCTGGCTCCAGCAGCTCGACGGCGCTCGCCTGCCGATTACCCTCGGCCAGCAGGAGCGGGTACGTCGCTACCTGCTCGACAGCCGCCGCTCGCTGCGCGACATCGCCGAGCAGATCCAGCACTGCCCGACCTTCGCCCTGCTCCTGCTGCGCGAGGTCAACCGCAAGAGCAACAGCTTCAGCGAGCCAGCGGAAACCCTGGAGATGGCGCTCAACCGCTTGGGCCTCAAGCGCACCGAAGCCCTGCTCGGACAGATGGCCACGGTCGCCGACAACCAGCTGCCCGCCGCCCTCGGCCAGCTGCAGCTGATCAGCCTGCACGCCTCGCAGCAGGCCAACGGCCTGTTCGCCGGCCGCCTGGCGCGCCTGTGGCAGGAGATCCACTGGGGCAGCCTGCTGCTGCTCGCCCCGCTGTGGCCGCTGGTCTTCACCCAGCCGGAACTGTTCGCCGCCTGGGAAGAACGTGTGCTGCGCCGCGGCGAGCCAGCCGCGCGGGTAGAGCGCGAGCTGCTCGGCGTACCGCTGCTGCAGCTATGCCTGGCGCTGGCCCGGCACTGGCGCCTGCCCGAGTGGATAGTGCAGAGCTACCGCCTGCTGGTGGAAGACCGCCGCCTGCTGGTCAAGGCCTTGCATATCGCCCACGACAACGAACACCCACTGCACCAGCAGCAGATGCTGGATGCCGACCCGGCCCTGCGCCGCTGGCTCAGCCAGCCGGCCAACAGCATCCTGCTGGCCAACGGTCTGGCGCTGTCCAGCCACCAGAACTGGAGCTGCCCGCACAGCCTGCGCTGGCAGCGCCTGACCGGCCTGTACCTGCAGACCGCCCTGGGCGAGGTGCAGCAGCTGATCCACCAGCAGGCTGTCATCAGCGCCCGCCAGCATGCCCAGCCCGGACTCTGGCACCCCGCACAGGCCCTGCTGTGGCCCTGGGATGCCTGTCACCTGCAGGCCAGCCCGGCCGCGCCGGCCGCCGCCCTGCCCGACAGCAGCGCCCTGGCGCAGTGGAAACAGCAGTGCACCCGCCTGCTGGCCGAGCCCTCACCGTTCGCCAACGTGCTGCAGCTGACCGACTGCGCGCGCCAGGCCCTGCTGGCCGGCGGCATGCCGCGCCTGCTGGTGCTGCTGGCCGACCGCAACCATACCCGCCTGCTGGCCCAGCAAAGCGCCGGCCTGCCCGTCGAGGCCGGCCAGCTGCGCCTCGACCCGGCACAGAGCCAGGTACTGCGCCGCCTGCTGAGCCAGGCCGGGCAACTGCGCCTGACCCCGGCCAACGTGGCGCAGTTCTCCGCCCTGCTGCCGGGTAGCCTGAAGGCGCTGTTCCCCAGCGAGCACCTGCTGCTGCGCTCGCTGGCCAGCAATGGCCGGGTGGTGATGCTGCTGGTGGCCGACCAGCAGGGTGCCGCCATCAGCGATGCGCAACTGCAGGTGTTCGGCAAGACCGCCCAGTGCATCGAGCGCGCCCTCGCCACCTTCGCCAAGCGCGGCAGCTGAACCCCGTCGCCAGCCGTGTGACGGCTGCTGACCGGGGCGCCGCGCTTTCCGCTACAATCCGCCCCTTTCCCGTTTTCCGGAGGCTCACATGTCCGCCTTCTCCGCCCTGCCGCTGGTGATCGAGCCTGCCGAGCTGGCCGCCCGCCTGCAGGCGCCCGAACTGATCCTGGTCGACCTCAGCAGCGCCGCCGGCTATGCCGAGGGCCATATCCCCGGCGCCCGCTGGGTCGACAGCAAGCGCACCCAGCTGGGCCAGCCACCGGCGCCCGGCCTGCTGCCGGAACCGGCCCAGCTTGAAGCCCTGTTCGGCGAGCTGGGGCACAACCCCGATGCTGTCTATGTGGTCTACGACGACGAAGGCGGCGGTTGGGCCGGGCGCTTCATCTGGCTGCTCGACGTGATCGGCCACGCGCACTACCACTACCTCAACGGCGGCCTGCAGGCCTGGCTGAGCGAGCAGCGTCCCTTGAGCCTGGAGCCAGCCGCCGTGGCTGCCAGCTCGGTCAGCCTGACCCTGCACGATGCCCCCACCGCCAGCCGCGAATACCTGCAGAGCCGCCTGGGCGCCAGCGACCTGGCGATCTGGGATGCCCGCTCGCCGGCCGAATTCAGCGGCGAGAAAGTCCTCGCCGCCCGTGGCGGGCATATCCCCGGCGCGGTCAATTTCGAGTGGACAGCCGGCATGGACGGCCAGCGCGGCCTGCGCATCCGCAGCGACATGGCGCAGGTGCTGGCAGGCCTGGGCATCACCCCGGACAAGGAAGTGATCACCCACTGCCAGACCCACCGCCGCTCCGGTTTCACCTACCTGGTGGCCAAGGCCCTCGGCTATCCGCGGGTCAAAGCCTATGCCGGCTCCTGGTCGGAATGGGGCAACCACCCCGACACCCCGGTCGCGAATTAAGCTTCTTCAAGGAACTCCGATGAAACAACGCCTGTTTATCCTCAGCCAGTACCTGCTGCCCCACCACCTGCTGTCGCGCCTGATCGGCTGCGCCGCCGAATGCCGCGCCGCCTGGTTCAAGAACCGCCTGATCGGCTGGTTCGCCCAGCAGTACCAGGTCAACATGAGCGAAGCCCAGGTCGAAGACCTGACGGCCTACGAGCACTTCAACGCCTTCTTCACCCGCGCTCTGAAAGACGGCGCACGCCCGCTGGATGAAACTCCCGGCGCCATCCTCTGCCCGGCCGACGGCGCGGTCAGCCAGCTCGGCCCGATCGAGCAAGGCCGCATCTTCCAGGCCAAGGGTCACAGTTACAGCGTGCTGGAACTGCTGGGCGGCGACGCCGAGCGCGCCGCGCCGTTCATGGGCGGCGACTTCGCCACCATCTACCTGTCGCCCAAGGACTACCACCGCGTGCACATGCCCCTGGGCGGCACCCTGAAGGAAATGGTCTACGTGCCGGGCCGGCTGTTCTCGGTCAACCAGACCACCGCGGAAAACGTCCCCGAACTGTTCGCCCGCAACGAGCGGGTGGTCTGCCTGTTCGACACCGAGCGCGGGCCGATGGCCGTGGTGCTGGTCGGCGCGATGATCGTGGCCAGCATCGAAACCGTCTGGGCCGGCCTGGTCACCCCGCCGAAGCGCGAGCTGAAGACCACCCGCTACGATGAAGCCGCACGCGCCGCCATCGAGCTGGCCAAGGGTGGTGAACTGGGCCGCTTCAAGCTCGGCTCCACCGCCATCGTGCTGTTCGGCCCGCAGCAGGTGCAGTGGGCTGAAGGCCTGGTCGCCGGCAGCCCGGTGCGCATGGGCCAGGCCCTGGCACAACCGCGCAGCTGATGCAGGACGGTTTCTGGCTGTACTGCCGGCGCCTGCTGGGCTGGGGCGCCGACGCCACCAGCCACCTGGAGAAATACCTGGCGACCCTCGGTGCCTTCGTCGGCATCGGCCTGATCTACGCAGTCACCCACTGGCTGCTGCCCACCGAGGCAGCGTTCTGGGTGGTTGCCTCGATGGGCGCCAGTGCCGTGCTGCTGTTCGTCGTGCCCCACGGCGCGCTGTCGCAGCCCTGGGCGGTGATCGGCGGGCATGGTCTGTCGGCGCTGGTCGGAGTGATCTGCCAGCAACTGCTGCCGGACTCGCCCTTTACCCCCGCGCTGGCCGTGGCGCTGGCCATTCTGGTCATGCAATACGCCCGCTGCATCCATCCGCCCGGTGGCGCCACTGCCCTCAGCGCAGTGATCGGCGGCCAGGCCATCCATGACCTGGGCTTCGCCTTCGTGCTCAGCCCGGTGCTGCTCAACGTGGCGGTGATGCTGCTGGTGGCCGTGCTGTTCAACTGCCTGTTCCCCTGGCGCCGCTACCCCGCCGTGCTGGCGCGCCAACCACAGCCGGTGGCCAACCCCGGCGGGCTGAGCCCGGAAGACTTCTACCACGCCCTGCGCCAGGTCGATTCCTACCTGGACATCCGCTTCGACGACCTGCTGGAAGTCATGCAGCTGGCCCAGCAGCATGCCCAGGCCAAACGCCTGGTCGCCGCCGATATCCTGCTCGGCGCCTGCTATAGCAACGCCCTACCCGGCGATGCCTGGGCCGTACGCCAGGTGATCGACGCCGGCAAGCCAGGCCGCGGCCTGCGCGATCAGGTGATCTACAAGGTGGTGGCCGGCTCCGGCCAGGGCAACACCGGCGTCTGCCGCCGTCAGGACATGGCCAGCTGGGCCGCCGGTGCCGTGCGCCGTCAGGGCGACGGCTGGGTGCGGGTGAGCCCGGACGAATCGGCAGTCGCCAGCGCACCGTCCAACTGAATACCGGCAGGAACATCCCCCGCCCCATCGTGTCAGAACCGATACCCGCGCAGCGCGCAGCCTAGGGCTGCGGCACCGCCGGGATACTGCTAGAGTTGCCGAAAGTCCCTGCACAACGGGGACTAGGCCCAGCCTGTTACGGATACAAACCCCGGTATGGATAAACAGAGCCCACACCTGCTCCTGCGCGTTCCCACTCCAGATAAACAGGGGCTGTCCTTCTGCGATGCCAACCCACGTGAACTCAAACGCTGGATCGCCGGCCTGCCCAAGGCCAACATCGGCGAGACCGCCCGCCAGCTCTACCAGGGCCTGGTGGAACTCAACCAACTGATCACCACCAGCGACAATCGCCTGCAACTGCTCGAACTGCTGCGCCCGGAAGTGGTATTCGTCTGCCGCCACCTGGAGCGCCATTTCCTCAACCAGTCGATCGTCCTCGACGAACGCCCGCGCAAGGTCGCCAACCTCTGCCAGGCCCTGCAGAACCACCTGGCCATCGGCTACAAACTGATCATCGCCCAGGAGCTGCCGCGCCTGACCAAGGAACGCGCCACGCTGCTGACCGCCTCCCTGCAACGCGCCCTGCACAGCCTGTGCGGCCCGCTGGTGCGCGCCAGCCAGCTGTACTGCCCGGTGCCCGAGGGGCTGTGGCTGGAACTGCACCAGCTGTACCGCATCGCCCGCCAGAACAACCTGCAACATGCCCAGGTCACCGATCGCCTGGCACAGAACGGCAAGAGCCTGAGCCCGGAACAGACCTACATCGTGGCCCTGCTGCTGGGTTGCGCGCGCTGCAACCAGATGCGCCAGAGCAGCATCGCACGCCTGGCCGAAGCACTGGAGGGCTGGAGCAACCTGGCCAGCCTGCATGCCGCCGACGAGCCCTACAGCCTGTTCGTCATCGCCCCGCAGCTGGATGGCCCGCCGCGCTACAAATCGCTGTTCAGCGACAGCGAACTGCACAACCTGCTCGGCCTCGATCCGCACGCCCTGGTCGACGCGATCAAGGAACACCTGCTGCTCCCCGAGGACAGCCCGCAGCCACGCCGCCTGCCCGTACCCGAGGGCATGACCAGCGACCTGCTGCAGCACCTCAGCTCGGCCTGGGGCGACATCGCCGAACGCACTTTCCAGCGCAATCCGGGGCGCGGCAACCTGCGCCTGTGCATCGGCATGTCCGCCGTGCACTTCTACCTGGCTGGCGGCAAACCCTTCGCCGAAGTGCTGCAGCGTCCCGAGGAAGTCCGCAGCGCCCAGTTCAAGGTCGGCAACACCGGCGGCGGCCCGGACATCTGGTCGACCGCCTTCGACGCCCAGCGCGAAAGCCACTGGGAGCCCGGCATGCCACTGGAGACCATCCAGTACCGTGGCGCCAGCAAGAACAACGCCAGCGCGGCACCGGAGAACCCGGAAAGCTACCCGACCTTCGACGTGCCGATCGTCAACCACAGCCCCGGCGGCTACTGCCTGAGCTGGCCGAAGGAAGTCCCCAGCCAGCTGCAGGCCGGCGAACTGCTGGGCATCCAGGACAGCCCCGAGCAGGCCTGGAGCGTTGCCGTGGTGCGCTGGATTCGCCAGGTGCGCGGCGGCGGCACGCAGATGGGCATCGAACTGATCGCCCCCCATGCGCAGCCCTGCGGCCTGCAGCTGATACGCAAGAGCGAGCAGAACAGCCAGTTCCTGCGCGCCCTGCTGCTGCCGGAAATCCGTGTGATCTCGCGCCCGGCCAGCCTGATCACCCCACGCCTGCCCTTCCAGGAGAGCAACAAGGTACTGATCAACCTGAACGGTGAGGAACGCCGCGCCGTGCTCAGCCGCCGGCAGACCAGCACCGGCAGTTTCAGCCAGTTCGAATACCGCAACCTGGGCCAGGTCAGCGAGCCCGACGGGAAGCCCGTCACAGCCGAGAAAAGCGCCAACAAGGGCAGCGAGGAAGACTTTGACTCACTCTGGAAGTCGCTGTAGATTGCCGGAACAGACCATTTGTCGCCTTTTTGCGCCCGTTCTTCGGCGCTTCCATAGCATTTCACGCCCATGGCCATCGAAAAAAAAACCATACGCCTGCTGATCCTCGAGGATTCGCAGAACGAGGCCGAGCGCCTGGTCAGCCTGTTCCGCAATGCCGGCAGGGCCACCCGCGTCCATCGCATCAGCTCCAGCGACAACCTCGCCGAAGCCCTGCAGCAGAGCTGGGATCTGCTGATCAGCGCCCCCACTAGCGAGCACCTGGAACCGAGCGAGGCGATCACCGCCATCCGCCGCCAGGCCAAGGACATTCCGGTGATCCAGCTGGTCGCCGGCAACGACTCCGACTCCATCACCGAAGCCCTGATGCTCGGCGCCCAGGATGCACTGCCGCAAGGCGAAGACGAGCGCCTGATCCTGGTGGCCAACCGTGAGCTGGCCAACCTTGAGGAGCGCCGCGCCCGGCGCAACTCCGAAGTCGCCCTGCGCGAAGCGGAGAAACGCTGCCAGCTGCTGCTGGACAGCTCGGTGGACGCCATCACCTATGTCCACGATGGCATGCACATCTATGCCAACCGCGCCTACCTCAAGCTGTTCGACTACGAGGACGGCGACGAGCTGGAAGGCATGCCGATGATCGACCTGATCGCCAGCGAAGATCAGGCCGCCTTCAAGGACTTCCTGAAGAACTACTCCAGCGCCGAAGGCAGTGCCGAACTGGCCTGCGGTGGGGTCAAGGCCAACGGCCAGCGCTTCCAGTCGCGCATGAGTTTCTCCCCGGCCACCTATGACGGTGAACCGTGCATCCAGGTGGTGATCCGCGCCGAAGCCGACAACGCCGAGCTGGAAGAGAAACTGCGCGAAATCAGCAGCCAGGATCTGGTCACCGGCCTGTTCAACCGCGCCCACTTCCTCGAGCTGATGGATGCCGCCGCCCAGCGCGCCGTCACCGCCAACCAGGTGTCCAGCCTGGCCTACATCCGTGTCGACCGTTACAGCGAGGTCATTGGCGAAGTCGGCCTGGCCGGCATCGACCTGCTGCTCACCGACCTGGCCAACCTGCTGCGCAACCACTTCCCTAGTGGCACCCAGATCGCCCGCTTCGGCGACGACGTATTCACCGTGCTGCTGCCCGAGCTGCTGCCCGAACAGTCCCGCGAGCAGCTCGCCGGCCTGCTGAAGAAGACCGAAGGCCATCTGTTCGACGTCAGCGGCCGTACCGTGCAGACCACCCTGTCGATCGGCGTCGCCGGCCTTGGCGAGCAGACCAGCAAGGCCCAGGAAGTCATCGACCGCGCCCACCGCTGCGCCGACGAGATCAGCGGCGGCAATGCCATCAAGGTGTTCAACCCGGCCGACGAGCTGGCCGCCGCTGCCAGCCGCGGCAGCATCATCGCCATGCTCCAGCAGGCCCTGGAGAACAACAGCTTCCGCCTGCTGTTCCAGCCGATCATCAGCCTGCGCGGCGACAGCGACGAGCACTACGAGGTGCTCCTGCGCCTGCTCAGCCCGCAAGGCGAGGAAGTACCGGCCGGCGACCTGATGAACGCCGCCCGCGAAGCCGGCCTGGCCGAGAAGATCGACCGCTGGGTGATCCTCAACTCGATCAAGCTGCTCGCCGAACACCGCAGCAAGGGCCACAGCACCCGCCTGTTCGTCCACCTGTCCGGCAACAGCCTGCAGGATCAGACCCTGCTGCCCTGGCTCAGCGTGGCCCTCAAGGCCGCCCGCCTGCCCTCCGACTCGCTGGTATTCCAGATCGGCGAGACCGACGCCACCGCCTACCTCAAGCAGGCCAAGGCGCTCACCCAGGGCCTGGCGGAACTGCACTGCAAGGTCGCCCTGAGCCAGTTCGGCTGCGCCCTCAACCCGTTCAACACGCTCAAGCACCTCAGCGTGGACTTCGTGAAGGTGGACGGCTCGTTCTCCCAGGATCTGTCCAGCGCGGAGAACCAGGAAGCGCTGAAGACCCTGCTGGCCAGCCTGCACGCCCAGGCCAAGCTAACCATCGTGCCCTTCGTCGAGAGCGCCAGCGTGCTGGCCACCCTCTGGCAGGCCGGGGTCAACTACATCCAGGGTCACTACCTGCAGGGCCCCAGCCAGTCGATGGATTACGACTTCTCCGCCGGCGACGAGTAATCCGCATCGCAATAAAAAAGCACCGCAGATGCGGGGCTTTTTTGACCTGCGAATCTCAGTCGCGGCCGTCGCGATCGCGGAAACCGAGCAGGTAGAGGATGCCGTCCAGGCCCAGGGTGGAGATCGCCTGCTTGGCCGACTGCTTGACCAGCGGCTTGGCACGGAAGGCCACGCCGAGGCCGGCCAGGCCGAGCATAGGCAGGTCGTTGGCGCCGTCGCCGACGGCGATGGTCTGCTCCAGGCGCAAACCTTCGCGGGCCGCCAGCTCGCTCAGCAGGTCGGCCTTGCGCTGGGCGTCGACGATCGGCTCGACGGCCACGCCGGTGACCTTGCCATCGACGATCTGCAGCTCGTTGGCATACACGTAGTCGATACCCAGCTTGGCCTGCAGCTGCTTGGCGAAGTAGCTGAAGCCACCGGACAGGATGGCAGTCTTGTAGCCCAGGCGTTTGAGCTCGGCGAACAGTACCTCGGCGCCTTCGGTCAGGCGCAGCGAGGCGCCGATCTCGGCCAGCACACTCTCCGGCAGGCCCTGCAGCAGGGCCATGCGTTCCTTGAAGCTGGCGCGGAAGTCCAGCTCGCCGCGCATGGCGCGCTCGGTGATCTCGGCCACCTGCTCGCCGACGCCATGAGCCTTGGCCAGCTCGTCGATGACTTCCGCCTCGATCAGCGTCGAGTCCATGTCGAACACCGCCAGGCGGCGGTTGCGGCGGAACAGCGAGTCGCGCTGGAAGGCGATGTCGACGTTGAGCTCCTGGGCCACGCTGAGGAACTCGGCACGCAGCGCTACCGCATCGGCCGGCTCGCCGCGCACGGAAAACTCGATGCAGCCCTTGCCCTGGTCGGCCGGCATGTCCAGCGCCATGCGCCCGGACAGGCGATCGATATGGTCGATGTTGAGGCCGTACTTGGCGGTGATCGAGCTGACCCGCTGCAGCTGCTCGGCAGTGACCTTGCGGGTCAGCAGGGTGACGATGTAGCGCGGCTTGCCCTGGCCACTGACCCATTGCTGGTAGTCGGCTTCGGAGACCGGGGTGAAGCGCACCTGCTGATCCAGCTTGTAGGCGGTGAACAGCACATCCTTGAGTACCGAGGAGGCCTGCTCGGTGTCGGGGATCTCGACCAGGATGCCGAACGACAGGGTGTCGTGGATCACCGCCTGGCCGATGTCGAGGATATTCACCCCGCCCTGGGCAAGGACGCCGGTAATGGCCGCGGTCAGACCCGGACGGTCTTCCCCGGTGATGTTGATCAGGACGATTTCGCGCAAGGCGTTCACTCCCAGGCAGGCAGAG